>NZ_CP029550.1:4740000-5064166 GCF_003173715.1 Methylobacterium durans | reverse complement strand
CTGACGCCGAAGAAGCTCGCCCGCTGATCATCGAAATGCTGGCGATTGGCTGCGACGGCCGTCATGGCCCGCTGCGCCTGCGCATCGCCGGCGGATCCGTAGAAGCAGAGCACCACGTAGCGACCGGCGACCGTGTCGAACGCGTAGCGCGGATTGCCCGATGAGCGCTGATGAAACCAGGGTGCAGGATCGCCTGGCAGAAGCTGCACGTACGCTCGCGCCTGATCAGTTTTGGCGTTCATGGCCTGCATCGCTGATAAACTTCGTCAATCCTATCACGCTCTTTGTATGAAAGATTGACAGCGCTTCCATGGCAAATTGAAAACTGCCGCATGGTTAAACGATGGATGGAAAGGATACGCATCGTGAAAAACAATCACGCTTCACCATCGTAAATCTCGTCATGATCTTCACGCACCAAGCAGGCTGGCTCTGTACAGTGATTTCCCGGCCGGCGACGTTCGCTCCCCACGCCATGGACGGCACGGCATCTCCGATGCCAACCACCTTGCTGCGGATGGTCTCGGGCATCGGCAGGCCTGCTCTGCCTGCGGTAGCGTCCACGGACGAGGCGTCAGTTCCGGGACCGGTTCGGTGGGGATCGGGGTTGCCATCGGTACGCAACGGCAGAGGTCGATCCATGCGGAGCGTCTGTCACCTATCGTCTAACCCGTCCTCCCCCTGGTGAGCGCGAGCATCGGCATCGGCTTCGGCGGATTCGCGATTCTGGCTCTTCGGGCGGACCCAAGCCAACACACCGTCGACCGACCGCATGATATCGAGGTGCGGAACCTCAGATCGCTTGAGGAATGGACGATGCGCGCGATTGATCGCCTGTCTGCCTCGGAGGCGGAACTCGCCTCCGCAACTGCCGCTCCCCACCCGGAGGAGATGAGAGCGACGGTCGATCTCACGATCGGCCAATCGATCGCGTTTCGGGCAACGGCTCGGGCAACGCCTGCCGGACTCGTGTCCGCAGCGCTGCTCGTCGCCGCAACGCTCGTTCCCCTCGTGTGGCTGGCTCGAACCCGACGCGATTGAAGCTTTTCTCGAAGAGCAGTGGCACCGGCTGCCGGACAACGGTCGCCGCAGCCGGAACCTGTCGTCGGCGGCAGGGCGGTCGCTGAACACCGCCGCCCTGATTTGCGAGCCTGGATCGCCGCAGCACGCGATCTGGGCGCGGCGCCTCCACCCTGCTGATTTGCACACCCGATGCCGGCTTGAATCTGCTCAATGGCCGGCTGCACCCGGCCCATCGCCTTCACGCGGTGGCCGCCCTGGTTCAAGGTCGCCTCACGCAGCGATGCCAAAGCGGTCCCTCGGGACGTAAACATGTCCGCTCCGTTCGCGAGAGAAGTCTGGTCGCGAATGCAGGCCGTGGAGAGCGAGCTGGCCTGTCTCAGCGCGGCGAACAGCGTCTCCAGCGAACCGGTCTCCTGGCATGAGGGTTCGGCGGACGCGGAAGCTGATCAGAGAGCGCGCGAGACGCGGCCTGCCGAGCGGTACCCGACGGCCTCTAAAGGGGGCGGGAGAGCGGGCGCGAGAATTGCTCGCATCCGGCCAAGGATCTGAGATCCCGACGATCTCTGGTGTGCTCGGAAATGGCGCGTTTCGCGCAGAATGCCTGGTGGTGCACGCAGTCGTCTGCGAGCCGGTCTCTACCTCCCCTTCCCTGCTAACAGGGAAAACAAGAGAGAAAATGCCCTCGTTGGGATCATTGCCCGCGGCTTTAGCGGCATGCGGCCTCGATTTCACAGACACATAGAGCAGGTCCCGCGCTGCTTGAGACGGGTTTGCGGGTGGGGCGTTGACGGGTGAAGGAGATTGCCCATGCCTTCGCCCCTGTCTGTGGACCTGCGCGAGCGTGTCGTGGCTGCCGTGGCGGCGGGTGCCTCCTGCCGTCGCGCCGCCGCTCGCTTCGGGGTCAGCGTGTCCAGCGCCAGCCGCTGGTCGGAGCGCTTCCGCCACGAGGGCCAACTCGCCCCCAAGCCCATGGGCGGCGATCACACCTCGAAGCAGATCGAGGCGCATGCCGCGCTGATCCTGGCGACCTCTAGCCACGAGCCGCGTCTCTTCCTGCGTGAGCTGCGCGACCGCTTGGCTGAGCGGGGCGTGCAGACCAGCACGAGCGGCCTGTCGCGCTTCGTCCAGCGGCACGGGATCACCTGGAAAAAGGGGCGACGCACGCATCTGAGCAGGAGCGCGCCGACGTACGGGCTGCCCGCGAGGCTCGGTTCGAGGCTCAGCCGGAGCTCGATCCGGACCAACTCGTATTCTTGGACGAGGCGGGCGCAGCCACCAACATGGCGCGCCGCTATGGCTGGGCTCCGTGCGGCGAGCGCTGCCGGCTTGCGGCGCCGCAGGGGCACTTCAAAACCACCACCGTCACGGCCGTCCTGCGCTACCCACGGGCTGTGCGCCACCGCGCTGTTGGATGGCCTCACCAACGGCAGGCACTTTCGCAGCTATGTCACCGAGACCCTAATCCCGGTGCTGCAGCCGGGCGACATCGTCGTCATGGACAACCTGCCCGCCCACAAAGTCGCAGGCGTGCAGGCCGCGATCGAGGCAGCCGGAGCCCGGCTCATGTACCTGCCGTCCTACAGCCCCGATCTCAACCCGATTGAGCAGGCCTTTGCCAAGCTCAAGGCGCTGCTGCGCAAAGCGGCAGCTCGCACCATCGCGGATCTCTGGGCGGCAATCCGGCAGGCTTTCATCCGCTTCATCCCGCAGGAGTGCCGCAACTACCTCGCTGCAGCCGGATGCGAGGACGGCTTGGCCGTCGCTATGTGACCGGGAACAGCTCTAGCCTTATGGAATGAGACATGTTCAGCTTTCATAAGCCGACACGGGGTTGAGCGGCTGCCCGCTGCAGAGCTTGTCAGGCCCCAGATCTGACCCTTACCCCCTGACGCGCTGCTTGCGAGCCTATAAAGACGCTCGAACGATGATCAGGTCTTGTTCGATCAAGCAGCCCACGCAGAACTGGCAGAAAGAAGGAGAGTTCTGATCCTGCGTTGGCCAATCGTTGGTCCGCTGCCGAACGGTACATTCGAGGTTAAGGCGCTACTGCGGCGCGGGCATAGTATGAGCGACATCGGCGCCCCCTTCACCAACGAGCAGCTGACCGAACTGGCTCTGACCCAGGCGGAGAGTGTAAATCAGACCGGGAAAGCCCTGGCGGCGACGGCCCATCAGACCATCGCGGGATTGGTGATGAATGCGCTTCTGCTGCACGAGCTGGAGCGTCTTGGCCTCGTAGACCACGACGCCCTAAGGGCGGAGGCTGTTGAGCGGGCGCGGTCGATCCAACCGCCGGAGGTGGGGGCCAGCGTCGCCCGGGTCATCAAGACGATCTTCGACGGGGTGGCACCCGCCACGCCGAGCGCGGACCTCACCAGCGTCAACGGCCACAGGACGGACGCAAAGCACTGACGCCGCAGCTGGAGCGTATCGTCCGAGCACGAGAGATATCAGCGCCCTCAGGGTGACACATCACACCGTATTGCGAAAAACGAACCGAGGGCGGTCACAGTCAAAGAATGAATTCTCCTGTCCCATTTGATCAAGCACGGATCTCTGCATCGGATCATCTGGCGGCAGGAGGATATGGCTATGCTCTCCTCTGTCGGACAACGCACCAACGGCGGCTCGAATGGGGCGGCTACGGCCGAGAGTTCTGACGGGGCTGAGGAGGCTCCTTCCATCGGCTTCATTCATCCTGACGTGGTGCGGGCGCTCCACACCGTCCTGGTAGAACTCGGCGCGGATCTCGACAGCCTCCTCGGTGAAGCAAACCTCGATCCCCGCCTCTTTGACGGCAGCAGCAAGCCCGTCCCCTTCACCGTGATCGGCCGCCTGATCGCTCTAGCGGCTGAGCGCACGCGCTGCGCGCATCTCGGGCTGCTGGTCGGGCAGCGAACCACCCTGGCCTCGCTCGGCCTCCTCGGCCGACTGCTCCGCCACTCTGCCTCGGTGGGTGACGCCCTGCGGGCTCTGGAAGCGCATGCGCGTGTGCGCGACCGGGGAGCCGTCATCGGCCTCGGTGTCTACGACGACACCGCGGTGCTCAGCTACGCGCCGCATGAGCCCGAGGCCGAGGGCGCGGCTCTGCAACTGGAGCGAGCGCTCGCCACAGTGACCACCCTTCTGAGGGGGCTGTGCGGAGCCGCCTGGGCGCCGCTGGAGGTGCTGCTGCCGCGATCCGCGCCCCTCGACACAGCCCCATACATCGGCTTCTTCAGAGGACCTGTCCGCTTCGATCAGGAAGCGGCCGCCCTGGTGTTCCCTGCCGAGCTCTTGGAGCAGCAGAACGCGGGTGCGGACCCAGCCGTCCGTCGAAGGCTAGAGGACCGCATCCGCCGGCTTGAGGCCGATCAGGTCACCACGCTGACGGACAAGCTTCGCGAGTATCTCCAGACCGCGGTGACCCGGCAACGCTGCACGGCAGAGCGCGTGGCGCGCCTGAGGCTGGTGACCCGCCGCACCTTGAGCCGCCGCTTGCGGGCCGAGGGCACCAGCTTCCGGCGTCTTGCCAG
The DNA here is from genome assembly GCF_003173715.1 of Methylobacterium durans. Taxonomy (NCBI): domain Bacteria; kingdom Pseudomonadati; phylum Pseudomonadota; class Alphaproteobacteria; order Hyphomicrobiales; family Methylobacteriaceae; genus Methylobacterium; species Methylobacterium durans. The sequence continues at coordinate 5,059,628 of NZ_CP029550.1, read as the reverse complement.
CGAGGCGCAGTTTCGGGCGGCCAAGCAACTGCTCGCCGACACCAGCATGAGCTTGGCACAGATCTCCGGCTGCCTCGACTTCTCCGAGCCTGCCGCCTTCACGCACGCCTTCCGCCGCTGGTCGGGCACGACGCCAAGTGCATGGCGCCGGGCGAACCGACCAGAGACGCAGCGCGGCGAAGGTCCTGAGGAGCGTCGCGCGTTCGGGAGGAGGGACACGGGATGCAGCAGCACGTTCGTGCCTGGGCCTGCGCCCTCGTGATGCTCGCCGGGGAGGCGAGCGCGCAGGACGCCCGCACGCCTCTTCTGGACCGGGCGGATGCGCGCATGCGGATCGGCGCCGCCTCGCTGGTGCCGACGCTCCGCGGCCGCCGGCTCCATGCCGATCACAAGCTCGTCGTCGGCCGTGTGGAGGACGCGCGGGTCTCCTCCCCGGCGGGTTCGGGACGCCGTGGCCGCCATGGATGACCTATCGCACTATTCGGTCGTCGAGCGCCTGCGCGGTGGGCTCACGCTGGAGATCCGCGCGCTGAGGCCGGACGACCGCGCGGGATTGCTGGCCGCGGTTGACCACACCAGCGCCCAGTCGCTCTATCGCCGCTTCTTCGGCGCAAAGCGACACTTCACCGACAAGGAGATCGCCTTCTTCCTCAACGTCGACTTCACGAGTCACGTGGCCCTCGTGGCGACCGTGGACGAGGATGGAGAGCGCGTGATCGTCGGCGGCGCGCGCTATGTCGTGACGCAGCCTGGTCAGGCCGAGGTGGCGTTCACCGTGATCGACCACTACCAGGGCCGGGGCGTCGGCGCCGCGCTGATGCGGCACCTCGTCGACATCGCCCGCAGGAGCGGGCTCGCGGAACTGACCGCGGAGATCCTGCCGGGCAATGCCCCGATGCTGAAGCTGTTCGAGCGCTGCGGGTTGCCGCTCGGCAGGCGGCGTGAGGCGGAGGCGGTCCACGTGGTGCTTCGCCTGACCTGAGTGCTGCAGGCTCCGGCGATTCCATTCTCCTGAAGGAGGATCGGCAGCCGTCTCAACAGCGCCGGGTCCCGACTGCCCCGTGCGCGCCCGCGCAGCCGGCCCGGCACATGCCGCGGAGACAGGCGACGGCCTTCGCCTCGCCCGGCGCGAGACCCCGGCGGACGGGCCCAGGATCACCGAGACGCATTTCGTCACGCGCCCTCCGCCGGACGGGTCGTTCCGGGTTCCCGCAAGGCCGTGTCGAGCTCGGGCACGATGAGTTCGGCCTCGGTGGCGGCCAGCACCTCCTCGACGCTCACGCCCTCCGCCGTCTCGGCCAGCGTTGCCCGCCCCTGAGGAAAGGCGATGACCGCCAGTTCCGTCACGACAAGGTCGACCGGGCGTGCAGAGGTCAGCGGCAGAGAGCACGCGCGGACGATCTTCGACCGGCCCTTGGCGGTGTGCTGCATGGCCACGATCACGCGCTTGGCTCCGGTCACCAAGTCCATCGCGCCGCCCATGCCCGGGACCATCTTGCCGGGCACCATCCAGTTCGCGAGGCGTCCCTGCTGGTCGACTTGAAGGCCGCCGAGCACCGTCAGGTCCAGATGCCCGCCCCGGATGAGCGCGAACGACATCGCGCTGTCGAAGGCAGACGCCCCAGGCAGCGCCGTCACAGGCTTGCCGCCGGCATCGGTGAGCCAGCGCAGCGCCATGCCCTGCTCGGGGACCGGGCCCGTGCCGATCAGCCCGTTCTCCGACTGGAAGAACACGTGAATGCCGGCCGGGACATAGTTGGCGACGAGGGTTGGGATGCCGATGCCGAGGTTCACAAGCATGCCGTCGCGGAGTTCGCGGCCGATGCGTCGTGCGATGACGATCTGAGGGTCCATGGGGTCAGCACCTCGCGATGACGTAGTCGACGAGGGGAGCCGGGGTCACGACGTGGTCGGGCGCGATCACGCCGACCGGGACGACGTGCTCCGCGCAGACCATGACCGTGCGCGCCGCCATGGCGATGAGCGGATTGAAGTTGCGCCCGGTCAACGCGTAGGTGAGATTGCCAAGGTAGTCGCAGAGGAAAGCCTGGACGAGGGCGAAATCCGCCTGAAGGGCGGTTTCAAGCAGGTATTCCCGGCCACCGACCTCGATCGTCTGTTTCCCCTCCTCGACGACCGTCCCGATACCGGTCGGGGTGAGAATGCCGCCGAGGCCGCAACCACCGGCGCGGATGCGTTCCACCAATGTCCCTTGCGGCACCAGCTCCACCTGCAGGCCGTCCTCGATCATCTGCTTCTGGGTTTCAGGATTGAGGCCGATATGGCTTGCGACCACCCGCCGGAGCGCTCTGGCTGTCACCAGCTTACCGATACCGATGCCGGGCGAGGCAGTGTCGTTGGCGATGATCGTCAGGTCGTGCCGCGCCTGCCGGACGAGTTCGTCCATCAGCGGCTCGGGAGTCCCCACACCCATGAAGCCGCCGACCATCAGCGTGGCCCCATCGGGAATCGAAGCCACCGCCTCGTCGAGCGCGATCATCTTCATGTCGCACCTCGTTTCCTCTTCGATCCGAGCGCTCCCCGCTCACGCGCTAGTAGGCGTAGGAGGCAGGACGGTATGTGCCGGGCGGATTCCATCCATATCGTCCGGTGGCGGGCACCCGTGTCGCCACAACAGGAGCACCCGGGTCGAACGGCAAAAGGGCGGCGCCGGCGGACATGAAGCCGGCCAGCGCGCGCAGGTCGTCCGGCTGGCGTGGGTCGCGCGAGATGAACTCGGTCTCGCGCTGGAACCGGAGGTTGCAGGCTCGTGAGGGTAGGCGCCCGCTCGGAGCGCAGGCGTCATGCCGGGCGCAGGCGGCATCGAGCGCGTCGGTGGGAGGCAGCGGCGCGTTGTTGCCCATCCCGCAATAGTTGCCGTGGATGAGCGCCGCCGGCCGGCGAACGGAGCCCTCCGATTGGGCGAGCGCGGGCGAGATCTGGCAAGCTGCGGCGAGGAGGGGAATTACGATCCTGAGGGTCATGGCGTGAGACCTCGCAACCTGGAGACGCAGATCCTGGCGTGAGCGCGGCCGTTCGCGTCATCGGCGGCTCTGGCCCATTCACCGGACGGAGAGGGTCTGTCCGGACCCGGTTGAGCGGGACGGCATGTCAATAGGGACGGCAGACACCGGAATTCGCGTCGTAGTAGCGATAGGGCCCGCAGCCACCGTAGGCCGCACCGTAGCCAGCGGCGGCGGCAGCGCCGACCGCGGCCGCGCCCAGCCCGTAGCCACGATACCCGTAGCCGTAGCGGCCGTAGCCGTAACGCCCGACCCGTCCGTACCCTCCGCGATAGCCGCCCGCCACCGCGCCGCGATAGCCGCGGAACCCGCCCGCACGAACGCCGTGGAATCCGCCGCCACGGAACCCACCCCCGCGGAAGCCACCCCCATGGAATCCACCGCCGCGGAAGCCGCCGCCACCGCCACGGAACCCGCGAGCATCGGCCGCCACGCTGGTCACGATGAGGGCGGCGAAGGCTATGGAGGCAATCAGGAGAGATCTCATGGGGCTGTCCCTTCGCTCGAGGACGGCACGGCCGGTCGCGGCAAGCCGGGTCCGATCGTGCGGCCGGACACCAAGCCCGCCCAGCATCATCCCCATGGCGTGGGGACTGTAATGCCAAGGCGGTTCCGCCGCTTGATCCAAGGGGACAGCCGGCGAAGTCTCCGGCAGCCGAGATGTGCCGGCTGCGCCCCCAGGTGGGCCGCCTGTCAATGAACATGGGTCAAGGAGACACGGCTGCCGTCGTCCGTCACAGTCACAGCACCGGCTTCGTTTTACATGGCCTGACATGTCATAGGGCGAACGCTGTGGCGTGCGGCCTATGCCAAATGAGCTTTAGCCTGTAATCTTTGAGTGATCCCTGGCGACAAAACTTTTCGCTGGGTAGATGCAGTGACCATCAGGAGCCCGGTTTATTCGGGTCCAGCCAGGGGCATGCCAGCCCCCTTCCCTAGACAGAGAAGGAAACTAGTCGAGAAAAGCCGGCGAAGCTGTCCGTACAATCGTGCATGTCGATGATTGGAGGCGCCCAGATGAGTATCGCCAGCATCATGGTCTCCCTCGACCTCGGACCAACGGCCGCGGCCCGTGTCCGGCTCGCAGCCGGTCTTGCGAGCCGGTTCGGCGGCACGCTCACCGGTGTAGCCGCGCGCAAGGTCCCCAATCCCGGACCGGGCGAGGACCTCGAGACCTTACAGGCGGCGTACAAGCGGGAGCAGGCCAAGCTCAGCATGGATCTGTTTCAGTGCCGGAACCTCTTCGAGCAGAGTTGCGGCGTCGATATCCGACCGAACTGGCGTCAAGCTGAGGCTGACCCGACAGCCTTCCTCGTCCGGCAGGCGCTGGCCGCGGACATCGTGGTCGTTGGGCGCGAGACAGACAACATCGTCGGAGGCATGATCCCATCGCCAGGCGCAGTGTTGATGGAGGTTGGCAGGCCGGTCTTGGTGACGCCGCCGGGCTCCGATCACCTCAAGGCCGAACGGATCGTCGTCGCTTGGAAGGATGCGCCTGAGGCGCGGCGCGCAATCTCGGCCGCTCTGCCGTTCCTGCGTGGCGCGAAGCGGGTCTACGTCGTGAGCGCGGGCGAGGAGGCAGCCACCTCCAGTGCCGAGGAGGTCTCGGAGTTCCTGGCCCTCCACGGCGCACAGGCGGAGGCGCGCCTTCTGAATGCGGCGATGCAAGACGTTGCCGCTGAGATCCTGCGTTTCGCGGCCCAGGAGGATGCAGATCTCGTGGTGATGGGTGGGTATGGCCATTCGCGCCTGCGGGAATGGTTGTTCGGCGGGGTCACGCGAGACGTTCTGCAACACTCGCGGATGTGCTGCTTGCTGAGCCATTGACGGCCAAGATTTCGCTCGTCCGGCAGGAGATTCGTGCTCCTGCAGCCATCCCTGCTCAGGCAGAGGTCGCCTGGGGCGGATGTGCAGAGCGAAGCGGTGAAGCGGCACCGGGGCAGCCGATCTGATGCAGGGCGAGGACGAGCCAAAGGCGTGGACTGTCGTTCGGGACGCTCGATGAGTGCCGCCTCACGGCTTCGCCGACGCGTTCGGTGACGATATCGGTACGGATTCTTGCTCATGTTCGAATTCCCGGTCCTCGTCGGCGATATCGGCGGCACCAACGCGCGCTTCGCGCTGGTGGAGGCGAAGGGCGCCGCACCGCGGGTCCTGTCCCACGAGGCGACGGCCGGCCATCCGGACCCGTCGAGCGCGATCCGCGCGGCGCTTGCCAAGGGCGGCGAAGCGCCCGCTCCCCGCTCGGCGATCCTCGCCATCGCGGGGCGCGTCGACGGGCCGGCGGTGCAGCTCACCAACGCCCACTGGGTGATCGCGGGCGAGCGGATCGCCCGGGATTTCGGCCTCTCCAGCGCCGTCGTCGTCAACGATTACGTGCCCGTCGCCGCGGGCGCGGCCGGCATCGCGCCGGACGACCTCACCGTGATCGGCCCGGCGCGGCCGGAGGCGCAGGGCGCCCGCCTCGTGCTCGGCCCCGGCACGGGGTTCGGCGCCGCGGCGCTGGTGCCCTATGCCGACCGCCTCGCCATCGTCTCGACGGAGGCCGGGCACACGGAATTCGGCCCGACCGACGCGTTCGAGGAGCAGGTCTGGCACGCGGTCGAGCGCGTCGAGGGGCGCGTCACGGTCGAGGCGCTGCTGTCGGGGCCCGGCCTCGCGCGGCTGCACGCGGCCGTCCACCAAGTCCGCTCGGGGAGCCCGCGGGACAAGCTCGACCCGGCCGCGATCACCCGGGCCGGGCTCGCGGCGGAGGATCCGCACGCGGCCGAGACGCTCGCCCTGTTCGCCCGCCTCCTCGGCCGGGCCTGCGGCGACCTCGCCCTGACCTTCCTGGCCACGGGCGGCGTCTACATCGGCGGCGGCATCGCGCCCCGCATCGTGCGGGTGCTGCAGGCGGGGGGCTTCCGGGAGGCGTTCGAGCGCAAGGCGCCCTTCGCGCAGATGATGGCGCAGATCCCCACGAGCGTGATCACGGTCCACGACCCGGCCCTGACCGGGCTCGCGGCGCTGGCGAGCGAGGGCGCGGCCTTCGTCTATCACGGGCAGATCTGGCGGGCGGCGGGCTGACGGTTGTCCCTCGCGCCGCGGCATTTCAGTCGGATCGCCAAGTGCCAGCCACATCATCTTCGGACGTTACCGACGGCCTTGAACCGGCGAAGAGCGCCTACTTCCGCCCAATCAGGATGTCCCCGTTGATCAAGCGCAGGAATTCATCCGGCATAGAATGAGGGTGCAAAATGAGTGAAGGCGCATCTCATCATGCATGGCCTGAAAGACGTCACGCCATCTTCGGGCGTGTAAGAAAGTCAGAATCCTTGATGGAGTATGATCTATTCCGGCAAATAGGCGCCCACTTCGCTCGACAACGTACCAGTGCGCAGTGTTAGGACATCTAAATAAGGAGGCGTGAGCATGCAGGTCGCGATGTTCAGCGCGAAAAACTACGAACGGGCGCTTCTCAATGAACTCAATTCAGGTCACGGCCATGACCTCGTCTATTTCGATGCGCTTCTCGAACCCGAGACGGCCTCGCTCGCGGCCGGCTTCCCGGCGATCAGCGTCTTCGTCAATGATTCCGTCAACCGCGATGTTCTGCAACGTCTCGCCCATGGCGGAACGAAGCTGGTCGCGACACGCTGCACGGGCTTCAATCATATCGACCTCGATGCGGCGGAGGAATTCGGCATTCGCGTTGTGCGGGTCACCAACTATTCTCCCAATTCCGTAGCCGAATTCGCGGTCGGCTTATTGCTGGCGCTCAACCGCAAGATTCACCGGGCCTACAACCGGACGCGCGAGGGCAATTTCAAGCTCGACGGCCTGATGGGCTTCGATCTCGTCGGGCGTACCGTGGCGGTGATCGGCACTGGAAAGATCGGGACCATCTTCGCCCGGATCATGGCGGGCTTCGGCTGCAGGGTGGTCGGCTTTGACGTGCATCACTCACCCGAGTTCGAGAGGATTGGCGGACGGTACGTCGATGCCAAAGGTGTCGAAGAGGCGGATGTCATTTCGATGCATTGTCCCTTGACGCCCGAGACCTATCACATCGTCGATGCGCGGACGCTTGGGCGCGTGAAGAAGGGCGCGCTGCTCATCAACACGAGCCGAGGCGGGTTGGTCGACACCGACGCGGCGATCGAAGCGCTCAAGTCCGGCCGCCTCGGCGGATTGGCGATCGACGTTTACGAGCAGGAAGCGGATCTCTTCTATAGAGACCTGTCGAGCGCGGTCATCCCGGACGACGTCATCCAGCGTCTCATCTCATTCCCGAACGTGATCGTAACAGGACACCAAGCCTTCTTCACGCGCGAGGCCCTGGAGACGATTCTCGGCACAACTCTCACAAGCATATCGGAATTCGAGTCGGGCCGGCCTCTGACCAATGAGATTGCTGCACTAGGCCGATCCGGAGGATGACCGATGCTGCGCCCGCGCTATATTCCGCCCGAGGATATATTTCCCCCCAATCCTTGGGCGTTCGAGGCTGTCCGCTACGACGCGAGGCTGGCGCGAGAACTGACCGGACAGGCCGAGACGATGTTCGCCCTGTCAAACGGATATCTGGGCATTCGCGGCACGGCGGAGGAGGGCATGCCGGTCCGAGAAGCCGGCACCTACCTCAACGGCTTCTACGAACACCGGCCGATCTCCTACGGTGAGCATGCCTACGGCTTTCCGACGGTTGGCCAGAGCATCCTGAACTGCCCGGATGGCACGGCCTTGAAGCTCTTCGTCGAAGACGAGCCGTTCATCGTTCCGCAAGCGGAAATCCTGTCGTACCGGCGGGCCCTCGATCTGAAAGCCGGCACGCTGAACCGTGATGTCCGCTGGGTTTCACCCACGGGCAAGCGCTTGCTCATGCGGACGGTTCGATTGGTCTCGCTCGCGCACCGGCATCTCGCCGCCATCGAGTTGGAACTCATCGCGGAGGACGCGGACGTCGAGGTCGCGGTGTCGTCGGAACTCGAGAACTATCAGCCGCTGAGCGCCGACACGATGGACCCCCGCCTCGCGGAGGGATTCGTTGGCCGGGTCCTACATCCTACAGGGACGCAGTCCGAGGGCTCGCGGGCGATATTGAGCTACCGGACAGCAAGTTCCGGCTTGAGCCTCGGTTGCGGGATGGACCACAGCGCCTTCGCCGAATGTTCGATCTTTACAGAGTTGGTCTGTAACGACGACTCTGCGGCCGTCATATTTCGCTGCAAGCTTTCTCGAAAAAGGCCGCTGCGCATTTACAAGTACTTGAGCTATCACTATTGCGACATGCCCGGCTCCGCGCAGATCCTGTTCCAGGCCGCCTCCACCCTCGATAGGGCGAAAACGCATGGATTTCAGGCGATCCTTGAGCGTCAGAGGAGCGATGTCGGGCGCTTCTGGGCACGGGCCGATGTCACGGTGGAGAGCGACAATCCGAGGACGCAGCAGACGATTCGGTGGAATCTCTTTCAGCTTCTGCAAGCTTCGGAACGAGCGGAGGGACACGGGATCGGCGCCAGGGGCCTGACCGGACGAACTTACGAGGGACATTACTTCTGGGATACGGAAATCTACGTCCTGCCGTTCCTGATCTATACGAACCCTTCGATCGCGCGCAGCGTCCTCAAATTTCGCTACGATATGCTGGACAAAGCGCGGGCGCGGGCGCGCGAGCTTGGACACCGCGGAGCCACCTTTCCCTGGCGGACCATTAATGGTGAGGAGGCATCAGCCTACTATGCGGCGGGAACTGCGCAGTACCACATCAACGCCGACATCGCCTACGCGCTGCGGAAATACGTCGAGGTTACTGGCGATGAGGAGTTTCTCTGGAGCTATGGCGCAGAGATCCTGATCGAGACCGCACGCCTCTGGTTCGATCTCGGCTTCTTTTCCGACATGAAAGGCGGCCGCTTCTGCATCAACGGCGTCACCGGACCGGACGAATATACGGCGATCGTCAACAATAACTGCTTCACCAACCTGATGGCGCGAGAGAACCTGCGCTACGCCGTCCAGACCGTGCGCGCTCTCGAGCGCCTGCGTCCCGAGCGGCTCGCTACGCTGGTTGCTCACACGGGCCTCGAGCGTTCAGAACTCGGCCACTGGGAGGAGGCGTCCGAGCGGATGTACCTGCCCTACGATGAGCGCCTCGGAGTGCATCCTCAGGATGACGATTTCCTCGACCTGGAACGTTGGGACTTCGCGTCGACATCGGAGGATGAATATCCCCTCCTGCTGCATTATCATCCTCTGAATCTCTACAGATCTCAGGTGATCAAGCAGGCTGACACGGTGATGGCCATGTTTCTGTTGAATGGTCATTTCACGCGAGACGAGAAAAGGCGGAATTTCGAATATTATGACCCTCTGACGACGCACGACTCATCCCTGTCGGTCTGCATTCAGAGCATCGTTGCAAACGAGATCGGCCTCGAGCAGAAAGCGATCGAGTATTTCGACTTCGCGGCGGCGATGGACATGTCGGATATCGGCGGCAACATGATGCACGGCGCTCATGTTGCCGCGATCGGCGGTACTTGGCTCGCCCTCGCCTATGGCTTCGCCGGACTGCGCGACAGCGAAGGCCACATCTCGTTCAATCCCATTCTGCCGAAGGCATGGTCGGCGTTCAAGCTCGTCCTGACCGTGAGGGGGCAGACATTTCGGATCGAGATCGACCACGCGTCGGCGACATACCGGCTACTCAACGGCGAGCATGTGGGCTTCTCGCACGCCGGTGAAGAGTGCGTCCTGTCCTCCGCGGAGCCGGTCCTGATCCGCCCGGTCGGGCCTTTGCGAGCGGACCCTGGCGGCTTCAGCAAACCGAACTGACCAGCCCGCGAGCGGCTGGGCAGCAGCCGAGGTTCGGATCCGAGCAGGAAGACTGGCCGGGTCCGTGGCCGAAGACGCTGGTGCGGGCTGCGCTGAAGATCCTCGGGATTCGATGGCCAGCGTACTTAAGCGGAGAGCTCTTCCATGATGGCCTCAATCAGCGAGCTCATCGGGACACAGCCGATCCTCGCCCTCTTCCTCACCATCGGCCTTGGCTACGCGGTGGGACAGATCAGGTTTCTGGACTTCTCGCTCGGCGTGGGGGCGGTGCTGTTCGTCGGCCTGTTCATCGGTGCTATCGCACCAAAGGTGCAAATCTCCGGACCGCTCGGCCTGGTCGGTCTGATCATGTTCCTCTACGCGATCGGCATTCTCTACGGCCGTCAGTTCTTCGAGGGCCTGTCGGGACCCGGGCGCATCTACAACCTGCTGGCGGCCGTCGCTGTCATCGCCGGACTGCTGGTCGCGCTCGGCCTCGGCGCTGTCTTTCAGGTCAGTCTCGGCCACACGCTCGGCATCTTCTCCGGCTCGATGGTCAGCACGGCGGCCTTGCAGGCCGCGATCGACACGATCGGGAGCCGGGAACCCTCGATCGGCTATTCGGTCACGTATCCGTTCGGCGTGATCGGCCCCATCCTGTGCCTCTACTTCATGACGCGGCGCGTGAAGCCGGTCTTTCCGCAAAAACCCGTCCGCTTCCACATTGGCGAGGTCACGGTCGAGCGACTGCCGGCCGGCAGCGCCACGCTCGGCGCCGTCATGGCGACGCTGCCCGAGGGCGTGCAGATCGCGGGCGTGCGGCAAGAGCACCACAATCGACTGCCCGATCCAGGTCTCGAACTGCATCCCGGCGACGCGCTCCTGATCGCGGCCGATCGGGCGGCGGCCGTGGACGAGGTCGCCTCAGCCCTCGGACATGTCGACCGGGGCCGGCTCGCCAGGGATCGCGGCGACATCACCTACCAGCGCTTCTTCGTCTCGAAGCCGGCGCTGACCGGGGTGACGCTGGCGGAATTGCCCTCGCCCCCCGGCGTCCCGATCCGCATCCTGCATGTCCGGCGCTACGACATGGACCTGATGCCCTCGCCGGACCTGATGCTGGAGCTGGGCGACCGGGTCGGCATCCTCGTGGCACCCGACCACGTGGCCGAGGCGCGGGCGCATTTCGGCGACACGGTGAAGGCGGCCGCGGATTTCAGCTATGTCTCCGTCGGCCTCGGCATGGTGCTCGGCGTCCTTCTGGGCCTGATCCCGATACCGGTGCCCGGTGTGGGCATCGTCACCCTCGGCATCGGCGGCGGCCCGCTCATCGTGGCGCTCATTCTCGGCAGGCTTCGGCGCACCGGGCCGCTGAGCTGGGTCATGCCGCTGCCCGCCAACATCGTGCTGCGGAATCTCGGCCTGACGCTGTTCCTCGCGACGGTCGGGATCAATTCCGGTCAAGCCTTCGTCACGACCGTCGCGCAGACCGGGCCGCTGATGCTGCTGATCGGGGTAGCGGTGCTGCTGACGACCGTGGCGGTCGTGCTGCTCGCCGGCTTCTATCTGCTCGGGATCCCGTTCGACGATTTGCTCGGCGTCGCCTCCGGCGCCACGGGCAATCCCGCGATCCTGGCCTATTCCGCCCGCACGGCGCCGACGGAGCGGCCGGACGTGTGCTACGCGATGATTTTTCCCTCGATGACCATCGTGAAGGTCTTCAGCGTGCAGGTGCTCGGCCTGCTCTCCCTCGCCGGCTGACCTTTGCCGTTGCGCCTTGAACGGGATGGTGAGCGCGTTGCGCTAGGCCTCGACCTCCGCCACGCTAGGCAGGGCCTCGGACGACAGGTCGACGCGCAGGGGTGACCGCGCGTTCAGGGTCTGCGTGAGGCCCGCGATCGTGATGTCCATCGCGTCGCCCTCGATCAGTGTCGCCTCCACCGCATCACGGGCGAGGCTGAGGCTCACGGACCGGCCCCTCCACCGGACCTTGAACGTGAGGCGGTTCCACGTGCGCGGCAGCTTGGGATCGAGTTCCAGCGCCTCGCCCATGAGGTTCAGGCCTGCGATGCCCAGGACCGCAGCCTGCCACAGCCCGCCAAGGCCGGCGATCCGAATGCCGCCGGCGCTGTTCGGATCCGGGTCGAGGTCGAGTGCGGCGGTCTCGCGCATGTAGCGGAGCGCCATGTCGGCGTCTCCGAGACGGGCGGCCACGCGCGCATGCATCGCCGCGCTCAACGAGCTGCCATGGGCACACAGCGGCTCGTAATGGCGGAAATTGATCGTCGCTCCGTGCCCGGAAAACGCTTCGGGCAACAAGGCTATCAGGGCCACGACGTCGGCCTGCTTCACGACCTGCGAGCCTTGCGTCTGCTCACGGCCGATCACCACGTCGATCGGGAGCGCGTGGTCGGCGTAGTCCGACACGTTGAGCCTCTTCAGGGCGTGGAAGCCGGCGAACTGCTCGTACAATGCGGTCGCGGGGTCGAGGCCGGTGACGATCCGCCCCATCGCGTCCCGCCAGTCGTCGAGTTCGCTTTCGTCGAGCGCGAGCCTCTCCCGAAGCGTCGAGGCCCGATCAGGCCAGCGCGCCCGCAGCAGGTCCAGCGCCTCGAGGGCGCGGGCGATGTTCCAGCGTGCCATCACGTTGGTGAAGGCGTTGTCGTCCACATCCTCGTGGTACTCGTCCGGCCCGATCACCCCGCGGATGTGGCGCCCATCCGCCTCGGCAACGGCGCGGGATGCCCAGAAGCGCGCGGTCTCAAGGAGGATCTCGGCACCCGCGTCGCGGAAGAAGTCGTCGTCGCCGGTCGCGCGCCAGTACTGCCAGACCGCGTAGGCGACGTCGGCGCTGATGTGGTGCTCCATCTTGCCGGTCAGGATCTCGATCGGCTTCCCGTCGGGCCCCAGCACCGATTCCGGGGTGGTCTCCACGCCGGTGTCGGCCGACTCCCAGGGGTAGAGCGCGCCTCGGAAACCGCACAGCGCAGCCTTCGCGCGCGCGCCGGGCAGGGTGTGATACCGGTACATCAGCAGCGCGCGCGCCGCTTCGGGCCAGACGGCGGTGTAGAACGGCAGGAGGTAGATCTCGGTGTCCCAGAAGACATGGCCGAAATAGGCGTCGCCGGTCAGGGCGCGCGCACCGATCGACACACGGTCGTCGTCGGGATTTGCCGCGCTCGTCAGATGGTACACGGCGAACCGCAGGGCGCGCTGCAGGTCGTCGTCGCCGTCGATGCGGATGCCGCTGTCGCTCCAATGTGCATCCCAGGCGGCCTCGTGCTCCTGGAGGATGGCGCGCCAGCCCACGGCGGTGCTGCGCTCCAGCGCGGCAGTGGCTTGCGGCGCCGGGTCTTCCGCCGACCGATCGGCCCGGGCGACGGCGACGAGGCGGGCGAATTCTGCGACCTCGCCGGCGGTCGACCGCCAACGCCAGACCCAACGCAGCGGGAACGGACGCTCGGGCCTGAGCGAGACGTCGTTGAGGTTCAGCGACGCGGCACCGGCCATCGCGACGACCTTGCCGGTCCCTTCGGTGCGCCAAGCACCCAGGTCGCTCTCGAGACGCACCGGCTCCATGCCGAGGCCGGCAAGCCCGAAGCTCGCTTCGAGGCGGACCTCGATGCCGTCACGGTCCAGCACGATCCGCTGCAGCTGCAGTCCCACCGCACGGTCCGCCAGCGACAGGAGGCGAAGCTCGTGGCCCGACGCGGTGATCCCCGCCGGCGTCCGATGCGTCCATTCGGAGAGCAGCAAGCCGCGCCGCATATCGAGCCGGCGCAGGCCGTGGAGCACCTCCCCCTCGCGCGCCACCAGCGGCTCTCCATCGAGGATGAGGCGGACCCGCGACCAGTCGGCGACGGGCACGAGCGCGGGCACGGGCGGCTCGGTGTTGGGCAGGTCGAACAGCCCGGCCACGTAGCAGCGCGGCCACGAGGCCCATCGGATGTAGCCGAGCCAGCTCGCCCAGGTCGGTCCTCGGCCCGTCGAGCGCGACGCACGCATGCCGAGGAAGCCGTTGCCGAGAGCGAAGCGGGACTCGACCGCGCTCTCCGTGAGCACGCTGTAGCCTTCGTGCGCCAGAACCCAGCCGGGCTCCTCGGTCGGTTGAAGCACCTCAAGCATCTGCGACGGGCTCCGTGACGGCCCGGGCGCGCAACGCGCCCTCGGCCAGGGCGGTGACCGCCACCTCATCGAGGCTCGTCACGACGAGATCGGCACCCGCCTCGCGCAGAAGCGCCTCGTCGCCGAGCCGGGCGATCCCGAGGGCGGCCATCCCGCCGGCACGCGCCGCCCGGATGCCGGCGGGCGCGTCCTCCACCACGACGCACCGCGCCGGCGGCGTCTCCACGGCTTCGGCCGCGAGGAGGAAGAGCGCGGGGTCCGGCTTGCCCTTCGGCACCTCGCGGCCGCTGAGATCGGCGTCGAACAGCGAGAGAAGCGTGCGCCCATCCGGCAGCTTCAGGCGGGCCAGCATGGCGGCGGCGTTCCTCGACGAGGAGGCCAGCGCCAGCCGCAGCCCTGCGGCCTTCAGCGCGGCGGAGAAGCGCATGGCGTCCGGGAACACCGCGAAGCTGCCCTCCGCGATCAGCCGGTCGATGAGGGCCTGCTTCCTGGCCGCGTATTCCGCGGTCCGGGCGGCGGCCTGCGGTCCGCCGAGCCGCTCCAAAGTCGCCCGAGCGCCCTCGACGCGCCGCTTCCCGGCGACGTGCGCCTGATAGAAGGCGGTGGTGAAGCCTTCCGGGTCGAGGAACCCTGCCAGCGCCTCGCGCCAAGCGCGCTCGTGCGGCGAATCGACGAGCACGCCGTCCACGTCGAAGATCGCTGCGAGGAGTGCCGGTCTCACCGCACCCGACGCCCGTCGAGGCGCCCCTCCTCATACATTGTCGCTCTCCGTCGAGTGTGCGGCCCGCGCCGTCGCCATCTGGCTCCACGACCAGCCGGACACGTCGGGCATGTCGTCGCCGTGCCGGCAGATGTACTCGCGGTGATCGATCAGCTTGTCCCGGATCGCCTGCTTGGCGTAGGCCGCCCGGGCGGCCAGCCCCGGCACGCGGTCGATGACGTCGCTGACGAGATGGAACCGGTCGATGTCGTTCATCACGCACATGTCGAACGGCGTGCTCGTCGTGCCTTCTTCCTTGTAGCCGCGCACATGGAAGTTCCGGTGGCCGTGACGGCGATAGACCAGCCGGTGGATGAGCCACGGGTACCCGTGGAAGGCGAAGACGACCGGCTTGTCCGTCGTGAACAGGGCGTCGAAATCCTGGTCCGACAGGCCGTGCGGATGCTCCGTGCTGGGCTGCAGCTTCATCAGGTTCACGACGTTGATGACGCGCACCTTGAGATCCGGAGCGTGGCGGCGCAGGAGGTCGACGGCCGCGAGCGTCTCCAGGGTCGGCACGTCCCCGCAGCAGGCCATCACCACGTCCGGCTCGCTGCCGCGATCGTTGCTCGCCCAGTCCCATATCCCGAGCCCGGCCGCGCAGTGCTTGACCGCCTGATCCATGGTGAGCCACTGGGGCGCCGGCTGCTTGCCCGCCACGACGACGTTGATGTAGTTCCGGCTCCGCAAGCAGTGATCAGTCACTGAGAGCAGGCAATTGGCATCAGGTGGCAAGTAGACGCGGACGATCTCTGCCTTCTTGTTCACGACATGATCGATGAAACCGGGATCCTGATGGCTGAACCCGTTGTGGTCCTGACGCCAGACATGGCTCGACAGCAGGTAGTTCAGCGATCCGATCGGCCGGCGCCAGGGGATGTGGTTGCAGACCTTCAGCCACTTGGCGTGCTGGTTGAACATCGAGTCGATGATGTGGATGAAGGCCTCGTAGCAGGAGAAGAAGCCGTGCCGTCCCGTCAGCAGGTAGCCCTCGAGCCAGCCCTGACACTGATGTTCGCTCAGCATCTCCATCACGCGGCCGTCGGGCGCGAGGTGATCGTCCCACGGCAACGTCTCGGCGACCCAGGCGCGGTTCGTGACCTCGAGGGCGTCCTGCCAGCGGTTTGAATTGTTCTCGTCCGGGCTGAACAGCCTGAAGTTCCGTGCTTCGGCGTTCAATTGCAGGACGTCGCGCAGGAAGCGTCCCATCACGCGCGTGGATTCCGCCACGGCAACGCCGGGCGTGGTCACGGTGACGGCGTAGTCGCGAAAATCCGGCAGCCGGAGGTCGCGGAGCATCGCGCCGCCGTTAGCGTGTGGGTTCGCGCTCATGCGGCGCTCGCCCTTCGGGGCGAGTTCGGCGATCTCGGGGCGCAGCCGGCCGGCCTCGTCGAAGAGATCGCCGGGCCGGTAGGACTTCATCCAGTCTTCGAGGATCTGCACGTGGGCCGGATTGTCGTGCATCTCGCCCATCGGCACCTGATGCGAGCGCCAATAATCCTCGGTGCGCCTGCCGTCGATTTCCGCGGGACACGTCCACCCCTTGGGCGTGCGTAGAACGATCATCGGCCAGAGCGGTCGGCCCGTGAAACCTCTGTCACGCGCGTCGGTCTTGATCCGTCGGATGTCACGCAGCACCGCGTCCAGGGTGGAGGCCATGCGCTGGTGCATCTCGGCCGGCTCATGGCCTTCGACGAAGTGGGGCGTGTAGCCGTATCCGCGGAAGAGATGTTCGAGTTCCTCGCGGCTGATCCGGGCCAGGACGGTCGGATTCGCGATCTTGTACCCATTGAGGTGCAGGATCGGCAGGACCGTCCCGTCGGTCACCGGGCTGAGAAATTTGTTCGAGTGCCAGCTGGTCGCCAGGGGCCCGGTCTCGGCCTCGCCGTCACCGACGACGCAGGCGACGATGAGATCGGGATTGTCGAAGGCTGCCCCGTAGGCGTGCGAGAGGGAATAGCCCAGCTCGCCGCCCTCGTGCATCGAACCCGGCGTTTCGGGGGCGACGTGGCTCGGAATCCCACCGGGGAAGGAGAATTGCTTGAACAGACGCTTCATGCCCTCGGCGTCGGCGGAGATGTGCGGGTAGACTTCGCTGTAGGTCCCTTCGAGATAGGCATTCGCGATCAGGCCCGGACCACCGTGTCCCGGCCCGGTGATGTAGATCATATCGAGATCGTGCTTCTTGATGAGACGATTGAGATGAACGTAGACGAAGTTCAGGCCCGGTGTTGTGCCCCAGTGACCGAGCAGGCGAGGCTTGATGTGCTCCTTGGTCAGCCGTTCCTTCAGCAGAGGATTGTCGTACAGGTAGATCTGGCCGACCGACAGGTAGTTCGCCGCCCGCCAATAGGCATCGATCAGGGCGAGCTCTGGCGTGTGCGCCGCTCGCTTGGGCTGCCGCCGATTTTTGACGATCGCGTCCATCTGACTGCCTAGGCATGCTGCTGAGGCGGTTCTGGCGCAAAGCGGACGAGATGTGTCGAAGCGGGCTCGGCCTCAGCCTTCCACATGCTTCCAGCCGCCAGAATTCTCGGTTTGTATCGACGCTCGGACGCCCGGCTCAGTACGGGGTGCAAACCCCGGCGTAGGGGTCGTAGGTGGCGTCAGGTCCACATCCTCCGTACCCGCTGCCGTAATAGCCGGCCGCTGCCCCCACCGCGAAAGCCCCGCGCGTCGGCCGCAACGCTAGTCAGGATCAGGGCGGCGAAGGCCGCCGACGAGATCAGGAGAGCTTTCATGAGGTCGTCTCCTCGCCGGAGGACACTATGCGGTGGTGAGCCGCATCGTGCTCAGGCGTAGACCGGCACAACCGGCTCGCGCAGTTTCAACCCGTCCACGTCAGGAACGCTAACACCGCATCGAGCGCCCCGCTTGATCCGAGAGGACATTCACGTGCCGGAAACGGCTCGCGAGGGCCCATGTCTGTGATCAGATGCCCCATCGCATGATTGCAAACAGGACATCCTCAAGATCAGTACCTGCGCCGAATGGGGCGCCCAGACGCTGATACAGCAATCGGGATCCGACCGGCGTTGCGTGCCAGCGCTGCGCGCGAGAGACGCGTCGGATGTCGCCGAGAGGAGCGATGGTGCGGCCGCCGACGCATCGATGCGCGGCGGCTCGCAGGCGCACCGCTGTCCGACCGAAGCCGTACGGGCCGGCAGTGGCGCCCGTCTAGCTGTTTGGTCCCGGGATTTGGTGGTGCGGGTTCTGGGTGAACCTAGAGGGCTCCTCCGTCCAAGCTTTGCAGATAGCTTCGTAGGGCGTGAGGCCGCGTAGCGTCTTGAGGCGGCGGGCGAAGTTATAGGCGGCCACGAAGTCGGCGAGGTGCTGCCGAAGCTGACTGTGGCTGTCGTAGTAGAAGCGCTTGACGGTGGCGTCCTTGATCGTGCGGTTCATCCGCTCAACTTGACCATTCGTCCAGGGATGGCGCGGCTTCGTGAGACGGTGCTCGATGTTGAGGTCGGCGCAGGCGCCCTCAAAGGAGTGGCAGCGGAACAGCACCTTCTCGGCGCGCATCGCTCTGATCTCTTCCGGCGTCCAAGTGTTCCCGGACGGCTCGGTGAAATGCGTGCCGTTGTCGGTGAGCACCGTGTGGATCTTGTAGGGAACGGCGGCAGCAAGGGCCCGCAGGAAGTTGCCGGCGACCCGGCGCGTGGCCTTCTCGTGCAACTCGGCGAAGGCGAACTTGGAGGTCCGGTCGATCGCCACAAGCAGGTAGAGTCGGCCTTCTTTGGTGTGCACCTCGGCGATATCGATGTGGAAGTAGCCGAGCGGGTAGCGCTTGAATTTTGCACGTAGCGGCTTGTCGCCATCCACTTCGGGGAGCCGCGAGATGCCATGGCGCTGCAGGCACCGGTGCAGGCTTGAGCGTGTAAGGTGCGGGATCGTCGGCTGCAGGGCGTAGAGGCAGTCGTCGAGTGGCAGCAGGGTGTGCCGGCGAAAGGCGACGATCACCGCCTCGTTCTCGGCCGTCAGCACCGTAGACCGGTGTTCCGTTGGCCCCGTCTTCCGGTCAGCCACCGAGGACCGCTTCTTCCACTTCGCGACGGTCTTCGGGTTGACGCCGTAACGGGCCGCCAACGCCCTCAGGCTCGCTTGACTATGCTGTATCGCTCGACGGACTGCCGCTGTCGTCGTGGCGCTCCCGTGCTGAACCTGGCCCATAGCGCGTCCTTCCACTCTCGTGAGAAAACTGCACCATCAAACCCTGGGATCAAACACCTAGGAGCCTGTCCGAGTAACGGTGTTTGAGGCCTGGGTAGAGGGGGCGAGACCGGAGCCGATGAGGGCGGACAGCGGGCTCAACGGTCGGCCTGTGCCAGCTTCAGGAGGTTATGGGCCGTGCAGATCATCGCCCACTCGCCCCGGACCTGCTCAAGCCCTCTCATCAGGAACGGTCGGAAGCCTCGGGCCTGCTTGATCTGCCCGAACACCGGCTCAACCACCTGCTTCCTGAGGCGATAGCGACTGCGGCGGCCAGCCCGTTTTAGGCGGGCGGCCATCGCGCTCATCAACGGCATCTTGGTCAGCCTCCGGCGGCCGGCCGCATCCGCCTCGCCGTGTCGCGCCCGGCCCGGAGCGAGGTAGCCCGTAATGCCCCGCTCCCTGAGCGCGACGAGGTTCGCCTCGTTGGCAAACCCGGCATCGCCCGAGACCTCCCGCGGCTTGCGCCTGAGATGAGCGCGGACCCCGTCCACAAGCGGCACGAGGGCGCGGTAGTCGGCCGAGTTGGTCACGAGGCGGTGCGCGACGATCACCTGATGCGCGGCGTCGACCGCGATCTGACCGTTGTAGCCCTGCACGAAGCCGTCGCGCGTGGGCAGGATCCGGCTGTCCGGGTCGGTGAAGTTGCGCTGCGCCCGGTCGGGCGGACTGCCGTCGTCACCGCGCAGTGGCCGACCCTGCCAACGCATGCCCGACGAGGCACCCGGCCCGTTCTCGTCCTCCGGATCGGGCGGATCTGCGGCCTCCGCTTCCAGCGCGGCCTTGGCGGCGCGGATTGCTTCCAGCCGTCGCTGCTTGTCGGCCATCCAGTCCGGCGTTTCGTCGCCCCGACGGCCGGCACCGTGAGCCTGATCCTCCGCCGCGTCAGCCTCGCGCGCTCGCTCCAGCCAAGCGTCCACCTCGGCCGCCAGGGCCGGCTCGGCCGTCTTCATCCGCCCGTAGCTCATCGCTTTGTGGCGCGAGGCGTTTGCCTTCAGCTTGGTGCCATCCACCGCCACGTGAGCGAACTCGACGAGACCGGCCGCCCGACACAGGCGCAGCACCTGCACGAACAGGTCCGACAGGGCCACGAGGTGGCGCTTGCGGAAGTCGGCGATGGTTCGGAAGTCGGGCCGGTTCAGGCCGGTCACCGCCATGACATCGACCCGCTCCTCGCAGGCGCGGGCGAGCTGGCGCGAGGAGTACAGGCCTCGGCTGTAGCCGTAGAGCAGGAGCGCCACCATCATGCCCGGATGGTAGGGCGGGTAGCCGCGCTCCTCGGTGTAGGTGTCGAGAATGGCCGAGAGGTCGAGCGCCTCGCGCACCGTGTCGCGCACGAAGTGCGCCCTGTGCCCGGGTGGCACGAACTCGTGCAGCGAGGGCGGCAGCAGCCAGCCCTGATCGACGTCCCAGGAGCGAAACACCTTGGCCATGAGCCGAGTGAATCATCCCGCGGCCTCGTCGTCGAGACACTTACTCGGACGGGCTCCTAGTACTACTGTGTCACAAGATTGCGGTGTATGAGTGGTGATCCGACCTCGTGCGGGAGCGCGACATGGATCCCTGGAACACCCCGCTGGCCGACCCGCCGCGCTTTGCGGCCTATGTCGACACGCTCTCGGACGCCCTTGGCCATGCGGATCGGGTGGCGCCGCTGAAGGCTTACTGCACCGGTCTCCTCCTGCCGGGCGCGCGCAAGAGCATCGAGCCCATGGCAGCGCGGATCGCGCCAGCGCGTGTTCAGGCCACCCATCAGTCCCTGCACCACTTTGTGGCCAAGGGCGAATGGTCAGACACTGCTTTGCTGGCCCGGGTCCGTGCCGCTGTTCTGCCGATGATCGAGAGCCAAGGCCCAATCCAAGCCTGGATCGTCGATGACACGAGCTTCCCCAAGAAGGGCCGACACTCGGTCGGGGTGGGGCGGCAGTATTGCGGACAGGTCGGCAAGCAGGACAATTGCCAAGTGGCCGTGACGCTCTCGCTGGCTAATGCCCAGGCCAGCCTGCCGGTCGCCTATCGCCTCTACCTGCCGGAAGCCTGGGCCCTGGATCCCGAGCGGCGCAGGAAGGCTGGCGTGCCCGCGGCGATCCGCTTCCAGACCAAGCCGCAGATCGCGCTGGATCAGATCCGTGCCGCTCACGCCGACAAGCTGCCGCCCGGTCTCGTGCTGGCGGATGCCGGATACGGGATCGACACAGCCTTCCGCACGGCCCTGACGGAGTTGGGCTTGCCCTACAGTCTCGGCATTCAGTCTTCGACCAGCCTGTGGTCACCCGGAACGACACCGCTGCCACCCAAACCCTGGAGCGGGCGCGGCCGGCCGCCGACCCGGGTGCGGCGCAGCCCCGATCACAAGCCGCTCTCGGCTGAGAAGCTGGCCCGGTCTCTGCCAGAGGAAGCTTGGCAGTGTGTCACATGGCGTGCCGGCACGAACGGGCTGTTGGTGTCGCGCTTTGCGGCAGAGCGGGTGCGTCCGGCTCATCGCGATGAGCTGCGACACGAGCCCCGTCCCGAGGAATGGGTCCTGATCGAGTGGCCGCAGGGCGAGGCCGCGCCCACCAAGTACTGGCTCTCGAGCCTGCCACCCGAGACGCCCCTGACCGAGCTCGTCAGCCAGACCAAACTGCGCTGGCGCATTGAGCGGGACTATCAAGAGCTGAAGCAGGAGATCGGATTGGGTCACTACGAGGGCCGGGGCTGGCGCGGCTTCCATCATCACGCCAGCTTGTGCATCGCTGCTTACGGGTTTCTGGTCTCTGAGCGGGGCCGGATTCCCCCCTCGGCATCCGAGTTCGTCAGGCTCCAAACACCTGTCCTACCCGCCGATTACAGACCCCGCGGCGCCCCCGATCCGGCCCGAGCGTCACGTGCCTGACTCCATTACGACCTTGCGCCTGGGACTGACGCGCGCCCTGTTGCAATCGCTTCAGCGATGTCCCTGCTGCTATTCTCCGTTTGTGACACAGTAGTACTAGCCGGGTGCCGAGGGCGCCTGAAGCTTCCTGTAGCGCTCGATCGCCGTTCGGGCGTTGAACAACAGGCGGTCGGGGCCAAGTTCGTGATCGAGACCTGCGCGCCGCACCATGTCGAGCACGCCCGGATTGCAGTCGACGAGCCAGAGGGTCACGCTGGTTCGCCGCACGCCCTCCTGTAGCATCTGCAGTGCCGAATACTCGATGTCAGGCACGCGGCTGAGGTCGAGGACGACGACGCGCGGCTTGTGCTCGGCGATCAGCGTCCGGATCCTCTCGCCTACGTTCTGCGCGTTGGCGAAGTAGAGGCGCCCCTCGGGCCGCAGGATCAAGAGGCCCTCGAACGTTTCGTCATCGGGATGCTCAGGTGACAGAGGGCGCAGGACATCGGCCCCGCGCTTGCGCGCGACGACCGAGACCGGTGGGTGAGCGGTCTGGAGGGCGAGGCCGACGAATGAGAGAACGATGGCGACGACGATGCCCTGCAGCGTTCCGAAGACCAGGACTCCGACGGCTGCCACGACCGCCCAATGGAATTCCATCCGCCGCACCCGATGGATGGCCCGGAATTCCCTCGGCTGGATCAGGCCCGCCGAGTAGACAATGACCAACGCCGCGAGGGTCGCCTGCGGCAGAAGACCCAAGATCGGGGCCAGGAGCAGCATCGTGGCAAGCGATGCCGCGGCCGTCACGAGCGAGGCCGCCTGCGTCCGGCCTCCCGCTGCCCGTACGATCCCGGTCTGAGAGGCTCCGCCGCCTGCCGGCATGGCTCCGAGCAGGGCGCCCCCCAGGTTGGCCGCTCCGGTCGCGACCAGCTCGCAATTGGCGTCGATCGGCGGATCGCCGGGTCTGACAAAAGCCCGCCCCGCGGCGATGCTCTCGGTGAAGCTCATCAGCGCGATACCCATGGCGCCCGGCAGGAGCGCCTGGATGAGGGCGAGATCCGGCAGGGTCAGGGAGGGAAGGCCCTGCGGGATGGCTCCGATGACGGGCACCCCCGCGGCGCCCAGGCCCAGCAGCCACGAGGCGGCGATGGCGGCCGCCACCGTGACCAGCGGGGCCGGTGAATGCGGCCTGAGACACTCCATGCTGGCAAGCGCCGCCAGCGTGGTCACTGCGACCGCCAGGGTCAGGAGGGAGGTCTCGGGCAGGTGCTGTATGAGGCCCGCCAAGTCCGCGAAGAAGGATTGTTTCGTGACGTGCAGCCCGAAGAGCTTGGGGGCTTGGTCCAGCAGAATGACGACCCCGATCCCGGCTTTGAACCCCGTCAACACCGGCACGGATATGAAGCTCGCCACGAAGCCGAGCTTCATCAGCCGCGCTGCGAGGAGCAGAACGCCGACCAGGGCCGTCAGCGTTGCCGTTGCGGCAGTGAGCTTCGCCGGATCGCCGTCGGGTACCACGCTGCCGAGTTCAGCACCCGTCAGGATGGCCAGCGTCGTCGTCGAGCTGACGCTGAGGACGCGCGACGAGCCCAGAAGCCCGTAGATGACCGCCGGAACGAAGGCGGTGTAGAGGCCGACCGCCACCGGCAATCCGGCTACGGTGGCGAAGGCCATCGCCTTGGGCAGGACGACGGCCGCGGCCGTGAGGCCTGCCACGATGTTGAAACGAAGCTCTGACGGCGCGCCGTGCCGGAAGGCCTGCACCGTCGATCCGAGGCCCGTCATGTGCGCCTCTCCGCAACCGGCCTGGGTTGAGGAACGATCATACCACGGCGAGCGTGGAGAAAGCTCACCGCGTCAGACCCTTGTCCCACCACACCGCCCGCTTTCGTCCGGTTTCACCCCTCGCGAACTTCCCTGATGGTCCCTTCCCCGCTGAGAAGAAGCGTGCGCAGGCGGTCTCGGCCGAATACCCGGCCGAGTTCCCGGAACGCAAAGTCGGGGATCAAGGCCACGGTGTATCGGGGTTCGCGTCCATGGTGGAGGATGAGACCTGACCAGTTCGAAGATGCGCTGCAGGCTCAGCGCTCGGCCTACCTCAGGGGATCAAGAGCGGTGCAGATCATGGCCCTACACACAGAAGCGGGAAGCCGCTGCGGCAGAACAGGCGAGGCGACACGTTCACAGCTGCTCGCGGTGCGACGCCCTCCGTCCGCGAGTTCCTTATGCTTCGCAGCAGGCTGCAATAGTAACGGCAGCCTTAGTAAGGGCTCGCCATAGTAGCTGGCCGGCGCGTACCCGTAGCCGTTGCGATACGATTATGGGACCGGGCGCTTCGGGGTGCAGGGCCCCCAGAGGTGTCGAGGCGCATTCTCGTGAGGATCAGCCCTAGCGGCCATTGACGGCTCGCAGACAGTCAGCGGTAAATCAAGACGGGCACTTTAGAATGCGTGAGAACCTTCATGGTCTCGCTGCCAATGACGAGGGCGGAAAGGCCCCGACGGCCATGCGAGGCCATGACGATGAGGTCACAGCCGCGGGCACCGGCGGTTTCTATAATGGATTCGTACGGCTGCCGGTCGTCGACTTTCACGACCTCGCAAGGGACACCGGCCTGCCTAGCTGTTTGGTCCCGGGATTTGGTGGTGCGGGTTCTGGGTGAACCTAGAGGGCTCCTCCGTCCAAGCTTTGCAGATAGCTTCGTAGGGCGTGAGGCCGCGTAGCGTCTTGAGGCGGCGGGCGAAGTTATAGGCGGCCACGAAGTCGGCGAGGTGCTGCCGAAGCTGACTGTGGCTGTCGTAGTAGAAGCGCTTGACGGTGGCGTCCTTGATCGTGCGGTTCATCCGCTCAACTTGACCATTCGTCCAGGGATGGCGCGGCTTCGTGAGACGGTGCTCGATGTTGAGGTCGGCGCAGGCGCCCTCAAAGGAGTGGCAGCGGAACAGCACCTTCTCGGCGCGCATCGCTCTGATCTCTTCCGGCGTCCAAGTGTTCCCGGACGGCTCGGTGAAATGCGTGCCGTTGTCGGTGAGCACCGTGTGGATCTTGTAGGGAACGGCGGCAGCAAGGGCCCGCAGGAAGTTGCCGGCGACCCGGCGCGTGGCCTTCTCGTGCAACTCGGCGAAGGCGAACTTGGAGGTCCGGTCGATCGCCACAAGCAGGTAGAGTCGGCCTTCTTTGGTGTGCACCTCGGCGATATCGATGTGGAAGTAGCCGAGCGGGTAGCGCTTGAATTTTGCACGTAGCGGCTTGTCGCCATCCACTTCGGGGAGCCGCGAGATGCCATGGCGCTGCAGGCACCGGTGCAGGCTTGAGCGTGTAAGGTGCGGGATCGTCGGCTGCAGGGCGTAGAGGCAGTCGTCGAGTGGCAGCAGGGTGTGCCGGCGAAAGGCGACGATCACCGCCTCGTTCTCGGCCGTCAGCACCGTAGACCGGTGTTCCGTTGGCCCCGTCTTCCGGTCAGCCACCGAGGACCGCTTCTTCCACTTCGCGACGGTCTTCGGGTTGACGCCGTAACGGGCCGCCAACGCCCTCAGGCTCGCTTGACTATGCTGTATCGCTCGACGGACTGCCGCTGTCGTCGTGGCGCTCCCGTGCTGAACCTGGCCCATAGCGCGTCCTTCCACTCTCGTGAGAAAACTGCACCATCAAACCCTGGGATCAAACACCTAGCCTCCTGCTCGGCCTCCGTGAGCGTACGCTCGGCGTCGGCATGGGCATGTCGACTGAATTCATCGGCGTACGGGTACGACGGCCCCAACCCCAAAGTTGGAAGCCGGTGGATTACCGTGAGAACTGTCACCTTCGCCCCAACAGTCTTGGCGAGCGAAACAGCTTCTTTTACGGCCGAGGCGGAAAGTGGCGTCCCATCAGTAGGGACAAGGATATGCTGGTACATCGGGATCTCTCCCAGCAGGACGCGAGGCACACGCGCGTGGTCGTTCGAGGCCGACCCGTAGGGCCCGTTCCGGTTTATAGCAGTAGGACATGCTGAGTTGTAGGACTGATACCAAGTCTCGCTGAGCCGAACTCACGCTGGGTAGCGGTGCGGAAGGGGCGGTGTTCTGTCCTCGGGTTTTGGAGCCTGGGAGGATGGGATGGCCGCTCCTGTGCCACTGCGGCCGGACTACGATGCTGAGGCCCTGCGTGCCCTGGGGAAGAGTTCGCGCGCCCCGGATCAGACCCGCCGCCTGCTGGCTCTGTCGGCGATCTACGCCGGCGGCTCGCGCTCCGAGGCGGCCGCTCTCGGCGGGGTTGGGCTTCAGGCGGTGCGGGACTGGGTGCGCGCATTCAACGCCGATGGGCTGATTGGCGGCAAGGCTCCCGGTGCCCGCCCTCGGTTGAACGCTGAGCAGCGTGCCGCGCTGAAGGCCCTGGTCGAGCAAGGCCCGGTGCGAGCGGCGCACGGGGTCGTGCGCTGGCGGCTGAGCGACCTGGCTCAGATTCTGTTCGAGGACCACCGGGTCTCAGTCTCCGAGCAGACGCTGAGCCGGGTTCTGCGGAACATGGGCTACCGGAAGCTCTCAGCCCGTCCCCGCCATCACGCTCAGGATCAGGACGCCATCTCCGCTCTTAAAAAGCCTTCCCCGCCCGCTTGGCGCAGATCGCGCAGGCAACCGGCGGCAAGCCGATAGAGGTCTGGTTCTCAGATGAGGCCCGCGTCGGCCAGAAGAACACCATCACCCGGCGATGGGTACGGCGCGGCACACGGCCGGCAGCTCCGAAGGACCAGCGCACCGCCTCAGCCTACCTCTTCGGCGCAATCTGCCCGGCTCGTGGTACGGGAGCCGGGCTCGTCATGCCTCGCTGCACCACCGAGGCAATGAACCTGCACTTGGCCGAGATTGCCAGGGCCATCGCCCGGGCGCGCACGCCGTGCTGCTGCTCGATCAGGCTGGCTGGCACATGACCAAGAAGCTTGTGATCCCGGCCGACATCACCCTGCTGCCGCTGCCAGCGCGCTCGCCTGAACTGAACCCGGTTGAGAACCTCTGACAGTTCATCCGTGAGAACTGGCTCGGCAATCGGATCTTTGCGTCATACGAGGCCATCCTCAGCACTGCTGCGACGCCTGGAACAAGCTCATCAATCGGCCCTGGCGCATCATGTCCATCGGCCTGCGCGCCTGGGCCCATGAGTTCTGATCAGTGAGAGTCGGTATAAGGGTTACGGCTTTGAGCGAGGGTAGCGTGGCGCTCGTGCGGTTCGTACGCCGACGGCCGTTGTGACTCAGAGTGCGGCGCGTTTGGAGGCGTGCGAACTGCTTATCAAGCCAGATCGCAGCACTCGCAAGAGCGACTTGTGAAGGAAAAGTCAGACAGTTGTCGAGGCAGTAGAGGTTGACTCGCTGCAGATTGGTAGACCTTCTGCTCTGCGCCGATTGTGTTGAAAAACTCCGCGGCGCGGTCGAAGTCCTCTATAGCTAGTATTTGTCGCCCGATACGACCCCAGGTGTTGTAGGTTGATGTCCTCGAAAGAGGGGCAAACGGAGTTTTTCAACACAATCCGCCCATTCCGGCCGTTCAGCCGATCATGGCGGCTGCCCTGAAGCGGCCATCCGCTGGTGGACATTATGGAACAGGCTGCTAAGCGCCCGCGTAGATCGATCATAGAATAAGAAGCGGCCAATTTATAACGCCTGTACGCAACACTTGCGATTTTCTTTTCTGGCAACGCGCGCAAACTCCCCCTGCCGCCACAAGGCAGCATCGCGTCGTTTGCTCAAATAGCTACGCTTGCCTTGTTCGGCTCGTGGGGCCGCCCGTCAGCTGCGGTGTAGGCGGCGGGCATTGCAAAATGTGGACGTGCTCCGGTTGTGTTGAGTTCCGCCGCTGACGCGAGGAGGCAACAATGAAGCCTATGTTCCCGGACATCACCGCGGCAGCCGCCGCGAGGCTTCCGCTTGTTCGTATGGCAGCTCTCACCGGCCTCCTTGTCGCTGTCAGCTCCGGGGCTGCACTCGGTGAGCCTGTCGCCAAGTCCGGCACCACGCCTTACGTCACGCACTTCGTCTTTCGGCCTCTGGCCAGCATCGACATTGCGGGTCTGGGCTCAGTGACGCCGCTAGAGGCCGTCGGAACGACGCAGAACCTCAAAGGCGAGGCCACGCTCGACAAGATGTCCGCGCGGTGCATGGCGCTGAACGTCGCATCGGGTGACAAGAAGTACATCGACGGCGCCTGCGTGCTCGCCGACAATGACGGCGACCACATCTTCTCCACCTTCGACACCCGCGACGTCGACAAGACACAGGCCGATCTCAGTTGCGGCACGCACGTCATCACAGGCGGCACCGGCAAGTATGACGGCATCACGGGCCGCGAGCCCTTCGCCTGCAACGTCATGCCGGCACTGGCCGGGGCCGGCGGCTACACCGCGATGGACATCCCGCACAACACGACCTGGGAGATCAAGCCGAAGCAGGTCGGCACCACCGCGCCGAGCACAACCGGCACGATCAAACCGTGACGTTCAAGGGAGCCCGACCATGCTGCCGGGCGCCCGTCCCCCTGGCGGAGCTGCCCGCGCATCGGCCTCTAGAGTGCGCGCACCACGAGGCTCCGCCCCAACGGCCATCACACTGAACTCGCGCGAGGTTGGAGGGAGATGACCATGAAGACGTCCCTGCTCACCCTATCGCTCTTGGCCGCCCTGGCAGGCGCGGCCGCTTTGATGCCTGCAAGCGTGTCGGCAGGCCCCACCGAGGACGTGCAGACCGCCATGCAGCGCCTGAAGTCGAAGGCCGCCGCCCTCGGGCCCCGAGCGTGAAGGGCGAGGACACGATCGCCGGGAAGACCGTCCCGGTCCTCTACTTCGGCCAGACCAAGATGAACGGCGACTTCTCCCTGGTCGACAGCGTGCAGAAGGAGGTCGGCGGGACCGCGACCCTGTTCGTCAGGAGCGGCGGTGAGTTCGTCCGCGTCTCGACGAACGTGAAGAAGGATGATGGCTCGCGTGCCGTCGGCACGGTCCTGGATCCGAAGGGGAAGGCCATCGCGGCCGTCGCGAAGGGCGAGGCCTATTTCGGCGAGGCCGACATCCTGGGCAAGCCCTACACCACGGGCTACGAGCCGATCCGCGATGCGAGCAGCGGCGTTATCGGAGTTTACTACGTCGGCTACCCGAAGAAGTAGGGCGTGGCCTCACGATGGGCTTGGCAAGCTAGGCTGTAACGCAGCGAAGCGTCCCGACTGAGTGTGCCCTCAGGCAAGCCTAAGCTGTAATGCTGCACGCCGATTGGACGTTAAGAAACAGGCCCCACTGACCCGTCTGCAGCTCAAGGTGACACGCTCCAGCTCAGAGCCTCATGCGGTGACGAGATGCCTCGCAGGGGTTGAGGCCAATGTCTTCTAAGCCCCTGTCGTCGAGAAGCTCCAGCTCCCGATAAGCTCGTCGCGTGCGATACCAGAGCCGTACAAAGCGAGCCACCGATGCCAACATCGCTGATCTCCAGGCTGGTTGCATGGAGAGGTATGAGCGTCTGACGCGAAGTAGTCTGTGCTCGGTGGCACCGATGCTTGCCATCATTTGATCAGTCAGCGGCAGGAGTATCTCACGTGCTATAGTCCGGCTGGATCCGGCACAGCTGGCCGACCAAGGCCGCTGAGGACCACGGCATGAACCGGGCAGGCAGTGAACGCCACATCGCGGCGATCATGGTGGCCGACATCGTGGGCTACAGCCGCCTCATGGGCGCCGACGAGGCGGGAACGCTGCGCCGCCTGAAAGCTCTGCGCCGTGAGGTGATCGATCCCAGCATCGCCGCAGCTCATGGACGGATCGTCAAGACGATGGGCGACGGGCTGCTCGTCGAGTTCCCGAGCCCTGTCCGGGCCGTCATCTGCGCACTCCAGATCCAACGCGCTATGCCGACCCATGAAGCCGGCCTGCCGCCGGACCGGCAGTTCCGCCTGCGCATCGGCATCAACCTCGGCGACGTCGTGGCCGAACCAGACGGCGACCTCTACGGCGACGGCATCAACGTGGCTGCCCGTCTGGAGCCGCTGGCGGAGCCGGGCGGCCTCTGCATCTCGCGCGCGGTGCACGATCAGGTGCGTGATAAGCTCCCCTACGGCTTCGAGGATCTCGGCAAGCGGGAGCTGAAGAACATCGCGCGACCCGTAGGCGTGTTCGTGCTTTCGGCGCCGGCCATCAGCTCGCTCAGCATCACCGACGAGGCTGAAGAGCCACCGCCCGCCTCACGTGCCCGCTTCCTCCGGCCGGCTGCGCGGGCGACTTGTCTGGCTGCGCTGCTTGTGATGGGCGGCTTTGGCTGGTGGTTCTGGTCAAGCTCGCGAGCGCCAGCACCGAGCCCGCCGAGCGCCATCCCAGCGGTGAGCAGCGCAAAGGCTCCATCGCTCTCGCTCGTTGTCCTGCCCTTCGCCAACCTCAGCCATGACCCGGAGCAGGAATACTTCGCCGACGGACTCACCGAGGATCTGACGACGGACCTCTCGCATCTCGACGGCAGCTTCGTCATCGCGCGCAACACCGCCTTCACGTACAAAGGCAAACCTGCCGACGTGCGGCAGGTCGGTCGCGACTTGGGCGTGCGCTACGTCCTGGAAGGCAGCGTCCGGCGCGTGGGTGAGCGGGTTCTGCTGAATGCCAAGCTGATCGGGGCTGATACCGGCGCGCAGATCTGGGCCAACCGGCTGGAAGGGGACAGAAGCCAGCTGGGCGAGTTGCAGGCCGAGTTCGTGGCGCGCCTCGCCCGCTCACTCGACGTGCAGCTGACCCAAGCCGAGAGCCTGCGCTCGCTGCGCGAGCGGCCGCACAATCCGGATGCTGGTGACCTCGCCATGCGGGGCTGGGCAGCTCTGAACCGCCCTCGCAACCCGACGCACATCCGCGAGGCGCTCAGGCTTTTCGAGGAGGCGCTTCACCACGATCTGCACCTCGTCTCCGCCTTGGTCGGCAAAGCGCGATCTCTGACGTATCTGGCTTGGCTTCGCTGGAGCGAGACCCGGAGAGGGACTTGGCTGCAGGGGATGCAGCCATCGCGCAGGTTCTGTCGGAAGTCCCGGACCACGCGATGGCGCACTTCGTCAGAGGCGACATCCTGAAAGCGCGGAAGAGGCCTGATCTGGCCATCCCCGAGTTCGAGGCGGCGATCGCGAGTGACCGGAATTTAGCCGTCGCCTACGAGGCGCTCGGGCACGCCAAGACCCTGCTGGGGCGATCGAACGAGGCGCTTGCCCCCATCGATAAGGCCTTGCGCTTGAGCCCGCATGATCCGGCGCTGAACCTGTGGCTCTTCCACATGTGCCACGCCTACACGCACATGGCGCGCTATCAAGAGGCCATCCCTTGGTGCCTCAAGGCGAACGCGGTGGCGCCGCTCTGGCTCTCTTACGTGGACTTGGCCGCGGGTTATGCCTGGACCGGACAGGCAGCAGAGGCTCGCAATGCGGTTGCCGAGCTGCTCAAGCTGATGCCGAACTACACGGTCGAGAAATGGGCGAACGCTGGGTTCTCGGACAACCCGCAGTTTCTCGTCGAGTACCAGAGGATCGTGGAAGGGCTCAGAAGGGCTGGCCTGCCGGAAAAGTAGCTCGCCTGTGTATGCAGCATCCCGGCTCGCGCGAGTTGGAGGGCGACGTACAAATGAGCCTGCCCTGACCTGACCGGCTGGCTCTGGACCGACCTGATTGCGAGGATCAGCCAGGACCGGAGGAACTGGAGATGCGGCGAGGATACAGGCCAAGTGCCGAGCCGGTGGTGCTGACGCTGCAAGTCCGCTTACCGGCAGCTTGAGCCCTAAACCGGACAGGCCGCTTCCGGCCATCTTCGGTCGGCAAATTCGCGCCCGTTCCGGGTGTATATGCCTGGACTCGACAGTCTCGGACGCAGATTTCTTGCGGTCGTCCGACCGCGATCGAGCTGCAGGATGTGACGGTTCGCGCTGCATCACCCGTGCTACGGGCAGCGAAACCCGACGTCTAGCCGAATTCAGATTGCCCCAGGTCCGAAATCGTTCTTCGAATACAGATGGCCGGAGCGGCCGCAAGGTGTCTCCATGCAAAGTCGCAGATGGCGTATGTTGTCGAGCGCGTGAGTTTACTTCCGCGCGTCGCGCGCCTTGCGGGCAATCTCGTTGAGCATCGTCACGGCCTCGTCGAAGCGGTCCTCCGCCTCGGCGTTGCGTTGGAAGCCGACCCGCTGCACCAGGATCTCACCCGGCGTCGGCTGCTGCTGGAACAGGCTCATCACCTCATCGATGAAGTCGGCCAGCGGCAGGTAGCCTTCCCGCGTAGATTGGCCCGGTGTGAGGTCGGTCTGGACCGCCGGCGGCACCAGCTCGATCACCTCGATCTTTCCCTTGAGCGCTTCCCGGAGCGCCACCGTGTAGCTGTGCATGGCCGCTTTGGTCGCCGAGTAGGTCGGGGTTGCGACGAGCGGCACGAAGGCCAGGCCCGAGGTGACGTTGATGAGCGCCGCGTCGGGCTGCCGGCTCAGATGCTCGACGAGAGCATTGGTCAGCCGGATGGGGCCAAGCAGGTTGGTGGTGACGGTCGCCTCCGTGTCCGAGAGATCGCGGCGCTCGTCGAGGGCCTCGAAGCGCATGATCCCGGCATTATTGACGAGTACGTTGAGGGCGGGGTGCTCAGAGACCAAGCGCCAAGCGAAGTCTTCGACGCCCTCGGCTCTGTCGGCGTCGAATGCCATGGCATGCATGTTCCGGCGCCCGGCGATCGTCTGCTGCAGCGCCTGCGTGCGGCGACCGGCGACGATGACGGTGTTGCCGAGGTCATGGAAACGGTGGGCGAGAGCCTGTCCGATACCGGAACCGCCGCCGGTGATGAGGATGGTGTTACCCGACGTCTTCACCTGAGCGACCTTCCGTTGTTGTCACCGCAGAGGTTATGACTCGCGCTCTCCAGCCTGAAGTAGGCACGAAAAAGATTTATACGCACCGGAAAGAGAGTGTCGGATGCGCAAGGCTTTAGCCAATCCGGAAATCGAAACGCGTCGGCGATCCCCGGTCCCGACCGAGACAGATCCGGCCATCGAAGCCCTGGTCCAGGACATCATCGGCAAGGTCGCCGACAAGTGGACCATGCTGATCCTCGAGGCTCTGCAGGAGCATGGCACGCTGCGCTTCACCCAGCTCGCCAAGGCGGTGGGGCGCATCAGCCAGAAGATGCTGACGCAGACTGTGCGGCAGATGGAGCAGGACGGGCTGGTGCACCGGACGGTGCATCCGGTCATCCCGCCCCACGTCGACTACACGCTCACGCCGCTCGGCGAGAGCCTGAGCGCCGCGTTCTGCGGCGTCTGGATCTGGGCGGAGACGCACCACGCCGAGATCCTGAGGGCACGTGAGACATTCGCGGCTGCCAGAAGGCCATGATGCCGCTCACGCGTCGCTGAAGAATTTTCTATGTCCCTGGCCGGACGCAAGCCCGACGAGACATGCAGGGCGAGACCCGGAGACACGCCGGATCTCGAAGCACATCCCACGCCCCGGCTTTTGGTCACGCGGCGTGTCGAGTCGTCCGAACGACGTTCTCGTTGCCCGCCGACGCGGATCGAACGGTTGCGTCGGCAGAAACCGGCCGGAGGGCATCGGCGAAGCGTACGGCCCAACCAAACTTCAGTGCGGCTGCGACAGAGAAGCCGTAGTAGATCGCCGCTGCCACGGCGGCGGAGGCGGCGTAATAGAGAAGAAGGGTAGTCACCGGCACAATCCCAGTCAGTGGTCAGCTGCATCGCATGTGAACTCGCCACTGCTCCGAAACCAGCTGTGGTTTGGCATCCGTGGCATGTCAGGAGTGCATACTTGGTCTTGGCGGCCGGCTCAGCTGGCTCAGCCAAGCTCTGGTCCAGGGGCCGATCGCCTGCGCTAGCGGCGAGCCGGCACCGGCAAAACCGTTCCTCCCGCATGGTCGTCGGTCGGCACCTGCAGAGTGCCGCGGTTGAGGCTTCCTCGGGAGGAGGACGAACAGGCCTCGGCGGCCGTGGCAGCATCGCGTCCGCAGGTCAGGACTGCGAAGGACCGACAGTGTCAGCCGCAAACGCCTGCCGCGTACCCAGCGGCTTCGGCTGACCCGTCGTGCTGTCGCGCGCTGTCTGCCGCTCCATCTCGGCATTCAGCTTAGCCCCGAGAAGCACGATGACCACCGACAGCCAGATCCAGGTCATGAACCCGACGCCCGCTCCCAGCGAGCCGTAGACCCGATTGTAGCTGTCGAAGCTCGCCACGTACCAGGAGAAAAGAACCGAGGCGCAGAACCAGCACAGTGCGGCCGCGGCGCTGCCCCAGCTCACCCAACGCCACTTGGCCTCACGCCGGCTCGGACCGTATCGGTAGATCAGTGACAGCCCGAGGCTGACGATGACGAGTAAGGCCGGCCAGCGCGCGACGCGCAGCAGAGCATCCGTCGCTGAACCAAGCCCGATCCGGTTCAGCACGATGGGCAGGACGACCACCATGGAGGTCGCAGCAAGCGCGAACAGCACGCCTCCGAACGTGAACAGGAAGGTAGCCGCGTAGAAGCGGATGAGGGACCGCTTCTCCCGCTCCCTGTAGATGACGTTCAGCGCGTCGAAGAGGGCGCTCACGCCCGAATTGGCGCTCCAGAAAGCGATGAGGAGACTGAGAATCGAGGCGGTGCTGAGGGTGCCGCTACTCTGGCGGGTGATGCGCACGAGCTGGTCATCCAAGAGTTCCAGCACGCCGTTCGGGAGCACGCCGGCGAGCAGGCTGAGGTGCTGACCGATCGCATTCGGGTCCGAGACGAGCGCGTAGAGCGAGACGATCGTCGCGAGGCCGGGAAAGGTCGCGAGAAGCGCGAAGAAGGCGACCCCGCCCGCTGTGGCAAGCACACGATCTTCGGGCAGGGACAGCACGATACGCCAGAGGATGTCGCGCCAGCCGGGGGCCGGGATCTGATCGGGCCGAACGGCTCTGCGTCCGCGACCGGGTTCCTGGGCGCGTGCATGGGCGAGGCCGATCGTCGTCCCGTCGGGCGCCCTCGCCCTGTCGGAACGCAAGCCCTCACCCGCCTCATCCTGGATCATGAAGCGCCTCGCGCGATGCGCTGCAGTTTGGGCGCATCTTACGGTTGGCCCGTGCCGGGAGCGAGCCACATCAGCTGCCCCCGCAGCGTCGCTCCAGCGGACGTTCCATCCTGCGGTTTCGGCCGAACATTCTCCTCGCGCACGAAGGGTACCAGTCTGCGGCAGGCAGCAACCGAACCGCAGTGTTCGCTACGCAAAGTCGTCTGAGCAGACGCTGCCATTCCGCTTTCGATCGAAGCTGTGCGGCAGCCCTGAGCCCATCCCGTCCATTGCTGGAATTTCCGAAGCGAACATCGAGACAGGTCGGATCTCGGGTTTCGCTTGCCCCCAGAGCCGACCTCGGGCCGGCAGGGCCTGGAACGCCGCTCCCGACCCCGCGCGTTTTGGGAAGATCAGCGGTCTGCCTGCCCGGCCCGATAGAGACGGCCGTCTGCAAGAAGCGGATTCGGCCGACCTGAACCGGCCTGGGCCCGGTTTCGCGCGCCTACGGGCGACGGCCACGCTGGTCTCGATGCCGAGGTTCATGTCGAGGCGTGCTCGGTCGGGGAGTGGCCGGCATTCCCGTGCGGATGCCCCCTGATCCTTACGGCCAACGCACTGGAAAATGTTGCATGCATTCTCGTAACCAGCCTGTCTGATTACGAGGAACCGTATCGACGCCGTCTCCGTATCTGCTCACCGCAACCGGTGGGATCACAGGAGATGAAATGTTTCGAAAGCTGACCCTGACCCTGCCCCTGCTCTCCACACTGATCGTTGCTGGCGGCGTCCTGAGCACCTCTACAGCCGCCTTGGCCGACCCACCTTGGGCACGAGGCGATCGCGGCTACCATTATGGCGGCCCTCCGTCCTGGGCTCCGGCCCATGGCTGGCGACGCAAGCACGAGTTCCGTGGCTATGATCGGCCGTACCGGGGCTCGCGCTACTTCGAAGAGCGGCGCTACGGCGGGTATGGCGGTTACCGCTACTGAGCTGGTGGACCGCAGCCACTGCATCGTTGAGGTCTTAGACTGAGGGGCCGAACGATCCGTCGATGCAAGCTCGTCCTAATTCGTTCTGGGCGGGCTCACACGTCCTCATCATTTCCTCGGGCACTGGGAGTGTCGCTTTGCCTCGGTTCGCCCAAGGCTTCCTCGCCGCCTACATGCTTGCCGGTGTCTACCTCGGCGCGGTGGCGCTGGCAGGCCCGACTTCGCAGAGCGTCGGTCGTTCCGTGATGGTCGGCGTGGCTTGGCCGCTGTTGGTCTCGCCAGCCTTCGTCCGGCGCGAGATCTGCGCGGCGCGATAAGTGCCTCCGCATCGGGCGGGCGCGCATCGTCGGAGGTGAGCAACGGCCGGGAAGCAGGTAGGAACCCGAAGTCGGGGCCGCGTCTCCGGTGTCAGCGTCGGCCGCATGGTTCCGGGCGTCAGCCTCCAGCTTCGCTCCCTGCTCCGCCAGCCGCGCCAACATGATGGCCGTGCGCACCGTGATCCGCTTGCGGAACTCCGATGCGCCCGGATCGGCCGGTCTCGTGCGCGATAGGCCGTGCCTGGATCGCGGTGGAGAGACCGACCGAGCACGTCCTGCGCGGGCACGAACGCTTCGTCCGGGCTGCCGCTCAGGCACGACGTGATAGCCGCGTCGACCTCTTCCTCAGAGATCGCGCCTACCCTGAACAACTCGCCGAGGAATAAATTTTCCGCCATGTCCCTCCCGTTCAAGCCTGGCCGCGCGCCATGGATGGCCTCCTGATGCTCTCACGAAACGCTTTGCCCACTCGCCTCGCCCTTGCTCTCGTAGCCGGCCTGCTGGCCATCGCTCCCGCGTGGTCCGCCGAGGATTGCCCGGAGCGGTTTGAGAAGTACGGCCTGTTCCTGCAGGCGAAGCAATCCTGCGGGCGGGAAGTCGAGTACCCGCTGATGAAGGTCATGCGAGCCTGCGCCAAGGAGACGCCGCGGGAGGCGGCGATCAAGCTGATGGACGTGGGCCGCCGAGAATGGGCCAGGGGCGTGATGCGCAGCAGCCTCGGCAGCATGTGCGCGGAGGTGTTCGCCAAGCTGCCGCCCGCGGCAGAGAAGCGGCAAAGCACCCGTGGAAAGTAGCAGCCGGTCCGCTTACGCCAGATACGGGTGGCAACTTTGCGTCCGCGTTAGGCATTCAGTTTGATAACACCGACGGGCTCAGGCGGACTTTCAGGCCCCTTTGTCTCCGGCAACCACTGGCCGGTGCAGGTGAACCACACGTCGGTTGACACCTGGCGATCCGGGTCCGTCGCAGGTAGCGTCCACGGACGAGGTGTAATTTCCGGGACCGTTTCGGTGGGGATTGGGGTGGCCATCGGGGCCGGCGGCTAAGGTGGAGTTTGCGGACTTCAACCTGAGCCGGGAGCACCCGATGACCGACGACAGAGTGGCACTGATCGAGGCGCTGCAGAAGGCTGACGACGGCAACTTCCTGCGCTCGTTGGCCGAGACGGTCCTGCAGATCCTGATGGAGGCCGACGTGGAGGGCCTGATCGGCGCGGGCCGCTACGAGCGCACAGGCGAACGCAGCACCTACCGCAACGGCTATCGCGAGCGCAGCCTCGACACACGGCTCGGCTCACTCAACCTCAAGATCCCCAAGCTGCGGACCGGCAGCTATTTCCCCGGCTTCCTGGAGCCGCGCCGCACGGTCGAGAAGGCGCTGGTCGCCGTGATCCAGGAGGCGTGGATCGCCGGCGTCTCGACCCGGCGCGTGGACGACTTGGTGCAGGCCATGGGTCTGTCGGGCATCTCCAAGTCCTCCGTGTCGAAGCTGTGCAAGGAGATCGACGAGCGCGTGAACGCCTTCCTGACGCGCCCTCTCTCGGGTGCGTGGCCCTATCTCTGGCTCGATGCCACCTACCTGAAGGTGCGCGAGGGCGGTCGCATCGTCTCTGTCGCTGCCATAGTCGCCGTCGCGGTGGACACCGAAGGCCGGCGCGAGATCGTCGGCCTGCACATCGGCCCCAGTGAGGCCGAGGTGTTCTGGACCGACTTCCTGCGGAGCTTGGTCAAGCGCGGGCTCTCGGGCGTGCAGCTCGTCATCTCGGATGCCCACGAGGGGCTCAAGGCGGCCATCCGCCGGGTGCTGAAGGCGACCTGGCAACGCTGCCGCGTTCACTGGACCCGGAACGCGCTGGCCTACGTGCCGCGGACCCAGCAGACCATGGTGGCTGCCGGCCTGCGCCACGCCTTCCAGCAGCCCGATCAGGACGCCGCCCGGGCCGCCCTTCAGCACCTGGGCGAGCAACTGCACAACCGCTGGCCGAAGCTGAAGGTCTTCATCGAGGCCACGTGCGAGGACGTGCTGGCCTACCTGACTTTCCCGCTCCAGCATCGGGCCAAGCTTCACAGCACGAACCCGCTGGAACGCCTCAACAAGGAGATCAAGCGGCGCGCCGATGTGGTCGGCATCTTCCCCAACACGGACTCGATCCAACGCCTGATCGGTGCGGTGCTTCTGGAGGCCAACGACGAGTGGCAGCTTCAGCACCGCTATATGCAGATCGAGGGCATGGCCGGGTTTGCTCCGGCGTTGATCGAGGAGAGCGTCACGACACTTCCACCACAGGCTGCCTGACCGATGGCGGCTCCAATTCCACCCCGAAAGTCCACCTCATTGACGGACGTAACCTCCGTCCGCATCGGCGACGCGTTCCCGCAGTCTGTTGAGAAGTGTGGCCTTCCTACTCATCGACCCCGCCAGAGAGTGCCTCGCTCAAGACTACGCGCCTAGGGAGAACATCTTAATGGGCAATTAGATCGTCGATGAGGGTGTGAGCGCGTCTGTGTCGCGAGACCTTAGCGCTTCCCCTGCCTCCTGGCCTTCCCCAGCAGTGCC
The DNA here is from genome assembly GCF_003173715.1 of Methylobacterium durans. Lineage (NCBI taxonomy): Bacteria > Pseudomonadati > Pseudomonadota > Alphaproteobacteria > Hyphomicrobiales > Methylobacteriaceae > Methylobacterium > Methylobacterium durans. The sequence goes on along the minus strand of NZ_CP029550.1, from coordinate 5,020,989 downwards.
ATGGACGCAACCATGGCCGCATCAGCGCTGTCCTGCACCGCCATGTCTGGCCGGTCAGACATCGCGATGAACCACGCCAGCGCCGTGGCCACAACGACGATTGCGGCTGCGACTGCGAGCAGCCGGATCTGCTCCTTCGTTGGCGTGGGCAGAGGCTCCAGCATCAAAACTCCGCGTTAATCTGGGCTTCGCGAGGTCTAGCCGACCAAGCAACAAACTACGCAATACCGACGAAAGGCAAAGCTTCTACACCGTGGCTCAGAGACGGCCGACAAGGGCCGCACGAGGGGTAGGGCAATGCTCGATATCATTCTTCGCTTGATTATCTCCGGCGTCCTCATGGTCGGCACGGCGCACCTGCCGGCACTGACCTCGGCGTATGCCGCGCCTCAGGTCGCCAAATTCTTGAGCATGTCCAAGCCGACCCGTTCGTGCCCGCCGCAGCGGGCCACCGTCATCCGGACCTGCGTAGGTTGAGGCGAGCGACTATGCTGACCCTGTTCACCCTCCTCGTGGCCGGCAACTTCGCGCTGGCGGCGCTCTTCTCGATCGCGGCTGCCGCCAGCGATTGACCCAGCATGCTCTTTCTCGGCTCGGAGGCGCTGGCACAAACCTAACCTGTGCCGGCCCTCATGTCCTACTCCGCGAGAACAAGATCGGCAGCCTTTCGGCGGCTGCGCGGCTTGGCGGGAGCCTCAGCCGCCTTGTTGCGAGGGCCGCGACTCTTCGGCGCCTCGGCGGCAGGTGCCGGTCCGCTCACAGTCTCAGCCGTGGCAGCGGCCTTTGTTGCAGATGTCTGGCGCTGGCGACCCAGCCCGGGGCTCTTGGCGAGCGAGGACCGTGCCTGCGAGTAGGAGGTTGTCACCATCGGATAGGCGCGCGGCAGGTCCCACTTCTCGCGGTAGCCGTCCGGCGTCAGCCCATGGGTCGTTAGGTGGCGCTTGAGCGTTTTGTAGGGCTTGCCATCCTCGAAGCTGATCAGCGCGTCCGGCGTGATCGACTTCCGGATCTGAGCTGGTGTCGCCTTCACTTCCGGCTCGCTCGGCTCTGCAACTTGGCTCAAGCCGGAGACGGTGGCATGCACGTTTGAGATGAGCGCGGGCACGTCTGACGCAGCCAAGTGGTTGTTCGACAGGCACGCTGAGACGACGTCGACGGTGAGGTCGATGTGGTTGCCGCTTGGCGATTCTTCGATTTCAGACATAGAAAAATCCTTTCCCCCTCGCGCGTACACCTGCAAAATACGGTCTGACAGATAATGCGCAGGCAGGAGGAAAGTGATTTTGACCACAAGTACTTTGATCTGGTGGGGTTAATTTACCCTATCTTTCGGCGAGGGAACAGCCGAGGCAGCCGGATGCCGCACTGCCACTTCCATCTGCGGACCCTTGACGGCCTGCAATGGGATCCCGAGGGCGTGCCCTTCTACAATCTGGAGGAAGCCTATCTCGACGTGTGTCAGAGCATCACGACGATCGCAGCCGATCTGGCGCAGGTCGGAACGCGCCGGACCAACCTGATGCGCTACGCCTTCGAGAACTCGGACGCGCAGGGACGGTTCCTGATGAAGGTGCCGTTCTGGGAGGTTCTCCCTCCGGATCGAAAGCCGCGCCGTCCCTCGTCCCTCCTGGATCGAAACACCGGAGCCGAGATGGAGCGGACCCGGCGCACGATCGTGGCGGTGGGCCAGGAGCGAGATGCTCTGTACGTCACCCTGTCACAGACCCATACCCTTCTGGCTCGGCTTCACGCCAAGCCTCGGCGATCAGGGGCAGCGGCAGGCGGAGCGGGCGAAAGAGAAGATCTATCGCTGCAATCGCTGGCCCGCGAAGGCGAGCGTGGCCGAGTAGACAGCATGGCCATTCTCGTCCCTCACCAGCACCATGAACATGCGCTGGTCACCACCCGTGGGGATCAGCTCGCTGGCAATGTCCGGCAGGAGCGACTTGGCCTTCGCGTAGGCTTCGTCCGGGCCTGCAAGCTCTGTTCCGGTGTCGTCGAATTGGGGACCGCTGTCGTGGACGTCGAAGAAGTAGCGGAGCATCTGGCTCTCCGCGGAAGCTAAGGCGGGAGCACACGGGTCTCGCAGCCGCTGGCGCCCTGAAAATCCAAGCCAGCGATGGTCAGGTTCTGCACCGATCGGCGAGAGGGCGCCACAACGTGTGTGAACGCCGCGCGTGATGCGACGACCGCCCTCCGACAGGGCCTGCATGGCTGGCAGCGGCTAGAGCGCCGCTCGTCGGCGCCGCTCGCGAGCTACGGCATCTGATGGCGTGCTTCCGCAGCTGGAAGTCGGACGCGGGCGGATCGTCTTTTGCTGGAAGGTGTTGACCGTCAAGGCCGTCAGCCGGGAGCGAGGATATGGCCGGGAGCGAGGATATGGCCGACGCTTCTCACACACCGAACTTCCGAGCCGCTTCGACGCAGATGCAGCAAGCCGAGGGCCTCTACCGCGACCTTTTCGATCGCGCCCCTCTGCCCCTCGTCGTGCTCACGCCCGACTGCCGGATCGCGAACGCCAATGACGCTTATCTGAAAGCGACGGGACGCCAGCGCGAGGCGCTTGCGGGGTTCGACATGTTCGAGGCCTTTCCCGACAGCCCGCACGATCCGCAGGCCGATGGCGTCCGCAATCTGAGCACATCGTTCGAGCGTGTGCTTAGAACGGGGGAGCGTGATCTCATGCCGTTGCAGCGCTACGACATCCAGCCCGAGGACCGGCCTTGGGAGGTGCGGTATTGGCACCCGGCGAACTGGGCGGTCCGCGATGAGGCGGGCTCGGTTCAAGCCCTGATCCACCACGTGACCGACGTCACCGCGAGCGTCCTGGAACTGGGCGCCCAGGTGACGGTGATGCCTTCAGAGCAGCCCGCAGACGATCTTCTGGCCCGCGCGGACGCGGCCATTCGACAAGCGAAGCATCTGCAGATGGAGACGCGTCGTGATCTGCTGATCGTCCAGAGGCGGGTGCGGAGATTGCTGCGCGGGTGAAACGCTGCGCGGCGTTCCAATAGGGCTTGCTCGCGTGGAAGTTCCACGAGCGGATGTACCTCGGTCCGCACACGTCGCCGTCATTATGGAACGGTGGCCGCGCTGACGTCTGAGATCCTATTGGAACGTCGCTCAAGAGGGCTTGGCCGGGAATAATGCGGGCTGAACCGAAACGGCTGCAACGCCCAGTGTTTCGCCCGAGAGCCGCCATTCCGTTTTCGGCCAAACCGGGGCGGCAGTTGTGCGCCCATAGCGGACCAAACTCTTACGTCGCCGGACGCTTCGCCAGCTTGTCCTCGCGGTCAGGCTCCGCTTTCCTCAGCAGGGTCGCATTGTCCCGAGCTTGGCGGGCTTCTCGGAGGGCGACGTACAGCTCCTCGATGAGGACGTGACCGTCCCAATCATCAGCGATGCGGATAACTGTGTCGCCGTGCGTAACCTCGAGCAGGCATGGTGCACGAAGCTCGAACTCGTGGTCGCCGTGCGTAGGGATGAACGCTGATTGCTGGGAGGTCATTGGGGTCTGTCGTCGGTAGTGGACGCGCCGTCCCGGAGACCTGTCTGAAATGAAAGCGCCGCCGGAATGCGGCGGCTTGGCATGATCGTTGGTCGTGATCGAACGCAGCCGCCCTATGATGAGGGCGGGCGATAACTCACAGCGTTGCTGGCGCGACGGATCATGGGGTTGCTTACGCCAGGGTTCCGCCTGCCGTCAACGAGACACCCATCGGGTTCGCTTCCTGCTCCAGTCGGAAAATCGCTCTGTCAGCTGGCGCTATTCGGATCTGAGCATCGTCAGAACACGGCGTGGTCGCCACGTTCGGCGACCGCCTCGCCGCGGATCACGCGAGCATAATAGCCGAACAGCGTCTCAGACCCCGTCGAAGGGGTGGCCTGCGCATCGTATCGTCCGGTTGCTGGATCCAGCACGAGCATCGACTCGGTCGCATAGTAGCGTCCGATCCGCGCGAGCTCGGCCTTGACCGCCAGGGCCGGCACCCATCGTCCGATCGTCGCCAGAACGGCAACGATCACATCCAGCAGCACTACGGGAACGTGCGTGAAGCGCGGTTCGCGCCCCAGCATGGCGAAAAGGCGCTCGCCTTGCGCCTTCGGCGTGATCGCTTCTCCGGGCCCGCCAATCGGCAGCACGCGATTGCGCCGCTCATCGTCGTGGAGGCAGTCCGCGAGGTAGCGGCCCAAGTCGTCGTCACTGATGGGCTTGCAGGCTGTCAGAGTTCCGTCGCCGAAAACCAGGAACGGCTTGCCGCGTTTCAGGCGATCGATCTGTCCCGAGAGCGATTTGAAGAAGGCCGTCGGCCGAACGATCGTGTAGTCGAGCCCCGAAGCGATCAGCACCGCCTCAAAAGCAAGCTTAGCGTGCTGAAAGGCGAGGATTGGCTTCTGGACGCAGATCGCCGAGAGAAGCACCGCATGCGTCACGCCGGCCGCCCGGCTCGCGTGCAAGGCGCTCACCTGCGCGCGGTAATCGATCGCCCAGGCGTCATCGGGTAGGCCGGTTCGCGACGCGAGGCACGACACTAGGACGTCGAACGATTCGCCGCGGACACCGTCGCGTGCCAGTGACAACGGATCAGTCAGATCGACGATCCGCTCGGTGGCGCCTGCAGGGGTTCGAGACGAGACAACCGCACCTGCGGGGATAGCAGTGTCAGCAGGGCGCCTGACGAGGCAGACAACCTCATGACCGCGTGACACGAGCGCCCGTACGGTTGCCCGACCGATTGTGCCGGTCGCCCCTAGAACGAGGACGCGGCGCGGCTCCGCCCCTTCCGGTCGATCCTTGCTCATGATTGCTTCACCCCAACGCTTCGCCATCCTAGCGCGACGGCGATGCTTGCGGTGCCCCGCCGAACGGCAAAGGCGGTGGTCTGACCCCGTCACTTGAGCCACGCCGAACGTCCGCTCCCTACTTCCCGACCTCCATAGCGGACAAGCTGCCTACGGCCATATTCTTCATCGCAGATGCTCATCTCGTTCTTCCCGCTCTGCCGGAACCGGCTGGTAGGGAGTACGATGATGGGACATTCAGAACACGATCCAGCCTTCAGCGAGCGTCGGTCGTGGAACGCTGAGCGTAAGCTCGGTGCCAAGCGGGCCCTCAAACCGCAGCAAGTCCGGGCCATTCGCATCTGGCTTGACCGCGAGCGGCGCGTGCGCGACCGCGCGCTGTTCGATCTCGCCATCGACAGCAAGCTGCGCGGCTGTGACCTCGTCAGGCTGACGATCGGAAATCTCGTGAGCGGCGGATGTGTCCGCGCCCGCGCCATCGTCGTGCAGCGCAAGACTCGGCACCCGGTGCAGTTTGAACTCCTCGAACCAACCCGCGCGAGCATCCGCGCTTGGCTGAAGTGCTGGGGCGGCACACTCGACGACTACGCTTTCCCGAGCCGACCTGATCACGCAATCCCCATCAGCACTCGGCAGTACACGCGGCTCGTGGACGAGTGGGTTACGGGGATCGGCTTGCGGAAAGACGAATACGGGACGCACTCTCTACGTCGGACAAAGGCGTCCCTATCTACAAGCGGACAGGTAACTTACGGGCTATGCAGATTCTGCTGGGTCACACGAAGATCGAGAGCACAGTACGCTATCTTGGCGTCGACGTTGAGGACGCCCTCGTCCTCGCTGAGGGCACTGAGATCTGACGGTTTGGGCTCGTCGACAGCGTCATCGGCGAGCCCATCATGCTGAGCTGGACTGCGCTCATTCCCGCCATACAGCGGCCTCAGCCAATGTCTGGGAAGCGGGCATCGTCTTAGGTCATGACCCGGGTCGCTTGGCGGCCCGGGTCGGCTCTCGTTCAGCGCCATCGGACGCCGGACCGATCCATGGGGACCGGTGCGACGGGAGGCGAGTGCCTCAGTTCCAGGTGTGGAGCACGGTGCTCCAACCTCCGCCCCGCCGCTCCAGGACGTTCACCCAATTGCCGCCGTAGCTCTGCGTCGCACCACCCTCACCGGGTCCGCTCAGCGACCAGCGGCCCGTGAGGACGAGGATATCGCCCTTCTCGACGGCATCCTGCACCGTGATCTTGTGGTCCTTGAAGCCCTTGGCCTGCAGGTCGGCAAAGAAGGCCGCGATGCCCTGAGGCCCCCGGACCGGGGAGCCGCCCGCAGGGATCACCTGTCCGTCCTCGCTGAAGAGATTGCCCAGTCCGGTTGTGTCGCCCTTGTTGAAGGTCCGATCCCAAAGGTCGGCGATCGCCCGGCCTTGCGTGCTCATCGTCTCTCCTTCCTGTTCTCTCGCGCGAGCCCGCGCCCGCGCCGGTAGTGTCCCCATGGCGGCCGCGGTTCGGAGACTGTTGCTCACGCTCGGCCAACGCTGCGGGACGTTCGTCCAAGCTAATCCTCGGTGCTCCGTCGAGACGCTCCCGCGAGCACAGGGCTGCCTTGCAGCCGCTCCCTGCGGCCAAGTCGTCCACTGGCATGACGCGATGGATATGCTGGTCAGCGGCCGAGCGGGGATGGCGCCTACGCTCGACCGACCCAGGCCCGCCAGGTGAAGGCAGCGAAGAACGGCTCGACCTCGCGGAAGCCGCCGCCCCGCAGGATGGCTTCATCCTGGTGCGGATCGAGCGTGGGAAGATTGGCTTCCACGGCCGCCCGAGCCCGCGTCGCCTGCTCGGGGTCGGCCCCCGATGCGACCGCGAATGCCTCGTAGCGCGCGAGCCAGCGCGAACGGATCCCATCCCGTTGCGGGAAACTGCCGTGCGCGGCCACGAACGGGGCGCCCGGCCTCAGGCGCCGATGGATGGCGCGGACCGTGTCCTCCCGTGCCGCCGCATCGAGGAAGTGCAGCGTCAGCAGGCAGGTCGCCGCATCGAAGGGGCCGAGGGGTGCGTCCTCAATGTAGCCTTCGACGAGGGTCACCCGGTCCATGAGCGGTCCAAGCGTTCGTTCGGCCTGACGGAGCATCTCCCTCGCCGGATCGACGCCGACGAACGACCAGCCAGGATGGGCCTCTGCCAGGGCTTGTAGTTCCAGACCGCCCCCGGCCCCGAGCACCAAGACCTTCGCGTCGGGCGGGGCATGCTCGGCGAGCAGGATGCCGGTCATCCTGTGGAGTGCCTCATAGCCCGGCACGAAGCGACGCGGTCCCTCGGCATAGCGTCCCGCGGCCTCCGGGTCGGAGAAGGCCGCCACGAAGTCCATCGGTTCCGGCTGCGCGCTAGACGTCATCTGATGGGGCCTCCTGCCCGCATAGTCCGCGCTTCGCCAATCGCGCGTGGAAGTCGGCACTGAGACGGCCCAGCGTGACGTCGCGCAGCCGCGAGAGCAGCAGGCTCTCTGCATCCCGGAAGGCGGCCGCGAGCGAGGCGTTGACGGCCTGCTCGACAAGGCATTCGGGTTCCTCGCTCCGGTGACCCATGGCGAAGATCTCCGGCGAGCCCAGGGCGACGTAGATGTCGTGCAGGGTCACGCGGTCGAGGTCGCAGGCGACGGTCCAGCCACCGCCGTGCCCCTTCCCGGAGGCCACGAGCCCCAGATCACGGAGGCCCGCCATAGTCCGACGCACCACGACGGGATTGGTCCCCATCACGCCGGCTAGTCGTTCGGAGGTCACCGGCCCGTCCGCCTCGGCCATGTGGAGGAGGACGTGGAGGACGCCCGACAACCTGCCATCCCGTCTCATGTAACTAACGATGCTACATGGGGTGGGCGCCGTCAATCGGCGCGGTGCCAGGAATGGCACGCGGGCACGTCGCTGCGTGACCATCTCGGCCTGCGGCGGCCGCTGAGTCGCGCCTTCGCCCCAAAGCATGGGCGCGGCGGGGACCCCGAAGCGGACGGGCCGCTCTCCGCTAGGGACGGCCGGCGGATCGGCACCCCTCAGCGCCCATCGGTCTTCCAGGCCTGCCCGGCATCGGTCGCTCGGCGGCATGTGCCCTTCGAGCCGGCCAAGCTGCAGCTCGCTTGCGGACTTACTCGCGGTTCTGGACGTGGTCCCACACCTTCGAGATGACGACCGATCCCTCGCCCACCGACGATGCGCCACGCTTGACGGAACTGGCGCGCACGTCGCCGACCGCGAAGATTCCCGGCTGCGACGTGGCATAGGGCGAGCTTGCGCCGATCGCGTCTCCGGTCAGTACGAAACCGTGGTCATCGAGTTTGACGAGGCCCGATAGCCAGTCGGTATTGGGTGCGGCCCCTACCATGACGAACACCGCGCAGGTCGAAACCGTGCGGGTGGTCCCATCAGCAACGCTGCGGATCGTCACCGCATCGAGTTCATCCTCACCATGGAGAGCGCTGACTTCGGCGCTGTATTCGATCGTGATCGTCGGGTCTGCCGCCAAACGGCTTGAGAGGTAGCTCGACATCGAGGTCGTGAGCGACTGGCCCCGTACCAGAAGGCGAACGTGCCTGGCAGAACGGCTGAGAAACATCGCCGCCTGCCCTGCCGAGTTGCCGCCACCGATGACGATGGCTTCGGCATTCCTGCAGTAGCGAGCCTCGATCTCCGTCGCCGCATAATAGACGCCCGCGCCCTCGAACGCCTCGAGACGTTCGATCGGCAGGCGCCGGTACTGCACACCGGTCGCGACGACGACGGCCTGCCCACAAACGCGTTGGTCGTTATCGAACGTCGCGCAGAACGCGCCTCCTGCGAGCCGCTCCAGCCTCACGACCCGCCGCGGCATCGCGAACCGCGTGCCGAACTTCATCGCCTGGACCTCGCCGCGCCAGACGAGATCGGCACCAGAAATTCCGGTGGGAAAACCCATGTAGTTCTCGATTCGGCTCGACGTGCCCGCTTGGCCGCCGATCGCGACATCCTCCACCACCAACGCGCGGAGCCCCTCCGCTCCGGCGTAGACGCCTGCCGCGACGCCGGCGGGGCCGCCGCCGACGATGAGCACGTCGAATGCCTCGTCGTCGACGAGACTGTAGTTCAGGCCGAGCAACTGCGCGATCTTGTCGGGCGTCGGGTCGGTCACGACGATGTCCCGGCCGAAGATCACGGCCGGCCGGTCGGACGAAATCAAGCAGCTTGTCGCGACAGCCCCCGCCTCCTGGCTGCCCAAAGCATAGGACCTGTAGGGCAGGCGGTTGCGGCTGGCGAACTCCGCGATCCGTCGAACGGCCCGGTCGTCATCCTCGCCGATCAGCACCAGCGTGCCGTCATGCGTGTCGAGCTGTCGCCGCCGCCGTGCCGCGAGGACCGTGATGATGATGTCCGACAGTTCGGGGATCTCGGACATCAGCCGCAGCATCTCCGGGCGCGGCACCTCGATCACGCTGGTGTCTTTGACCGCCCGCATGGGCATCGACCAATTGCCGCCGTTCAGGAACGAGATTTCTCCCATGAACTGCGTCGGACCGAGAGTGGACGGAAGATGGCGCTCATCCGTGAACGGGTTCACCACTTCGATCTCGCCTTCCTTGACGTAGACGAAGCGGTCGGCTGGCTCGCCGGCGCGTGCGAGAAAAGTCGCGGCCGGATAGTGCCTCTCAGCTCCGGCGACCTGGATCGCGGCGACATGCGATGCTGCAAGGGGTACCCGCTGCATCACGCGCAGATCAGGTCCGATCGTTTCCATGCTTCGCCCCCATCGCACTATGGCCGGTGCGGCGCAGCATCGAACGCCTGTCTTCGGTAGACAAGGCACCCGACCTCGCAAGGTTTTGGCCCCACGGCCGTTACGGGTAGAGTTCGATTGACCTGCGACGAGCAGCCGTTCCGATCAACCTGGGCCGGACGCAGCCCGGCAGATGTGCGCCCATTCCGGCCATCCGGCCATCCGGCCATCCCAGGCGACTGCTTGGAACCGGACGTTTGCCGCCTGGGCATTAAGGAGCGCCGCCTGGCCTTCCGTGCGCTGCGAAATGAGATGGGCCGCGAGTGCTACTCGTCGCCCATCTCCTTGTGCTCCGTTACCTCATCCTCGTCGGCATCATCGCCGAGAAGGTCATCAAGTTTTTCGATCAGGCCCGCGATCTGCTGTTCGGTCGCGATGACCTGGAAGGTCTCAGCACCCTCTGCCTCAAGGGTAATATGGAACTCGCCATGGACTTCATCGGTGAGAAAACGGGCCAACCTTTTGATCGGAGTCATGACGTGATCACCTCCTCGTGATGCGAGCCGCGCGAGGGTCATCTTCGTGCATCCCGTCGCCTCCACGCTTCAGGAGCTGTCGCGCAACAGGGCGGCTGCTTCCCGGAGAGCGGCCCGTCCTTCATTTCGTGCCTCTTCCTCGCTGGCCAGCGAGTAGCAGGACTGCCGAACGACGTGATCGCGGTCGCAGATGACCCAGCGGTAGCGGCCAGGATCGTTCGCGCAGGGCTCCACCTGCAGGACGAGGGGAGCCGCATTGTCCGCCGCCATCGTCATCGTCTCCTATGTGGCTGACGGGTCGGCCTCAGCGGCGGGCGGGCAGTCCGGAAACGGCTGCCAGTCGGTGAAGGCGTCGGTGGGGTAGATGTGCCGGCAGGAGGCAATGTGCCAAGGGCGGGCATCGCCGAAGCGCGTCGGATCCCAGTGGATCACGGCGCGCGTGTCAGGCACGTGCCGATTGATGGCGACGATCCACCGGCCGTCCTGCGGGGCCCGATCCATGGACCGCCAGCTGGACATGAAACGCTCCCGCTGCCGTCTCGTGCTCGACCATCAGAAACGCTCAAGGGCCCAGGACCGTTTCAAGCCCTTCTCAGGGGCATCGCCTGCTCACGAGGCTCATGTGAGGCGCCGCCGATGGTTGGTCTCCCATGGCCCGCATCGCCACCCTCATCGTCACGCCAAAGGCGCTTCGCCACATGATGCTTACTAACCCATGGCTGCCTCGACCTGTCCGCGTCCTGTGCTTGCATGAGCCACAGCTTCATGCCCTTGCCAGATTACTTGAGAGTACCTGCCCTCCGCCGTCTGGCTGGGGCGTGCGGGGCCAGCTCCGCACCGCTGTGAAGTGTCTGCACGCGCACGAGGCGGATCAGGAGTAGCTGCACCGCAGCTCCCGCCGGCGCGCATCATGGGGTGGTGCCCAGCCCGCCATGCCGGATCAGAATGCTGCAATGCACGTTGATGTTACCGGGATTAACATCACGAGGCGCAAGATGGCAGCTCTAGAGGTCGATCCGACTGAGGTTGAGGCTCTGGCGCAGCAGGCGCGTGCCATGATCGAGGAAAGCCTTGAGCGTTCAGAGGGGGACGGGACCGCGTTCTGGCACGCCGTGTCATTGATTTACCGGCGTGGTTTGCCCACTCCTGCTCTGGCGCCAGCTTCCGAGCAACTCGACATCGCCGCATAGCCGAGCCAGAGCGCGGTGCAGGCTCTCTCTTACCCGTGTCAGGTTTGAACGTCAGGGAGCGTCAGAGGCAGGCCTAAAATCGGCGCCTAAGCGGAGACCCGTGTTGCGGGCATCCCGAGCAGGCTCGTCAGGACCGCGCGCGCCCGGCTCACCCGGCTCTTCACGGTGCCAACTTGGCAACCGATCACCTCGGCCGCCGCCTCGTAGGTCAGGCCCTGGGCGCCCACGAGTAGCAGCGCCTCGCGCTGGGACGGCGACAGTTTGGCGATGTGCGTCCAGATCGTGCGCAGGTCCGTGCCGTGCTCCTGGGCGGCGGGTGCGATCAGGGTGCCGGCCATGACGCCGTCCGCGTCCTCGACCTCGCGCTTGGTCTTGCGGCACTCGCTGTAGAACTGGTTGCGCAGGATGGTGCAGAGCCATGCCTTCAGGTTCGAGCCCGGGATGAAGCGATCCTGCGCCGCCCAGGCCCGCACCATCGTCTCTTGCACGAGGTCGTCGGCGCGTGTCGCATCCGGGATCAGCGACATCGCGAACGCCCGCAGGCCAGGAAGCGCCTCGACAAGGCCGTCGCGGAAGGCTTCCGCGTTTCCGCCCTGCACTGCGAGCGCGCTGTCGAGCTGCGCGATTAGGTCGAGCAGCCGCTGCGGCGGCTGAGCCTGCATCAGCGCACCGTAGGCCGCCTGCAACTCGAAGCCGAGGTGATCGAGGATGGCCGCAGCAAGAGGAGCCGAAGCTGGTGCGCCCTGCACCTCCGTCTGATCCACACCGAGCCCGCTTGGTATCAGCATGTCGTTCAACCTGCTGTCGTTTTGCGTCGTCATGCGCGACGGCGTACGCCGAGCATCCTGATCGTACAGTGAACATCTAACTAGGCCGTTCGGGGGATCGTTCCTTGTGCTGCTCGCGTTGCAGCCGTTCTCTACAGGCCAGCGCGATCGGGGAAATGGCGCGACCCGTGACCTACAGCATCGTCAATCATCCGGACGGGCGGTTCGCGGTCGTGGCAGTTTCTGCGTCCGGCTCCGTGCATTGGCGCTGCGGGTTCCTGACGCGTGCCGAGGCCGAGCAGTGCGTCGAGGATTTGCGCGCGGTGATGGCGGCCTGTGGCGCTCCGCTGGTGCGCCGGGAAGCGGAGCGGCCGGGTATGGACCTACGGGCGATGCTCGGGGCACCCAGGAGCCCGTTCCAGTAGGGCTTGCTCTACCGAACCTTAGCCGAACCGCGGCACCGCTCGCACGCCGGGCATTATGGAGCCCGTCGGCCCATGATGACCTATGTCCTCGGCCAAGGTTGGTCGCGGATCTGACGAGGTTGCCGAGGATGGGGCAGTTCTACCTCGATGATTTCAGCGTATCGCATACCGTCTTTATTGCCGAACCTATGACCATCGCGGGCTCAGCTCGTACTAGCGCGAGTGTGTAGGCTTTTCTTCATCAGCTGCTCTGGTAGGAAACTGGCAAGCAATACGAGCATCGACTGCCAGGAACACGTCAATGAGCACAGCCTGTACGATCATGGAGCGCCTGATTACATTACTTGACGGCGAGCAGCTCCAGCGGGGCCACCCGAGCCATGCCGATTTGTTCTTGCAGGTCGCAGCGCTGCTGGCTGAGGCAATCCAGGACGGGGCGGACGAGCGGACATTGGGCGCGATTCGGGCCACTCTCCTGATCACCGAGCCGAAGTTCTCGTCGCTCGAAACTGTTTCGCGCCTGGGCACTTGATGCCCCCTATTCAATCGCGGCGTTTCATTCCCGGCCATGTGGTCGTGAACGTGGTCCCGACATCTTGCAGAGCGTCAGCGATGGCATCGCACCCCCTGATCGGGATGTCTAACCCTCCGGCACAAGCGTTTGCGCACATGATGACGCTGATGCGCAGCTTCGCCGCATTGGCGAGTTTCCTCTGGTTCCACCAGAGAAGCCTACGGGCTGTGGTGATCTGGCCGCCTGTCAGCAATGACCACTCTACCGTGCACTACTGGCCATTTCGACATCGTGAACAACGGTAGAGTGTCGCGCCATCGGATGTCGATTGCTGCATAAGGACAAGCGTATATCGGACGATAACCTCCGGCTTCCTGCCGAATGCGGATGCCGAGGCCCCTTCCCTATGCACCTCATTTCACTCGCGTCGGCGAGCCGTCGGTAGGAGGCGCCCTCCTCGCTGGGACGCTGCCCGTCACCGCACCTTTGGCTGCCCATTCCGGGTCGGAACGTGGGCCGCCAGCAGCGTCGGTCGCTCCCTGAAGTTGGCCGTGAGCGACGTCCGCGACGCGCTTCCAGGCCTGCGAGGCGCAGAACACCAGCATGCAGCCCTTCACGGTCAGCGTCGCCGATTGATCGCTCCACACCGTCACGTCATACGACTTGCCGTCCTCCGCATTGTAGATCTTGCCCTCGAACCGCCCGTCTGAGTTCGTTCTCAATCCGAGCAGCATCTGGTGCCCGAGCTGCGGGCGGGCTTGCTTGGCCGGGTCCGGGTTGTAGCGGTCGACCTTCGGCTTGCCGTTCTCATCCAGGGGTTTGCTGCCCCATACGATGAAGCCGCACAGGCGGGTGGCGTCAGAACCGCACGGCTCAGTCCGGACGCGAGCGCGGCCATCTTCCGTCAACCACGTCCCTGCCGGGACGACTGCTGGCGCGGCATGGCAATGGGAACTCACGAGAGCCGCTGCCGCGAATAGCGCAGCGGTGGTGAAGCGGACGTGGATCAGGGTCATCTCAACAACCTCAGACTGATGGATTCCCGACGTGTCAGGTTGGAGTGTGCTCCCTGGTCGACCGGTAGACGGTGCTGAACTCGGAGTTCGCTCGGGTCACCGGACTGACGCCTGACACGGCGCTTCTACGTTCGCTAAGGACTTCTCGTTCCTGGGAGGCGCAGCAAGGGGGCGATGCCATTGATCCGCCCGAAGTGAGCCACGGAAAGTGACCCGCTCGAAAGCGGCCGCGCCGCCTGCAACGGTTTGCCCCCGTCGCGGCTTTCCTTCCGGTTTTCTCGAACGACCCAGGAACGAGCCATGCTGATACGCCTTGTAACATCCGTTGCGCTACTCGCGGGGGCGGCGAACGCCGCGCTCTCAGCCCCTATGTCCGCCGATGACAAGGCGGTGCTGCAGCAGCAATGCATGGGCGACTTCACCACCTTCTGCGCGGGCCTCCCGCCCGAGGACGGTCCGGAGACGCAGGCCTGTTTCGAGAAAAACATATCGAAGCTGTCGCCTGGATGTCAGAGTGCCATCAAGAGCTACAAGCAGAACAAGAAGGGCTGAACGCCTACAACAGTGCGCAGGCTCGGGGCAGCCGCCGTGACAGCGTCGCTGAGGTTCACCGACGGGATTGGCGGCAAGTTCACCGCTGATGACCTGCACGCCTGTGAGGCGCCCGCTTCCGACCGAGAAGTGGACGCCGTAGGCCGCAGGCACAAACTCTACACTGGATCACTCTAAGGCCTTCATCCAAATGGCTTCCGCCAAAGCGCCGGCTGCAGATCATCTGACCCGCAGCCGGCTTCTTCGTGTTGATCGCCTTAGTGGCGGTGCTTGATGATGACCGTCTTGCCGCCGTGATGATGGTGATGGCCGTGATGATGGAAGCCGTGATGATGGTGACCATGCTTCTTGATGATTACCGTCTTGGCAGCAGCCGGAGAGGCAGCCATGACGATGGCAAGAGCGAGGGCCGGGACTGCGGCAGCGAGCGTCTTGATCATTCAGGTCTCCTGTTTTGAGGCAGACCTTAACGCTGACGGTCGCGTTCGGTTCTGTACGGCCAGTACGTAGCCGATCGGTTTCCTGAACGACTTGTTACCGTGGTCTGGTAGCGCCCTGCCACGCGAGCGCCTTCACGTGCAGGGCTGCAGAGCGACTTTGATGCAACGGCTCGCCAAGCCCCTCCTACGATCGGAATGGTTCCGCGCGGCTGCCGCATCAGGATGCCTACAGCCATGCTTTCGCTCGCATAGGCAGTGCCGCTTCTTCCATGCTCTACGCTGCACCCGTCCCGAGCATGGAGAGCACGCACGATGCAGGCGCCCGCCGCCTACAACGTCTTCTGTCGCAAGCGTCAGCCCGCCCTCCGCTGTGCTGTTCGCCAGGACCGACCAGTACCCAGCTTCGTGCACGGGGACACATGGGAGTTTGGCGGCACCATCCAAAACGCTCAGCAGGCACCAGCAGGCTTCCGACTTGATGCGGCGAGCGAGGCGATGCGACTGACAGGCTACTACTTGTTCCACGCCCTCGGGGTGTGAAGCGGCCGAACTCGATCCAGCCGACCACCGCTCGCTCGACCACTACGAGTGCTATGGCTCGATGAAGGCGGCGGCAGCGCTTCCGGCAAGCTACTCGCAGCAGCAACGAGCAATTCCGCGGCGATGAAGCCGCCTTCCGACAGAGCACGGCGCATCCGACCTGAGGGCGAGAGACGGGCAGGCATTAACCATTCTCACACTGCGTATTCGAGGCTGAAAATAGTCCGGAACGCTATCGGCGAGTCTCCGTTTCTGCGGTGGTTTCTCACTGAGGAGCACGACACATGCGCAATCTACTGATCGCCGGCGCAGCCTTTGTAGCCCTTGCCGGCGCTTCGTCCAGCGCCATCGCCGAAGATACCACCGTCATTCGCCGCGACAGCAGCCCGAGCGTCTCGGTTGAGCGTCGCGAGGGTGTGGTCGAGCACCGGAACGTAACGACAGGCACCGTCGATTGTGGCTCCAAGACTGTCCACAAGGAGGACGGTGCGGGCAACTCCAAGACGGTCCACAAAGAAGGCTGCAACTGAGGCGTTGCCGTCCTTCTGAACATTTGGAGATGATTATGACGAACAAGCTTCTGCTCGCGGCAACCATGGCCGCTCTTTTCGCGCTGCCCATGGCCGCTCAGGCTCAAGGCACCGTGCGCGGAGCCCAGCGTGGCGCTGAGGAAGGTGCCGCGGCGGCCGGTCCCGTCGGTGGCATCGTCGGCGGCGCAGTAGGCGCGGCCACGGGCACGGTTGGCGGGATCCTCGGCGTCGATGACCGTCCGCGCTTCCGCAACTACGTCACCGAGCGCCGCGTGAAGTCCTACGATTACGATGGCCGGGTCGCGGTAGGCAGCACGCTGCCGTCGTCTGGTGTCACCTACTACGACGTACCGGACGAGTACCACGTGAAGCCAGGCTACCGGTACACGGTGGTCAACAAGCAGCCGGTGCTGGTGGATCGCAGCCACCGCATCGTCGAGGTCATCGACTGAGCGATCGAACGGTCGACTGAAACGAGCCCGTCCGGCCTGTGCCGAGGCGGGCTTGTTGTTTCTGACGGGCGTACGCACTGCCGGGATCAGCGTTGATCCGCTTCGCTCAAGGCTTCCTGACTTCCTATGTGCTTGCCGGCCTCTACGTGGCCGTTGCGACGGGCTCCAGTCCAAACGCCTCGGGCTTTAGGCGCACGCTGATGGTTGGAGCGGCTTGGCCCATCCTGGTCACACCGACCTTCGTACGGCGCGAGATCTGCGCGTCTCGCTAGCCGTTGAACCCTGACGCTCAAGATCGCCTGCTCACGCAGAGACAGTTGGGTCGAACTCGCAGGCTCGACCTTGATCGCATACAGCGAATCGCTATTATGAATTCACTGTACACGCGTTGGCAGCCTCCTTGCGGGAGGATGCGGGACATACGTCATGAGGGCTCGCAGAAGTCGCTCTTCTGACCACGGACTTTCATCATCCTCTCAGACGACGCTGCCCGCCCATCTTCGGGAGCGTCTGGGAGAGGAGCTGCAGGTCTTCTACGCCTACGTCCTCTCGGAGAATCAGCCTCGTCATCTCCTCGGCCTCGTCGCTCAGCTGAGCGAGGTGCTGGACAGTCAGGACGCAGCCTACGCCGAAACGTTTCGAGATGAACTCCTCGCAGTTCTGCCGCGCTTGCGTGCCTTCGCCGTGTCGCTGGCGATGGACGAGGCACAGGCCGACGATCTGGTTCAGGAGACGGTGATCAAGGCTTGGCAGCATCAAGAGAGTTACCGGCCCGGCGTCAATGTCGAGGCCTGGATCTGCACCATCCTGCGGCGCCTCTTCTACGCCGACCGTCGCACGATAAAGCGCGAGGCCGCCTCGGAGTTCTCGGCTGATCCGGTGACGACGCCACCCACTTTGGAGCAGAGCACCGATCTTCGTAAGATCTGGGTGGCGCTCACGAATTTGCCGCCAGTTCAGCGTGAGGCGCTGGTCCTTGTCAGTGCACAAGGTATGACCTACGAGGCCGCGGCCACCCGAGCCGGATGCCAAGTCGGCACGATCAAAAGCCGCGTCAGCCGGGCACGGGCGGCCCTCGCTGGCTCGCTCGGCGTGCCCGCACTTCGGCTCGTGACGGGAGCCGAATGACCGGCACTCAGATCGCCGCTTCTCGTGGGCGGCTGGCGCTTCTTGTAGGCGGCTGAGATGAGTTCAGAACCCTGGCGAGCGCGGCGCAGCTGCGCCTCAGCGTGGTCAAACACGCCGAGTCCGCACTTGGCGTGTCGGACATCTCGGCCGTTCGGGCGGACGCAATTCGGAGCACGCTGGGGAACGCCGGGATCATGTTCATCATCGACCACCCCGGCGTGAAGCTTCAAGGCGTCAGTGCCAGCTCTGCTGCAGCCTCTGTCGCTCAGTAATTGCGGCCACCGCGCTGGCTAGGCTCCTGCCAGGAACCGCGATCAATTTCGGTGCCACGGGTCATCCGGCTGCCGCGCTCCATGGTAATCCGGCCCGCCGTCTCGGATGCACCTGCCGCGACGTTCCGCAGACCCTGCCGGCTACTGCGCTCGTTGAGGCTGCGGCGCGTCTCGAAGTTGTTGGCCGAGTGGTAACCGCCCTGATCCGAGAGGCGATCCCGCGAGCTGATGCCGTAGCGCCCCTCGGAGCTGCGCACCGAGACACTGCGGTACGAGTTGCGCCCGTAGCCGTAATCGGGCTCGTAGCTGCGCCGCGATACAGAGCGGTAGCCGTAGCCGCGGTCATAGGATGTGCCGTAGCTGCGACTGGCAACACTCCGGCTGACGCGGCGCGTCTCGTAGCCATCATCGTAGCCGTATGCGGCCGGTGCGTAACCGGTATCAACAATGGTCCGGCTGCGGCTCACCACGCTCGGGCGCGAGACCACGGTCGTGCTGTCTTCGTAGTCGTAGACGGGCGGGTAGGCGTAGCCGGCCGGAACGTAGGTGTAGCCGGCGATCTCAGGGCCGCCCCAGGAGTAGGCGCCGTAGGGCGGATAGCCGTAATCGTAGCCGTAGCCACCATAGTAGCCGCCGGACGCAGCTGCGCCGATAGCTGAGCCCACGGCCAAGCCCGCGACCCCGGCACCGACTGCGGCGCCGACGCCGAGAGGCCGTGCCTCGGCCTGCGGTGCAGCGAGCGCGGCGGCGCAGAGGGCGGTGGCGGACACAAGAGCGATCTTACGCATGCGAGATCCTGTCTGAGATGTTGGAGATGGGCTGCAGAACGGCCGCTCCCGCAAACAGGTTCCGAAACAAATCCCCGCTCACCGGCGCTCACGACGTCGTGAATATGGCCGAGTTTTGCTCACTCGCCGACCCATCAGAGCCTGGACTGTGCGGACGCCAACTAGGTGCGACTGATCGCAACCTTCAGTGCACAGCGAGTTAGCCCGATTGCGACGCCTCTACTCTTCCAATGCAGTTGCGAGCCGAGGTGATCCAGAATCGCTGCAGGCAAGTAGGCTCGACAGAGTGCATTCTGCCCCTCGGCCTGATCCACACCGAGTCCACCTGGTACCAGCATGTCCTTCAATCCGTGTTATTTCACAGAGCGATCCGCATCGGCGTACGCTGAGCACCCTGCCCGTACAGTGAACGCCTAACACTCCGGGGGGTAGGGATCGTTCCCCAGGCCACCCGCGTTCCGGCCAACCTGCGCAAACCGCTGCGGTCGAGGGAATGGCGCGAACATTGACATACAGCATCGTCGATCACTCAGACGGGAGGTTCGCGGTCGTGGCCGTCACGGCGCTTGGGTCTGCGTACTGGCGCTGCGGGTTCCTGGCGCGTGCCGAGGCCGAACTGTGCGTTGAGGATCTGCGCGTGGTGATGACAGCCTGTGGCGTCCCGCTTGTGCACTGGGAAGCCGGGTTGTCGGGCACAGATCAACTCTTGAACCTCAGCGCACCTAAATCAGCCTCCTAATGGGCAGTCGATCAAAAATTTCGCACAATGGCGGAGATATTAATTCAATTTATATGATTTTGTAATTGATATTTAATAGATGTAATTTGAGTCGTGATTTATTCAAATGAGCGAATACAGAAACCATTTTGGAATAGCGATCATCTCTGCACGCGCAGTCGTTCCGAAGACCTCCGTGATGGACAAATCCACAACGCGCATATCCCGGAGGCGTAGCTGAACGTCTGGGAGCAGCCAGCGAACCCGCAGGGCGTCCGCTTCTCCTTGCAGAAAAGCGTAGCCGCTAAGGCCGAACGGGGTTCTGCCCACGACCATCTCGTATCTAATCCTGACGAACTCCAGCTTCGCCGCCAGGAGCTTGCCGTACCCCTTGCGTGACTTCAGGACCTGCATCTCGGCAGGGGTTGCGAAGGCTGAGTAACTGCAACTCATGAACTCACGCCCGCTGCAGCCCCTCCATTACGCCACATGACGCAGACTTGCCTATTTATCCCGACTGTTTTTGCCAGCTCCTCCTGGAAAATCCGGGACTGCGATGCACCAACTGTTGCCGGATCGGCACGGCAACCGAGATTGGTGAGTCCACCCGGATGAACTGCTGGAAGTCAGGTCCGAGTCCGGGCTCTCGTGATTGCCGAGAGTTCAAGCGGAGCCGTAAGACCGTCTCCAGGAACGGTGGGGGACGAACATGTGGGCGCTGCGCGGCAGCTTGATCGCATCGGTGGCGCTGCTACCCGCCATCGTTCAGGCTCAGCAGTCCGTCACGCTGGGTGAGCTCAGCGTCGTCGCCACGACACCGGTGGGCACCTCTGCCGGCAACGGCGCGTCGGCAGCGCCGGTCCTCGATGCTCCTGCAGGCCCAGCCATCCAAGCGCCCGTCACCGAGCGTCTGCGCGGTGGTGCCCAGCCCCTCTACAAGATCCCCAGCACCGTCGAGTCCGTCACGCGGGCCGACCTGGAATTCGACCGGGCGACCTTCAACCCGGTCGACACGCTGGCTCGGCGCGTGCCGGGCCTCAACATCTCCGACGCCCAAGGCAGCGCGAACCGCGTCGACATCACCTATCGCGGCTTCCAGGCCTCGCCGGTCACCGGCGTGCCGCAGGGCCTCGCCGTCTACCAGAACGGCGTGCGCATCAACGAAGCCTTCGGCGACGTGGTGAACCTCGACCTGATCCCGCAGGTCGCGATCAACCGCATCGACGTCGTCACCGGCAACCCGGTTTTCGGACTCAACGCGCTCGGCGGCGCGATCAACATCCAGATGAAGAACGGCTTCACTTGGCAGGGCACCGAGATCACTGCGCTCGGCGGCTCGGATGGACGTGTTGCCGGCTCGCTCCAGCACGGCCAAGTGATCGGCCCCTGGAGCTTCTACTTCGCGGGCGACGGTCTGAACGATCGCGGCTGGCGCTATGAGAGCCCGAGCACGCTCGGACGGATCTACAGCGATCTCGGCTACCGCACGCCCGACGCGGAGTTCCACGTCATCGGCCAGTTCGCCCGGACCTTCTACGGCGCAACCTCCGCGACGCCGGTGGATTTTACCCGCATCAATGAGCGGGCGATCTTCACCTTCCCGCAGACCGTCACGACCGAACTCGGCACGCTCCAAGTCACCGGTCGCGTCGATCTTTCGCCGACCTGGGACTTGGCTGGCAACGCCTACATGCGTCGCTTCAGCCAGAGCTATGTCGATGGCAACGACGGCAACTTCGAGAACTGCAGCCGGCAGTCCTCCTTCCGCGGTTCGCTCTGCTTCGAGGATGACGGCTTCAGCCCCGCACCCGGGCAGTCACCGCTCGCCTTCCGCAACCAGTTCCTGATCGTCAGCCCGACCACGCCGCGCATCCCCTTCACGCCGGGCGTGCCCTACGGCACCATCGACACCACTAAGATCGAGGCGACGGGCTACGGCGGCTCGCTTCAGGCGGCCAACCGCGACAAGGTCTTCGGGCTCAGTAACAGCTTCGTCGTAGGCGGCTCGATCGACGTTGCCGACTACAGCTTCAAGTCGTCGAGCACACTCGGCGTGATCAACCCTAACCTCAGGGTGACCACAGATCCCAACAACCCCTTCTACGGCAACATTCCGGGCCTCGGCACCGACTTCTTGCGCACGGCCGGGGCGCTCGGGATCGCGCCATCGAGCGTCCTTGGCTCGAACCTCTACATGGGCCCCTACACCACCGACACGATCGACCTGACCGATGCGCTCTCGCTGACGGCTGGCGCGCGGCTCAACTTCGCGCGCATCACCAGCCTGGATCTGACTGGCTTCTCGCCGGACGTGACGGGCACGCACTACTACAGCAAGATCAACCCGCTCGCCGGCCTGACCTACCGCTTCACGCCGAACCTCTCGCTCTACGGCAGCTACTCGGAGTCGAACCGGGCGCCGACCCCACTGGAGCTCGCCTGCGCCAACCCGGACCGGCCCTGCCTGCTGCCGAACTCGGTGGTGGCCGACCCGCCGCTCAAGCAGGTCACCGCGCAGACCTATGAGGTGGGCTTCCGAGGCGCGCTGCCGGACTTCTACGATGGCGGTCTCGTCAACTGGAAGATCGGCGCCTTCCGCACGGATCTGGCAAACGACATCCTGCAGCTCGCCACACCCGGCAACGCGGCGCGCGGCTACTTCGTCAACGTGCCGGCCACGCAGCGCCAGGGCGTTGAGGTCGGGGCCGAGTACGTCGCGGACTGGCTGTCGGTCTACGCGAACTACGCGCTAATCGACGCGACCTTCCAGTTCACGGGCACGCTCACCTCGCCGAACAATCCGCTGGCCGATGACGGCGCGATCTTCATTCGGCCAGGCAACAAGGTGCCGCTGGTCCCGGCCCACCAGTTCAAGATCGGTTTCGATGTCGAGCTGCTGCCGCGCTGGCGCGTCGGCATGGCGCTGCAGGCCTACTCGTCGTCCTACTTCCGGGGTGACGAGTCGAACCTGAACCCGAAGCTGCCTGCCTACTACGTGCTGAGCCTCAACACGAGCTACCGGGTCAACCCGAACCTGGAGCTGTTCGGCTACGTGACCAACCTGACCAACAACCGCTACGCCACGTTCGGCACGTTTGCGGAGCGGGGTCCGGTTGCGGGCAACTTCGTGATCAACGATCCGCGCACGACGACGCTGGCGCAGCCGCTCTCGCTCTACGGCGGTGTCCGCTACACCTTCGGCGAGGCGCCGGCTCCGATGCCAGAGCCGCTGGTCCGCAAATTCTAATAACATTCGGTCGAGGAGGGCCGACGATGGCTCTCCGCAGCGTGCCAGCCTGCTTGCCGCTGGTCCATCGTCGCCTTCACTGAATGAGGCTCCCGTCAGCGAGCCCGCGCCAGCCCCTTCGGGCGAGCGCGCGAGCCGCGATGAACGTCCTGTGTGGATGGCTCCCGCGTTGCAAGGGGATCTGTGACGGATTGGCATTTCGGTCGGGTGCCGTCTTGTGTTCGGCCTGTTCGCGCGGTCATCGACCGCTGGCCCTGATGGTTTCCGCGGACGAGGTCCCATCCTGCTTCGCGGGCTTCGACGCCCTCGACGTTTAGCGGGTTGTCCTCGTCCCCGGTCTGACCGGTGCGCCATCACTTCACAGGGTCCTCGCAACCTCCTTCGCGCGGTACCGGGCTGATTGGTGAGTTCCCCCTCAGACCGCCGCGATGCCGAGCGCGGGCGTCCGGTAGACCTCGCCCCGGACCATGATGGCCCAGATCGCCCGCGCCGCCCGATTGGCCATCGCGACCGTGGCGAGGCGGACCGGCTTGCGAGCGAGCAGTGCGTTCAGGCGCGGGTCGGCCGCGCTGGGATGGTGCTTGTTGCGCCGGACGAGCGAGGTCATGCCGGTGACGAGAAGCCGGCGCAGGTACTGGTCGCCCATCTTCGAGATCCGGCCGAGCCGTTCCTTGCCGCCGCTGGAGTTGTTGAGCGGTGTCAAACCCAGCCAGGCCGCAAACTGACGCCCGGAGCGGAAGTGGCTCGGATCAGTGACGGTGGCGGCCAGCGCGGTCGCGCCGAGCAAGCCGACGCCGGGCACGGTGGCGATGCGTCGGGCGAGATCGTTCGAGCGGTACCAAGCCAGCAGGTCGCGTTCGAGCCGGTGGATGCTGTCCTGCACCGCGATCGCCTGCGCGGCTAAGGCGCCGATCACCTTGGCGGCCAGCTTCGGGACCTCGTGCGCCTCACCGGCGATCGCACGCCGTACGAAGGCGAGGGCATGAGTGAGGCCCTTCGGGATATCGATGCCGAACTCGGCCAGCAGCCCGCGGACCATGTTGACCAACTGCGTGCGCTGCCGGACCAGGAGATCGCGCGTCCGATGCAGAGACAAGGCTGATTGCTGCTCGACCGATTTGATCGGCACGAAGCGCATGGTCGGGCGCGTGACAGCCTCGCAGATCGCCTCGGCGTCCGCCGCATCAGTCTTACCGCGCTTTACGTACGGTTTGACGTAGGCCGGCGGCATCAGTCGCACCTCGTGACCGAGGGCCGTGAGTTCGCGCGCCCAATGATGGCTCGCGCCGCAAGCTTCCATGCCGATCAGACAGGGCGGGAGCTTGCGGAAGAAGGGCATCACCTGCGCCCGCCTGAGCGCGCGCCGGACGAGAACCTCGCCCGTGCAACTGATGGCGTGCACTTGGAAGACGTTCTTGGCCAGGTCGAGGCCGACGGTCGTGATCTCCATCGTAGTGGCTCCAAGCTCCTGCTGCATGACAGCACCTTCTTGGCGCCGCAGCGCCGGGAGCGGGAGCCATCCAGCCCATCTGCTTCTGCAGGTCAGCTGCCGAAAGCCGCCATTCTGTTGTCGGCCAGGATCAGCCATTCGGCGTTGCGCCCATTGCCGCAACTCAGCCGATTGAGACGGCATCTCCGAAGCGGATGTTCGTGGGCGGAGCTTTACGGAGCCGCTTGATCGTATAAGTCCCGTGATCTCATCTCGCCAGGATGCGTGTCGGCCTAGCTGTGGAAGCTGCTCAGTACAGCTACGCCGGTGAGCAGCCGTTCCTCACTCCGTTAGATTTTCAAGGAGCCCGCCAAGCAAAATATGTGTCCCGGCGCCTGTACGGATTTGGTGATGAACTCCGGGCACCTCGAAGCAGATTTGCCTTTCGTGCGTTAATGTTGGGAAGCGGTCGATGCTGGCCCGAACGGTCGAGCGCTTTTCTATGGATGCGGCGCCAATGAGCGATGCGCATGGCCGGAACGGGAAACCCATTGTCCTGAAGCCCTGGCTCCAGGTCCTGATTATCGTGGCGCTCCTGGCCAGCGTGGGCGGGGTGGTCTGGTATCAGCGCTCGACCGAGGCGGCCGCAGGCCCGTCGACGGCGCTGATCGCCACACCGGCGGCCCTCAATCAGCCGATGCGGGGGAGCTTCGTGCTCACGGAGCGGCAGCTAGAGACGCTCACGACGGCGAGCGTCGAACACAGGTTTTTCTACGAGGAGATCGTCACCGAAGGGAAGATCAGCGTCGACGAGTACAGGGCAACTCCGATCTTCTCGCCCTATCCGGGGCGCGTCGTCGCGATCTTTGGGCAGACAGGGCAGCACGTGAGACAGGGCACGCCACTCTTCTCCGTACAGGCCAACGAGATGGTCCAGGCCCAGAACGATTACCTCGCCGCCCTCAACGTCCTCAGCAAGAGTCGCTCGCAACTCACCCTCGCGCAGGCCGTAGAGAAGCGCCAGCGCGACCTCTTCGAGTCGCGAACGACGACGCTGCGCGAATTGCAGAACGCGCAGAACGACCTCTCGAACGCCACGAACGATCTCAAGACAGCCGAGGTCGGCCTAGAGGCGGTGCGCAACCGCCTGCGCATCCTCGGCCTGAAAGATCCGGACATGACCACCCTTCAGCAGAAGGGCGTGATCAACGCCGAGACGATGATCAACGCGCCGCTCAGCGGCACGATCATCCAGCGCAAGATTGGGCCCGGGCAGTACGTCGCCACCGGCGGGACAGACCCGTCCTACATCATCGGCGATCTATCGCTGGTCTGGCTCGTCGCGCATCTGCGCGAGGTCGACGCGGCCAAGGTGATGCTGGGCGAGCGGCTGCTGTTTCGCGTTCTCGCCCACCCGAACCGGACCTTCGAGGCCCGAGTAAACTTCATCGGAGCCTCCGTCGACCCAGCGACACGGCGGATCGTCGTGCGCGGCGAGATCGAGAACAGCAACAACCTGCTCAAGCCCGAGATGTTCGCGAGCGTCAGCATCATCAAGGAATACGACACGGTTTCGCTCTCTGTGCCGCGGCGGGCGGTGATCTTCGAGGGTGATCAGGCGAGCGTCTGGGTGCTCAAGGACGGCAACGTGGTCGAGCACCGCCACATCACGCCCGGCACATTGAACGAAGGCAATTTGGAGGTCGTCGAAGGCTTGGCGGCGAGCGAGACCGTGATCTCCAAGGGTGCGCTATTCGTCGACCGCATGGCCACTCAGCAATGACGTCAGAGCCGCCCTGACCGAGGCGCCGCTTCGCAGTCGATCGAGATGAGACGAGGACAGAGGCTGAGCGAGTTCTGTTAATGCTGCGAAAGATCGCGGTCCATCTGGGCTGTCGAGGTTCCTCCGTTGCTGCCGGCGAGGCAGCTCGGACCGATCTTCCGCAGCGGGCATAAAAGCAGCCTCGATGATGGGTCTGGTTGCGCCCGTACGCGGCCTCAGAGCGGCAGAGTATCAACGGCGCGGCCGACGGCGTTCTCGCTGATCGTTCGAGCGCCGCTACGTCAGCGTACTCCCAGTCTTGTCACGCATCGTGAGGACGGCGGCGAGTGAGACGAGCGCCAGAACCGCTATGTACAGGCCCGGCCCGGCCACTATCTGCAGGCGGTGGACGATCCAGGCCGCCACCATCGGCGCGGTTCCACCTGCAAGGGCCATCGCGGCATTGTAGCTGATCGCCAGCGCCGTGCAGCGTGAACCATGCCCAAACATCTCGACGAGCGCGACTGGGATCACGGCGCCGTATCCGGCGACTAATACCGCGAACACGATCTGTCCGAACAGGATCGGCACAGGCTGCCCACCGCCGAGCAGAAGGAACAATGGCCAAGACAGCAAGACAAGGTTGGACACGGTCACGACCAGCACCCGCTTGCGGCCGAAACGATCAGACAGCGCCCCCATGACCGGAAGACAAATGGTCGTCACCGCCATGGCGATCGAGTTGATGAGGAGCGCGGTGCTCTGCGAAAGACCAATCACAGTGTGCAGGTATGTCGCGAGGTACACGAACACGACGTAGTTGGAGACGGCCAGCCCGAGTATCATGGCGAAGGCGCGTACCATCGCCGAGCCGTCGTTCTCGATGGCCGTGCGTAGGGGCGAGCGATCGTCCTTGGGGGCGCGGTCCTCAGCGAAAGTCTCATCCACTTGCTGCTCGCTTAAATGCCGGCGCAGCACGAAGATGAACCCGCCAAGGCCAATGCCGAACAGGAACGGCAGGCGCCAGCCCCATTCGCGCACCTCGTCGGGTGTCAGCAGCCCGGTCACGACCGCACCGACGATCGAGCCCACCAGGATACCGCTCGCCGCGCCGATGCCAGCGAAGCTGCCTGTCAGACCGCGACGCCTCGGATCAGCGGCCTCGGCCAGGAAGATGGCCGAGGAGGTGTACTCACCACCGACCGAGAGGCCCTGGCAGAGCCGCAACGCCACCAGCAGTATTGGGGCAAGGAGCCCGGCTGTTTCGTAGGTCGGCAAGCAACCCATCGCGAAGGTTGAGACCGTCATCAGGCCGGCCGACAGGAGGAGTGCGGGCTTGCGGCCGTAGCGGTCGCCGACGTGGCCGAAGACGACACCTCCGATTGGACGCACGAAGAAGGCGGCTGCAAAGACGGCGAAGGCCGAGAGCAGAGACGTAGTGTGGTTGTCGGAGGGAAAGAAGTTCAGTCCGATCGCGGTGCTGAAGTACCCGTAGGCGGCGAAGTCGTACCATTCGAGCAGGTTGCCGATGGCGCCAGCGACAATCGCTCGGCGGCGGCTCGACTGTGGCGCTTCGGCGGTGAATTGCGGTTGTGGACTGGCGAGCTGACCAGCGAGCCGTAAGTCTTTGCTGAGATTGCTGCTTGTCATAGCCGACGTCATCCGGTCGCGACTCACGCACACCTGTCAGGCTAAATCTCTCGCCTCGGCAGTGGAACCTGGTTCGTCAGGAAGGGACGCTTTGCAACATTGGTCTACGAATTCTGTTCCCGCCGAGAAATGATCCGTCTGTGAACGACAGCTTCGCGCCGATTGTGTAGAAAGACTCCTCAGCACGGACCGAGGTCTCTACGGCTGGTGGCTGGCGCTCGCCGCCCCAGGTGTTGTGGGTTCATGCCCTCAGAAGAGGGTCAAACGGAGTTTTTCAACACAATCCGCCCCTCGTCGTCATTCGATCAACTCGGGCGGCGCTTCCGAAGCGGATATCCCAGCCAAGTAGCGCCTATCGGTGCTATCAGCTCCGTTGAATGCTTCGGCAAAGCTTCAACCTCAGAGGCTGGGTCCGCGCAGCCGGTGATAGAGCGCGCGCACCGCGTCCATGTAGCCCTGATCGTTGTTCTTGGCGCAGAATGCGCGGATGAAGTCCGCCTGGACGTTCAGGGGCAATGAGGACGGCGCGAGGTCCAGCCCCCTGTCGACACCTTCTGGGGCCCTGATGAGCGCTCCGCTCTTGAAGCCCTGTGCTTAGGCAAAGTAGTCTCGCTCGACGTCCGGGCGCTCCAAGATGTCCTGGTTGAACCGGGCACATGTCGAAGCTCCGATCCCTACAATCTTGGCGGTCTCCGCTTGGGCAGCAGCGATCCAGAGGCACAGGATCCAACCTAGAAATGCTCTCATCTCGATGCCCCCTCCCACCCCGCTTCAAAGGCTTCTGATTGGCCGCCGATGAGAGTAGCGCGTGTTGACCATCGGCACGCGCGATAGCGGGATGATCCGGCCTGTGATTAGCAGTGAGACGGGCAAGTCCCAAAGGAGCTGGAAGCTGCCTTTGGGCTGCGGGAAGAGCAAATCACGCTGCCTTGCTCAGAATTCCATGCCGAACTTCACGCGCAGGTTGTGGCGCTCGAACTGGTTCAGGCCCAGGGCACGCCGCGCGTACGCCGGATCGGTGTCGCGACCCCAGACCTGCGCTCCGTAGGCCAGCGTCAGCCAGGCTTTCTCAGTGAAACGGTGGTGCAACGCAGGACCGATGAAGAGCGCCTCGCTCTCCAAGCGGTTGAGGAAGATCCCGTCATAGCCCCGCAGGTAGCGAACCTCCGGGCCCAGGAAGGTCTTCTCCGCGATCCGTCCAACAACGGCGTTCGACCACAGGAACGTCGAAGAGCGGTATCCCTCGCCGGAACCTCGCTGCCGCCCTGCGGCTGGCTCGAAGCTGATGTTGCTGCCGTACCAGATCTTGTCCGGCACCACCTGAACATCGAGTTGCAGCAGGCTTTCCATGTCGAAGATGTTGGCCCCGTTGCCTTCGATCGGCAGCACGCGGGTGAAGCGCGGTCGCACCTCGATCGCCAGCCCGAGGGGCTGCTCGGCAGAGCCCTTCAGGAACCGGTACTTGAGCTCCACTGACACCCCGTCGAAGGTGCCGAAGGACTTGTCGTCCAGATCCACGATGTTGCGCTGGCGACGGAGGTTGCCGAAGGCGCTCAACTCGACGCTGAACCTGTCGATGGGGTTGAACTGGTAGGCGAAGCGGGTGTCGAGCACACGGTAAGTCGATGGGCCTGGTCCGTCGCGGCGCTTGCTCAGGCGTGTGACGGTATCGACCACCACCTCCTGCTCGCCCTTCTCGCCCGCGTCGGCGCCCTCGGTGAAGCCGAACAGGTGCTCGGTATCGACGTCCTTCTGCTTGTCTGACTTGCCGCCCTCCTGGCCGTCTCCCTTGCCGCCCGTCGATTGGTCAGCCTTGTCGGAGTCGGCCTTGTCGTCCTGCTTAGCTTGAACGGGAAGCGAGACGATCATCAAAGCGATCAGCGCTGCGACCGCTTGAAAGACGCGACGTGCGGGCTTGTTGCTTCCGGTCATGATCCTGCGGCGGCCCAATGAAGACAGGGGGGCTCCCTCTCTGGTTAGACCCGAAGCAGAGCTGCCTGCCTGCTGCTGAAATGCCACGCATCACAATAAGCGCGCGTCTGCGGGATGATCGTGGACGGCTTGACGTGCCTCGGCTAGAGGCGAGCAGCCATCGAGCCATTTCTTGCCTCCACACGGCTACGTCATGCTGATGCAGGGTCCAGTCTCGGCCTGCTGCTACCTGCTTCGAAGCAGGCCCGGATGTGACGGGGCTGAAGGTCGAGAGCGATCCGACATCGGCCAAATTGCCGAGCGCGCCTTTCCCGGTGCCTCACCCGAAAGCCGCGGTTCCGCCTTCGGCTAATGACTGCCGTTCCGATTTGCGCCCATTCCGGCCATCCAAATGACTTGGTGAGCGTCTCCGAGGCGGACGTAGAAGCGGCACGGATTGGCGGTTGCCTCGCGCTGAAGAACTCGGATCGGTGACGATGCGAATCGTTCGTCCCGATCAAGTCGCGCGGCACGACGCTGCGGGCGAAGCCGTTTGTCGGCAGCCACCGATGGTTCCTGTTCGCTGCAGCCGAAGGGTTACAGGGATAAGGTGCCGGAAAAGGTGACGGCGATCGCCCTTCGCCGCTTCACGCTTAGGATTCCTGTCGGACGCGGCCCGCCCGTGGCAGGCCGCGCTTACGAGCGACGGGAATCGCGACCAACCCCGGCCTATTTCGGGATCTGTGCCGAGGCGGTGTCCTTGCCGAGCGGCGTGTCGCCGGGCGGCACGCCGTTCTTGGACAGGATATAGGCCGTGATCGGGTCCCTCTGATCGTCCGGCAGCGTTCCCGGCGCGTTCGGCGGCATCTTCGGTCTGGTTGTAGGTGCGCAGGTCGGCCACGGGCTTGCCTGCCTACTTGCCCTTGAAGGCGTCTCCGCTCAGGGCCGGTCCGGTTCCGCCCTGCAGGTTGGGACGATGGCACTGGGCGCAGTGGCTGTTGTACTTGGTGTGGCCGTCCTCTGCCTGCTGGGCCGTGAACGGACCGCCGGTGGCACGGACAAGCTGGCCGGCGAACGGCGAAGCAGCAAGCGAGATGATTGCCAGACACCATCTTCGACGATTCCGCCGAGCCGCGTTGTACCCGGGCGAGGAGCCGCCAGCTCAGCCTGCATCCACGCGCCGAGCACGAAGAGCTGGCGGCTGCGTGCATGTGGCAGGAGGGTGAGGGCCGACAGCTCTCGGAAGATCAAAGCATCGAGGCAACGTTTGCAAGGCGTGCGCAGCTTCGACCTGCGCTCGACGCGATACCACGGGCTGGCCAAGGCAACCCTGCAGAGAGTAGCGACGGCGGCGGCTCTCAAACTGGATCCGCCTCGCTACATGTTTCTCGCTGCGTCCGCTGGCACCCACGCACACCTCACGCGTCAAGTCTCTTACAGCATAGCTGGCGAGTTCGCTAATAATGTTGGCCAATAACTGTCGGTCGAGACCAAAACGCAGACTGCTTTCGTACCATTATCCGGCATGACGAGGCAGCAGATGTCGGATCCTTGCGCCGTGAGCAGAAGGCGAAGCTCTGCGTGGCATTGCGGGTACGTCTTGGGACGCAGGGACGATGGGATCTGGGCTCCGTGGAATAACGCTGTCTTGCCGGCGTCTATGGACCGAAAGCTCTCTCGGATACGCGCCGCGGCGTCATGGACAACCTCGCCGCTCTGATCGAGCCTGCCGTCCCGGCGTTGCGTCGCTACGCCTGGGCGCTCTTGCGCGACTCTGATGCCGCCGAAGACCTCGTGCAGGATGCACGCAAGCACGCGTTTCACCGCTGGACCCTGCGCTATACCCAGCGCGGCATCTCCGGAGCCGCAGATCGGGATCGGCATTCTGTTCGCGTGGCTCGACACTCTGTCGACAGAACGCGTCTGCATGCAGTCGCCGAGCAGGTCCCACAGATCGAGGAACTCCCCAAAGAAGCGGGCGGACACGACCTTGCGCCGACCCGCGCATATCGCCCGGCCAGCCCGCTCCCGAGGTCATCAGACAAGAGCGGCAAGTCTATCCGTTTCGCAATGCGCCATGGCCAAGATTTGCTGCTTGATATTGAGGGGCGCGGCAGGCAAGCGAGCCGAAGGCGCATCTTTCGACTGTTCGGTTTTTTGTGGCGTAGTCACTGCAGGCAGTCTCTGCGTGAGTCTAAAGAGGAAAAATTTGCTAGCAATAATCCGTGTAGAAGGAGGGAGCTATGTCTACAGCATTCCGCGCCGTTGTCGAAGGCGCCCAGGAAGTACCTCCGAACAACTCGGCAGCTCGCGGCATCGGAACCGTCATCTTTGACAGCACCGCGCTTGCAGCGAACTATACGTTTCGCATCGAGGGGATCGATTTCGGCTTAGCCACGGGAAGGCCGGCTCAGACGCCCACCACCGCAGACGATGTGACCAGCACGCATTTCCACAATCAGGTGCGCGGTCAGAACGGGCCGGTTGTCTTCGGGCAGATCAATCCTGCACAGGACGCTGACGACTTAGCGGTCGGACTCGATGCGGATGGCTCTTGGACAGTCAGCGGCCGCTGGGAAAGGTCGGACCCGGCCAACGTCTCGATCGCCAACTTCGCGCCCATCTTTGCGGCGGCCGCCATCGGCACGGAGGTCCCGCTCTACTTCAACGTGCACACAACCCAGTTCCCTGGCGGGGCCATAAGAGGCCAGCTGGTCACCATCGCCGACGACAACGATAACGTCGTAACCGGTACGGCGGGTGTCGACATCCTGCCCGGGCTCGGTGGCAATGACACTTTCACGGGAGGCGCGGGCAACGACGCGATCTCTGGCGGGAGAGGCACCGACCGAGCGATCTTCTCCTTTGCGTTGAGCACCGCGCGGATCGGCACAACAGGGGACGGCGCCATCACGATCACGGGTGCCGAGGGAACTGACACCTTCCGGGGTATCGAGCAGTTCCAGTTCAGCGACCGCACCGTCGCAGTAAACGACGGCTCGCCGCTGGTGGACGACCTCTTCTACCTGATCCGGAACCCGGACGTCGCCGCCGCAGGGATCGACCCGGACACCCACTATGCGCAGTTCGGGTGGCGCGAGGGGCGCGATCCCAACGCCTTCTTCTCCACGGACGGCTATCTGGCTGCCCATCCCGACGTGGCGCGAGCTGGCGTGAATCCCCTCGACCATTACGCGCAGTTCGGGTGGCGAGAGGCTCGTGATCCTGGCGCAAACTTCGATATCGAAGCCTATCTCAAGGCCAACCCGGACGTGGCAGCGGCCGGCATCGACCCGCTGACGCATTTCCTCGCCTTCGGTCAGGAGGAAGGGCGGACGGCCTTCCCTACGATCGGCCGAGCCCGCGACTTCGGACCGGCCGGGTTCGACGCGGAATACTATCTCCTCGCCAACGGAGACGTCGCGGACGCAGCTCGCAGCGCGCTCGGCAACACCTTCGTGTTTGCAGCTAGGCACTTCGAGCAGTTCGGATGGCGCGAGGGGCGCGATCCGAACGTGGTGTTCGACACAAGTGGTTATCTCGCGGCCTACGGGGATGTCGCTGCGGCAGGGGTTAACCCGCTAACCCATTATCACCAATTCGGTTTCCGAGAGGGGCGCGATCCCTCGGGCGGCTTCGATACGACGGCCTACTTGGCAGCCAATCCAGGTGTGGCTGCGGCGGGGATCAACCCGATGACGCACTACCTGCAGTTTGGCTTCTACGAGGGTCGTTCGGCATTCGGCGATGACACGTTTGGAGCCGGGTCGATCGGTTAGGCAACGGCGTCAAAGATCCCAACTCAAGCGTGGCCGGAGCATCGCTGGCCACATTGGAGCACCCGGGAAAGTGCCAGAAATCGATGTTCGACTCGATCGACTTCATGAGCAGGTTTGCGCCCACATTTGCCATTCAGCCGCTCCCGACTGCTTCTCTAAAACGGCCATTCGTCGACCGCGTTATGGAAGCCTCAGCCCCGAAGGCTGACTCACCGAGCGTCCGAAAATTCCGCCGTGGAATGCCGAGGCACCGGAATTTCGCGGGGCTCGCCCACGCACCGGAGCCGAGCAACTCCAGCGCAGGAAGCGCATCACGGGGCAAGACCATCAAGCCCATGTTCGCTGGCGACCGGGGTCTGCTACAACCATCCGGTGAGCAGCACATGGCCGGTGGTCAGAACGATGGGCCCTGAGAACAAATTCAGAGCGACCAACGCTCTGAAATCGCCAAACGCTGCGCTCTCGGTGTTGCACCTCGCTGCCGGTAACGGTTCTTGTCGGCCGCGCAGACATTGCCGGAGGTCTCCGCTCAACGTCGATCGTTAATTTGGCGGCCGGAAGCCTGAAGAGTTCGGACTTCCGTAGAGCTGACCATCCGGAGCGACAGCTCCCGCAAACGAGCTGCCGGGGGCACGTCGACACAATCAAGCCGTCCATCGGCTGTTTCGCTCACGAGACAGGTGGACGTCGCGGCCGCAGCCCCCCGCACAAGGGTGAAGTCGCCACGTTCGGGCGCTCGGAAGCCCGGATCGGCCATGCGCCCGTGGCGCTCGAAATCGGCAACCTGCTCGAATGCCTTTGGGAATCCGTTGTTGCTGACGTCGTGATCGAATGCACTGCGAAGAGACGGGATATCCTGCCCGTGTTCGTCGAGGGGCAGCCAGCGAAAGCAGTCGAAGAGCGGGATATTCCCTGCCGCGCCAAGGTATCGGTCGAGATCGTCGGACCTGACGAACTCTCGGCCGCAACGCGCCGCGTTGAACACCTCGGGCGTGGCCTTGCAGAGGCTTGCCTGATAGCCGCGCGTATCGGGTTCGCAAAACAGGATGGCATTGTTCCAATGGCGCAGGTTGGCGGCGGCGCCGATGCCGGTCACCGGCGAGCGCAGGTACCAGCTGTTGTTGAAGACGTAGATCGGTGCATGCGTCGCGTAGCGGAACGTGTCCGGGACCGCTCCTCTCGGCGGCAGGGCCAGCTTGATCACACGCCCTGCAATGCTCGCGTCGCAAGCTAGCTCCAGTGGGTCCATCCACAGGACGCGCCCCGACGCTTCCACCTGTTCGACGCCGACCGGGAGCCAGCGAGCCTTGAGATAGTCGAAGCGCCGGTCGAGCCTGGGATCGAATCCGCCCGCGGCCCCAAACTGCGGCGCCGGGTTCCTCCGACAGGGCGCGTCACCGGGCGCCGACGACCGGGCGACGGCCGGGATGTCGTCGAACCAGCCGCGGTTGCCATAGACGAAGATCGGGCCGCCACCCATGTCGTCGAACGAGAACCACGCGTGGGCGTTGTGAATGCGGTTCCCGAAGATGTGCACCTTCGTCGCCCAAATCTCCAGTTCCACCGGGTTGTCGCGCACGTAGGAGAACAGGTTCTCGTAGATCCACAGGTTCGCGTTGTATGGACAAGTGGTCGGAGAAAGCTCGGATGCCGGCAGAGTATCGCAGTTGGCCGCCTTCAGGCGGATGCCATTGAAGGCCGCGAGGATCGTGTTGCGGCGAAAGATGATCCGGCCCTTGAGATCGGTGCCGCCGAGAAGCGCTCCATTGAAGTGCTCGTAAGCGCCATGGTGGCTGGCGCCCCATGGTATGCTCCGCCACATCACGCCTGGGCAGCCAAGCTCCGTTGCGCGGCCATCGCGACACCGGAATGGTCCATCCCGGGTCAGCGCTGTCCGATCGAAGCCACTCGCGTCCTGCACCCAGGTCACGTCCTCTACGATGACTTGTTCGGAGGGATGGTCGGCCTGCCCCCGCGCCGCCAATCCGTAACTGCCGCCGATGATGAGCGAGCGGCGAAACGCGATGCGCCGGCTGCTGATGGCGCGGATCGCCGTCATCCAGCAATCCTCGAATGTCAGATCCTCGACCACGACGCTGTCGACCCGGTCGAGATCGAGGCAGGCTGCGTCCGCGAGGCGGCCCGACCTTCCGATGGGGATCGCGAGACGTGATCGCGCCGATCGCGGCCCCCCTTCCGCCTCGGCGTCGGGCGAGGCCACCAAGGCCGTGAGCAGGTCGGGCTTTCGCGGCGGAGACAGGAAGGCGTACAGGTCGCCGCATGATCGCTCGGCGTCGTCCTCCGGCATCGGGCAGTCGCGGACTTGATCGATGCTCTTGCCGACGATCCGGGTCCGTACTCCGAGCCCTCGGATCACAACCGGTGCTCGTTCGCGGCTCCGCTTCTGAGATAGGACAACGCGTTCGCGATAGAGCGTGGCGGCCGCATCCGGAGTGTCCAGCAGCAATTGCACGATGTCGCCGGGCAGGACGGCTCGCATCGTTGCAGACGAAAACGCTTCGGTCTGCGCGGCAGCCAGACTGCCGTCGGCGGCGTAGCCGGGCCCTCCTCCATTCGGCGTCACGAAGATCGTCTTCGCAGTCGCACTCTGCGCAGGCAGGAAGGCGAGCAGGAGGATGATCGGGAGACGGCGTACGATCGCGCCCGGAGGGGCGCCGCACCGGTTCGTCGGCGCCGTCTTGAGCCGGACATATAGTCGCGTATCCGCAGATGCGGTGCTCGCAGGTCTGCGCGCGTGCCTCAGCCAAGGCAGTTCCTGACTCGGACAGCCAAGCCAAAGCGAATTCCGCAGCATCGTCCTATTCGCGGTTGCGCGTCCCCGTCGCATTTGCAAATGCCCGGCGTAGAGCTTCGCCATCCCGCGGTCGTGCCCGCAGGTGTGGGGAGATCAGCGCTGCAAATGCAAAGCCAATCTGATTGTACTCTTCCTCGCAATCCTTGGCCCGCTCGGCCGGAAGATACCCTTTGTCGACGATGTAGGCGTAGCGTTGCTTGTCCGAGCCATAAGCTAGACAGGCCAGATTATAGAAACGCTGCCAGGACAAGCCGTGCGCTCCGGCGAAGCTCTCCTTGTCGGTCGGCTCCCCCCGTCCCAGTGTTGCGAAGAAGTAGCCGCCGCCATTCACCACAGTGCGTGCATCGGCCGGGGTGAGATGCAGGAGCACCAGTGCGGCCACCTGATCGGCCGCATCTTCCTCGCGGCCGAGGATCGGGATGGGGAGGAGATGAAACAGCGCGTGGCTGCTCTCGTGGAAGAGTATCTGGAGGACAGGTCCTCGGATCGCATCCTGGCGGGAGACACCGGCCGGCGAAGTCGCCGCCGGGGCCTGCCGAACGATACTGGCGACGAGTTCGTAGCAGACGGCGATGGTCCTCGTCCGCGGATCATACCAAGCGTTCGGCTCGCCCGAGCATTCCTTGAGGCGGTAGCTCAGGCGCTTGGGCAGGCGCACGAGATCGAGGGTGGCCGCAACCCGCTCCAGCACGCGCCGCGCCCGCATCGTATCGTAGATCTCGCGGTGAACCTGTTCCTTCGGGACTTCATACCGGACGTCGGTGCGTCGTCTGCCCGAAATGTCCGTCTCGCGAGCTGCCGCTCCGTCTGGAGGCGAGAGCGCCAACAGCGATGCCGAAAGGCCAGCAAGCGCACCGAAGTATCTGACAGTATCCTCCATTGCAGCAGACCCGATTGGAACCCGTTGCGTACTGTTCAGTGGATGGACACCCTCGACCCGTTGCCGGTGTTGATTCGATACACAGTACCTTCTGGATCAAGCGTTCCTGAGCGAACAATCCGCTAGAAGAGGACATGCGCGGTTCCTCTCCCGTTTCGGACGGTCCGACATCTCTAATCCAGATAATTCAAGCGGAGCAATGCCATGTCTCGACCGTACGATAACTTACTTTCTCGCCTCAAACACATTCGCCCGACGGGGAGCGAGCGAAACAGGCGCCTGCGCTTCCACGAGATGCCCCTCTCCAAGTCAGTCCGAGGCAGGCATCACTTCCAGCTGTCGTCGCCACTGGGAGTGAGATAACCTTTCCCGCCCAACACTCATCGCAATGAGGGAAGTCGCTCTGGCAGCGCGGGCAGTCAAAATCGCATTCAATATTTAATATTTGGAGAATGTCGAATGACCAACTTCGACGATCCGGTGCGGATGTTCGTCCGCAACAAGCTCCTCGGCGAGTGGGCCGCTGACAAACTAGGACTGGTCGGTCAGGAAGCCGATGAGTATTCGGAGGCTTTGGCGCAGGCGGTCTTCGCTCCGGAGCGTAGCGACGTGTTGAGCAAAATCCGCAAGGACTTCGATGCGGCGGGTGTCGCCCAAACCGATGAGCAGATCATGCAGGTCATGACCGCCTTCTTGATTAAAGCCGGAAAGGCGATGTCAGGAGCGCAAGGAGATAGTCTCCGCGGCGCAGAGGTGATGCTCGCGCGCAAACTCATCTTGCGTTAGCCCCGCTGGATTCATTCTGAACGTTGGACGCCGATGTCATCACGGCACATCCTCCAGCATGCCGCGGCATCAGCGCGCGAGGCGCTCATCCAGGCAGCGCCGTGTTTCACCAAGACCTGGTGGCCGCCTCCGCTTGCAGCGCATGGATCACCTCCCGCCTTCCCGGACAGAAGTGCCGCGCTCAATCCGGCAGGTCAGCCAAGCCTGACGGATTATGGAAAGCTGCCCTTCGCGATGCTCACGGATGCGGCGGCCGTGGACCGGATCCGCCTCGGAGGGGCGCCACGCGGCTCACCGTCCTTGTAGCCCTACCTCGCCGCCCTTCGACCGCGCTACGGATCCGCGTGTCTCGCAAGCGGCAGGCGCCGTGCCGAGATCCACCGGTCGGAACAGGTATGAAAGACACGCTGACGAGGCCGGATAGGCCTCGGCTCATTCGATCAAGCAGCGCACGCGGAAACTGCAAGAATGGGATGGGGGGCCTGTTCTGATGGCCACACTGAGACGAGGGATAGGACCATGTTGTATCTGAACCTTGCGGGGCTCTCGATCGCTGCGGCGCTTGTGCTTGGCGTGGGAAGCGGAGCAGAGGCTGCTCCACTCAGCAATTCTCGACCCGCGGTCGAAGCGTCTGGCGTGGCGGACGGGTTCGTCATCAAGACCCAGACCTTGGGAATGGAGCGTCGGCACAACCGCAGGATGGATCGGCACGAGCGGCGGATGGACCGGCAGGTCAATCGGCAGGAACGCAGGATGGATCGGCACGAGCGGCGGATGGAGCGCCGCTACTGATCCGATCCGTGAAACTGCAATTCCTTGCCGGCGCCCAAAATCACTCCAGGTTGTCGTTCATCAAGTTCCGAAGGCGCCTGATGCCCAGGCGACCTATCGCGCGCTGCGGGCACGGCGCCTGATTGGAGGGCTTGCGAGAGACCCTCGGCACGTTCGGCTGCCGCGG
This sequence comes from Methylobacterium durans, assembly GCF_003173715.1. Classification (NCBI taxonomy): domain Bacteria; kingdom Pseudomonadati; phylum Pseudomonadota; class Alphaproteobacteria; order Hyphomicrobiales; family Methylobacteriaceae; genus Methylobacterium; species Methylobacterium durans. The sequence continues at coordinate 4,982,363 of NZ_CP029550.1, read as the reverse complement.
CCCCTCATTCTGCGCCTGACTGAATGCGACGGAGAGGTCAACGCTCGGTACGCGCCCGAGACGCGGCCGGTCACGGTTTGCTACGCGTCCATCCAGGACGTGCGGAACCGGGCGCCGGAAGACACCTCTCCCGCGGGCGCGACCCGCCATGAGGCCATCATGGGCAGGCCATCATGGGCCCGGTCGCCCAGGTATCGATGAACGGTGGCCGACGGGTCAGCGGTCGCGCACCGCTCCGGCCGGCCACACGGGACGTGCGCCTCATGAGCAGCGTTGGTAGGCCACGCCGGTCGGATCCTGGTCGCTGTAGTAGCGTCTGAGCGACCCGTTCGGCGAGGGCGCCATCAGCACCCGGACCTCATTGCCGGCCACACTGTTCGCGCAGTCGAGCATGAGGATCTGATGGTCCTTGCCCGGCCGAACCGACTTGATCTGGCAGGATGCCATCGGCGTCCTCAGGCGTTTGCCGGAGATCATGAAGGCGGCCGCAAAGATGTCGACCGGCTTCTTGAATGCCGTCACCTTCCCGCCGGACGAGAAGACCTCAGCGCAGTCGCGGCCCTCCAGGAGCCAGGCGCCCTGGTAGGCGGAAAGACCAGGCTCGACCGCCCGCGCAGCTGGAATTCCAGCCGAGCTGGCGATGCCGAGACCGAGCCATGCGACTCCCACGAAACGGGCAACTCCCATCGCAACCCCCTCCGACAGCGGGGCGTACCTCATCGACGGGCCCGGGTGCGCCCCGCCGGTGCAAGCCTACCGGCGACAAGACGCAAGATGAAGGTGCGAAAAAAACGTCGAGCGGATGCAACGCCGACCGATTTTAGCGCGGACGAATGTCGTTGGCCCTGGACGGTTCTGCAAAGCTGAAGCATCGGCTCCTCGATGACTGTCCATGATCATACGGACACGCTTTTGCCGCAGTGGGCTTGTGGCATCACAGCCATCATGCGCGAGTCGCCCATCTTCGAGATCCGGATCACGACCAGCGAGACTGGCAGCATCCTGCGTGCGCCGACCGAGCGGGAGGTGGCCACGAAGGCGGAGACCCTGATCCGCAGGGTTCATGCACGCGGCGAGTTGATCGGCTTCAGCGTTCTCGGGCCAAGCGCGGCCAGCATTGGCCGGATCAAGTCCTACCTCGAGGATATCCTGATCGAGGTCACGCGGCTGAGCATCTGAGTTGGCCCGTTCTTCAAGACGGGTTGGGCGGCCCCGTCAGGGATTGTCCAAGGCCGTCGTCCCGGGTGCGCTGCCTCGGAGCCTGACCGGTCCAGCGCCGGGAGGCACCAGCAAGGATTCCGACTCCTGGGAGCCGAGTAGCCAAGCAATGCGTGAGATCGATGCACGCTGCGTGCGACATCATCGAAGGACGCTACAACATAGCCAACGCTCAGGCATTCTTGCGTCGCCGCTTCCGCGGCTTGACCTCATTCCCTCCTATCGCGGCCCGACAGGCGGGGCTCAGCCTCTGTCTCTGGCTTAAGAGGCAAGCTTTCACTCGCGCAGCGTCGGGAATGTAGTCACCGCACAAATTCATGGCGTCCGGGGTGCAAGCCTGTCGCTGCTCCGGCGTTCCCTGTCCAAGAGCAGGGGTGGAAGCTGTGAGCGCGGAGAGCCTCAGGCAGGCACAGAAGGTCTTCATGCTCACGGATCGTCTCTCCCTCGCGACGCCGAAGCCAGCTTAGCAGTGTGAGCGGCCCCACGAGGTGGTCCGGTTTGAGGTTCGCGCCGGGTGGATCTCTGCTCCATGGGTTGAGTGGCTGACCGAGCGCCCGGCAAGTGGCGCTCGGAGACGGGAGGACGTCCGGGACGTGCTCGACACAGGCGCGGCGGCGCACGAGGCTCAGACGTTTCCCCGGGCCGCCTCCTGCAGGATCAGCTTGTCCGGCGTCAGGTCCGCGATCGCCTCCCGGAGCCGAGCATTGACGGTCTCCAGATCCTTGATCCGCCGGACCAAGCTCGAGCTCAGCCCGCCGTAGTCTTTGCGCCAGCGATAGTACGTCGCTTCGGGCCCGCCGATCGCGCGGATCGCTGCGGTCACGCTCTGGCCCTGCGAGATCAGCACGTCCGCCTGCAGCAGCTTGGCAACGATCTGATCGGGCTTGGGTCGCTTCGCCATCTCGTCGGTCCTCCAGGCTTAAATGCCATACCAAGGGGCGAACCACTTCAAGGGAGGCGGATCTACCGGTCGTCTACCAATGCGCGCAGATATGTCTGTCGAGCACGCATAGCCGCGAGACAATCCTCGATCCGTCCTAGGACATGCGCGGCTGTATCCGTGCTCTCGCCCCGCGTGGCGAGGGTTTGTAGATGCCTAAGCTGTTCCCGCCAGTGCGCTTCGCTCTCTGCGATTAGGTCTCGCAAAACCTCGGGCGTCTCGCCCGACAGCCCGTTCATCATTTCCTCCGTCCCTCAGTCAGAGCGGGGATGACCGGCCCTATCACGGTCAGGGGATGCGCGATCATCGTTCAGGGATGGACAGGCCCGACGTCGGGCGAACGGCCACCCAGCCCCCGCCCTCTTTCTGCGCTCGCCTCAGCGGGGAATGACGCGAACGACCCTACGGGAATCGAGGTCGATCACGACCGCGCGGTCATCCGGGGAGATGTAGTACCCGTAGTACCCGGTCGGGTTCAGCCCCGTCACGGAGACGTTCTGGAAAGAGCCCATCTGGACCCAGCCGGGGATCACGGACCCACGCCCGACCCGCACACCGCTCGGCTCCTGATAGCGGGGCCCCGTGTCGAACAGGGTCTGAATCGTTGCGGAATCATTGCCCGACATGAGCAGGCCCTGATCAGCGAGGCGCGGGTTGACCCGCAGGATCAGCGGCTGAGTCAGCGCCGCAGAACTGGTCAGGACACTCGCCGCCACGAGACCAATCACGCTGACCAGATTTGTCTTGCGCAGAACATGAAAGTCCATTGGCCGCTCTTATGGCTTCGCCTGATGAAATTAGGCGAGCATATCGGCAAATATTGCGCCTCATTCCGGTGGTTTGCTTGATCGTTCAGGACAAGGCCTCAGCTTTCCGCATCGCCTCGTCGAGCACCTGACCGGCTTGCCGGGAAGCGTGTTCGCCATTGCCGTCTTGATCAGCGCCTTCAAGGCCGTGGCGTGAGCGGCTTCGAGTAGGAAACGTACTTTGGTCTGACACGATAAAACTTGGCGATATCTGGATTTGTTATTGCAAATCCCTGATTTTTGCCCCCGAAACCATCGCCGGTCTGACGCGTGGAGGTCCTGGCATAGTCTTTTCTATAAGATTGCGTACGGCATCCCGCAAAGGTCGAGCCGCCCCGCCTGTAAGGTTTAAGCCAGCGGAGAAACGAGCTTCCGTCGGCTCCAACACCTCAGGCCGTGAGGGACGAGGCACCGACCGACGAGGCGCTGAAGCTGCAGCGTCCATTACCGGATGACATGATGAAAGTCGTGGCGCGCGGAGCCCGCAAGGACGATGGCTGAGGTTCGGCTGCTCCGCGCCGCAGCGATGGCCGGCGGCCATGCGCTTGATGACAATCAGGACAGGGTCCAAACCGTCGGATGCGCTACTTCGTGATCCTCACCGAGACAGGATCGCTGCCAGGGAAGCTTTCCTCCAGCGCGTCGTCGAGTCGCTCATGCAGCCGGTCCGGATGGTTCTCTGGCAACTCGCCATCGCGATCATGCGGGTGGGCAACCCCGGGCGTCGCTGAAAGCCGCCTGCGCTCGGCGCCACGCATTAGTGCATCGTAGACGAGAAATCCGAGCCCGGCGCCGACGAGGAGCGCAGGAACAGGATTTGCGCGCACGCTGTCGAGCAGGCGTTGACCGCTTTCCGTGAGCCTGATGCTCGTTTCGCGCAGATCGTCCACGCTTCCGGTCAGGCCAGACGCATGGAGACGCGACTGAAGGTTGCCGAGGGTCTGATCGAGCTTCGTGCGGGTCGTCTCGACCTCGTGCTCCAGTTCGTCGGCCAACTTGCTCATTCGCCCATGCGCTCCGTGATGATGCGGGTGTCCTCGTGCACCTGACGCTCGGTCCGGATCGCCTCCAGGCCTGAGATCGAGGCCTTGCTGCGTCCCCACAGGGCAATGCCGATCGCAATAAGCGCGAATGCGCCCCCGACGATCAGGGCTGCCAGCGCATCCGAACTCAGCAGAACGGCCAAGCCCTTCACCAGAGCAAGGATCAGCACGAGGACGCCTGTCAGGGCGAACACACCGGCCGCGATGAAGAGGGCGAGCCCCAGGCCGAATTTCTCAACGCCCTCGCCCATCTCAGCGTGGAAGAGGGTGATCTCCTTGGAGACGAGCTCCTGCGTCTCGCGGATCGCGTCGCCGACCAGGGCCGGAATAGATTTGAGCCGAGCTTCCGTCATCGACGATCCTAGAGGTCGGGCGTCGGGAAGACGTCGGCCGGCACGACAGCCCGGGAGCGTGGGATCGGCCTGATCTCGGATGCCTTGAAGAAGCGGAAGAGCGCAAACCCGGTCAGGGCCGCCGCCGCGAAGGCAACCGCAGGACGGCGTCGGACGGCCGCCTCGACTTCGTCGTAGAGTTCGCTGACTGTGCGTCGGTTGATGTCCGCGGACAGCCCCTCGACGCCTTCGGCCGCGCTGTCGAAGAACGCTTTGACGTGCGGCGCGCCCTCGAAGCCTGCCCCACTGTTGCGGATGGCGTCCGCCACGTCCGAGACCGCCTTGGCCACGTCCTCCTTGCGCTTTGTGACGTAGCTGGCCGCTTGGCTTCTGACAGTACTGGCGAGATCGGGCTGCTGGTCTGCGTCCGAGTGAGCGGATCCCGGCCCGATCTCTTGCGCAACGTCGTCCATCAATTCACCTCGCGGCGCGCACTATGGTCAGAGCGCGAGAAGGAACGGCATGCGACGAAGGCGGTTCCAGCGGCGAGGAGCTCAGCCTTCGTTACGGGCGACGCGCTCATTCTCTGCCGAACGTCCAGCCAAGCGACGCGTTGACCAGAACTCAACGTCGGAGGCCGTCATGTCGAAGCTCACCAGCGACAAGCGGGAGGATCTGCCGAACAGTAAGTTCGCGCTGCCGGAGGGGCGCAAGTACCCGATCGAAGACAAAGCGCATGCGCGCAACGCCAAGGCGCGCGCCGCGCAGCAGGAAAAGGAAGGGAACCTCTCTGCTGCCGACAAGAAGAAGGTCGATGCGAAGGCTGATCGCGTCCTCAAAGGCAAATAGGCCGCAAAGCCGTTCGCGCCTTGGCAGTTCACGAAGCAAATTCGGTGCTTGATTTGGCTACTCAAATGATGATCTACGCCGCGCGAGGGCGCACGAACTATGGACTTACAACGTGATAGAAGACACTCAGGGGCTTGGCCCCGATTTCGTTGAGCTCGCCGCCGACATCGTCTCGGCCTACGTGTCCAACAATCCTCTGCCGGTCGCCGAGCTGCCGGCGCTCATCGCCAGCGTGCACGCTGCACTAAATGGCCTCATGAGAGGCGCGTCGCAGGCCGCTGAGGCAGAGGTCGAGAAGGCCACGCCTTCGCAGATCCGCAAGTCGATCACGCCGGACGTGCTGATCTCGTTCATCGACGGCAAGCCCTACAAGACCCTGAAGCGGCACCTGACCACACATGGGCTTGATCCGCATAGCTATCGCCAGCGGTTCGGTTTGCCGAGCGACTACCCACTGATTGCCGCCAGCTACGCCGCTCAGCGTTCCGAGCTAGCCAAGGCGATCGGCCTTGGTCGACCGGGAACTCGTGCTGCTGAGGAAGAGGCTTCGGAAGCCCCAAAGGGTCGCGGGCGTCGCAAGGCCGCCTAACGCGTCTCGGTGCGTCACGGCGCCGAGCCAGGACGACACCGGATCGACAACTTAGCCGAGGACGGAGGCAGCCCACGCCTTCGCTCGCGCCGTGAGGGTTCGGCCCTCTCGCCGATCCGCCTTCTCCTCGGCTGCCTGCTCCACGAGGATCGCGGCCACATGGGCGTCCTCGTGCTCCTTGCACGCGTCGAGGGCGCTGAGCTGGGACGCCGCTTTGCTATGGCGGGTTCGCAGTGGCGCGGACCTTCGACACCGACGCCGCCCGAGCGCGTCGCCTGAGCATCCAAGATGGCACTGCTGGGGCTTGCTTCGCATCCAGCTCGCGCGCGATCTGCCATCGTCAGCGCGTGAGCGAGGCGCTCGAACACACCCGCCTGGGACAGGCGCAAGAACCAGCGATTCACCGTGGACCAGGGCGGAACGTCCAGCGGCAGATGTCGCCAAGCGCAGCCGGTGCGCAGCACGTATAGGATGCCGTCGAGGATGGAGCGCAGCGGCCAACGCCATGGGCGGCCGGTCGAGGCGGGGTCGGCAGGAGCGGCGCAACGATGTCCCACTCGGCATCTCTCAGGCCGGTTGCGTATTGCAAGCTCTCGCGCGCAAGCTCGGTGCGGGCGGCGGGCGTCCACATCGGGGTTCCAGGGTGAGCGTCAGACACTCTCCCAATGCCCGCGACGCCTGCCGCTCACTCAACCGCCAAGCTGTCCAACCCCTTCTGAAACGGGGTCTAATACCAATCGGTGGTGATCATAACTGATAGGCCCAGTCACGCAGGCCGATGGACATGATCTTCCAAGGCTGGTCGATGAACCGGTTCCAGACCTGACAGCACTGCTCGACAATGTCCTCGTAGGACGAGAAGACGCGGTCGCCGAGCCAGTTGTCGCGCAGGAACTGCCAGACATTCTCGACCGGGTTGAGTTCCGGGGCGCAGGCTGGCAGCGGCAGCAGGGTGATGTTGGCGGGCACGACGAGGTCGTGGGCGACGTGCCAGCCCGCCCCATCGAGGATCAGCACGGCGTGGGCGCCTTCCTCGACGCTGCAGCTGATCTCCCTGAGGTGCTCGTTCATCGCCGCGGTATCGCATCTCGGCATGATGAGGCCGGCACCCTTGCCCTTCTCGGGACAGATCGCTCCGAAGATGTAGGCGTGGGCCGTACGTTGGTCCTTGGGCGCCGAGGGCCGGCTGCCGCGGCGCGCCCAGCGGCGGGGCAGCGTGTTCTTCTGGCCGACCCGAGCCTCGTCTGACCACCACACCTCGATGGCCGCGCCAGCCGGCAGCCGGGCTCGGATCGCCCTCACCTCGGCTGGCAAGTTTTTTTGAAGGCTGCCAGTGCGGCCGGGTCCTGCTCATGATGGCGCGGGCGTGCCGACAGCTTGCGGAAGCCGAGTTGTTTCACCGTGCGGCCCACCGTGCTCTCGTCCAGGCTCACGCCGAAGCTGGCGTAGATCCAGGCGGCGAGATCCTTCAGCCGCCAGCGCACCACGCCGTGTCGATCCGGGTCCGGCCCGCTCTCGACGATCTGCGCCAGCGCTTGACGCTGCGCATCGCTCAACTTGGCTGGGTTGCCCGGGGCCTTGCGGTTGATCAGCCCGGCCGGGCCAGCTGCGTTGAAGGCGAGCACCCAATCGCGCACCGTCTGCAACCCTACCACCCCGATCCGAGCCGCATCCGTGCGGCTGCCGCCCTCGTAGATCTCGGCCAGCGCCAGCAGCCGGCGGCTCTGGCCCGCGTCTCGGCTGGCCTTGGCCAGACGTCGAAGATCGTCGGCGTTGAAATCCTCACGCAGAGCAACCGCAGCGGACATGGCAAACCCTCCCGGTTTGCCTCATCGAACCAGATCCGCCGCCGATACGAAACCTCGTGAGTCGCTATCACCGTCGACCGGTATAACAGGCCGTAGGCGGCGCGAGGTGCTATGGACCGGTTTCAATCAAACGGGCGGCTGATCGCGGGCGTTTCCTTCGATATCCCCGGCATGGGCTACAAGGATCCTCGGACCGGCACCGTGACGGGGTTCGAGGCGGATCTTGCGACGGCTGTGGGCGAGAAGATCTTCGGCTCGGCGGATCGCGTTGACTTCTTCCAAGTTACGGACTCGGAACGAATCCAGGATCTCCAAGAGGGCCGCGTCGATTTGGTCGCGTCCCAGTTGACGATCACGCCCGATCGCGCCGAGCAGGTGGATTTCTCCACACCCTATTGCGTGACGCGAGAGGGGCTTCTCGTTCCGAAGGGGAGCCACATCGGTCGTTTCGAGGACCTGAAGGGCAAGCGCCTCGCGGTGACCGACGGCTCGGTTTCGCTGCGTAGGATGCGCGCGGCGCTTCCCTGCCTTCCCGGCGCCACGCTCGTCGTTACACCCCTCAGTTCCGGAAACCTCGATGCTATCGACAGGGGTGAAGCTGATGCGGCATCGAACGACATGATCAACCTAACCATGTTGCGGGCTGCCTCGGCCCACGCGGAGCGTTATTCGATCATCGACATAGGAAACAGGTTCGACCCAAAGCCATTCGGTATGGCCGTCAAGAAGGGGCATCGCACCCTCCTCGGCCTCCTCAACCAGGCGATCGAGAGTCTCAAGGCCGACGGTGGAATTGACCGCATGCTCGAAAACGCTCTCGCAAGCCTCGCTCGCCGCTAAGCGTTGCAAGGCGGCCGTTCGGGGTGGCGTTGAAAAGTCCTTTTCGACCAGCCTGTGACCGCGACGGCTCGATCAGGCGAAGCCCAGAACCCCTGTGCAACTCGCATTGCTTCAAGAGCCTGAAGCACCTGAGAAGCTATTCGCGATCTGGCAATCGCTCGTCGACCGGATCCGCGCCCGCGCATGATGCGCTTCCTGAACCTCGCGGAAGCTTTGGTAGCACCGGTCCAGCACACCGTTGCGGCCGTTCGCCCCCGCAAAGCGGCGATGCCGCTGGTGGTCAGGCTGCGTATTGGGCTTCGCCGTTGCCGAAGGACCAGTTCTCCTTCACGACCTCGACGAGGTTGATGAAGACGTCCTCGCGGCGCAGCCCGAGCCGCTCGTGCAGTCCGTCGGCTACCTGGCGAAAGAAGGCGCGCTTCTGCTCAACTGTGCGGCCGGCGTTAAGGGTCAGCTGGATCACGACGCACTCCGCCGTGCGGACGATGCCGAGGTAGGTTGGGTCGATGATGAAATTCTCGGGCGGATGCTCGGTGATGACCTGAAAGCGATCATCCTTCGGCGCACCAAGTGCCTCGACGATCGCCTCGTAAACTACGTCGCCGATGGTGCGGCGGTAATCGGCAGACTTGCCCTCGACGAGATCGATGCGGGCGAAAGGCATTTCATTCTCCTGTGAGGGCAAATACCCGCTTCGAGGCGCGAAACAGCCTCACGCGCTTCGCAAGCCGTCAAGTCGATCGGCGAGAGTTCCGATGTCGGTGATTTGAATGAGCTCAGTGACCCGCTGCTGGGCCGCGCCCCAATATGGCAGGGCCGCCTCTATCGCGGCGGTGCCGGCGGGGGTGAGATGGGCGACGCGCTCGCGCTGATCCCGTTTGCCGACCTCGACTTGGACGAGCCCGCGGCGCTCGAGGGGATCGAGGTTGCGGCCCATGGTGGACCGATCGAGTGCGGCCTCGGCGGCCAAACGCGACACTGGTAGCGGGCCGAGACGCTCGAGCGTGCGGAGGACGGAGAATTGAGTGACACGCAGACCTGCAGGCGCGAGCGCCGCGTCGTAGGCCGCTGTGACCATTCGTGTCGCGCGGCGAAGGGTAGTGCAGGCGCAGAGCGTCTCGACCGACATGAAGCGGGTATATGCCCTTTTTAAGTAAATCACAATCCGAGCGCTATTCCCGCTGGCGCTAACACTCTGATCCTTCGAGGGCTCCCTCTGCATACTGACGGCACCTGCCGGCGAGACCCGCACGAATTAGTTCGATCCGTATGAGCTGCGACCGCACACTCATGATTGAGCTCGTCCCGGCCGGTTGCCACGCTCGGCGAGACGAATCATGGTTTCGGCTGCGCGCAGGCGTGAACCGCTGGCACGGCAGCTCGAAGTGGATTCAGCGCGCTGCGGAGGAAGACATCATGTCTCCTGTGAACGATCCCGTGACGCTCCTGAAGAGCGCCTATGCGAGGTGGAGTGAGTCAAAGGGTCAGGACGTCCAGTGCTGGATGGATTTGCTCGCGGAAGATGCGACGCTCACGTCGCTCTCTGCCGGATCTGCCGAACTGGCTTTCACAGCACCTCGCGGCACCCGCAATGAAATCCTGGGCTATCTCGAAGGGTTGAGAGCCGAATGGGAGATGCTCGCCCACGACATGAAGGACTTCGTGGCGCAGGGCGATCAGGTCGTCGTTATTGGCCACGTAGCCTGGCGCAACAAGGCGACCGGAAAGGTCGCGAGCACGCGAAAAGTTGATCTCTGGCGCTTCTCGCATGGTCGCGCCGTAGCCTTCGAGGAATTCTACGATACGGCCAGGGCACACGCCGCCGCGACCCCCGACCCCCGATAAACTTTCCGGATCGGGCGGCGAGGTGACAGGCGATTGACACAGGCTGTCCCCTCAAACTCAAAAGCGGCGCCGAGCAATTCGTGTCCTCGGCGGCTTTCGTGCGTCCACATCGCTGCTGACGTCAAGCGCAAACCGGCAGCCAAAAGGGCCGCCAAAACGACGGCCCTTCGGAATGCTGGACGAACGGACTAAAAGTCCATGCCGCCCATGCCCCCGCCTGGCATCGGGGAGGCGCTTCCTTCTTGGGAGCGTCGGCGACCATCGCCTCGGTGGTGACGAGGAGGCCGGCGACCGAGGCCGCATCCTGAAGTGCCGCACGCACGACTTTCACGGGATCAATGATGCCGGCCTCGATAAGGTCGACAAACTCCTCGGTCTGGGCGTTGAAGCCATAGGTCTCGGAGCCCGTGTTGTCGGAAATCTTGCCGACGACGATCGAACCCTCGACCCCTGCATTCTCGGCGATCTGACGGACCGGAGCCTCAAGCGCCTTGAGAACGATCTGAGTGCCGGCTCGGATATCTGGGTTGTCATTCTTGAGACCAGCGACTGCCTTCTTGGCGCGGAGCAGCGCGGTGCCGCCGCCGGGGACGATGCCCTCTTCCACCGCGGCGCGGGTGGCGTGAAGTGCATCCTCCGTCCGGTCCTTCTTCTCCTTGACCTCGACCTCGGTCGAACCGCCGACGCGGATCACCGCGACGCCGCCCGCGAGCTTGGCCAGACGCTCCTGGAGCTTCTCGCGGTCGTAGTCCGAGGTGGTCTCCTCGATCTGCGCCTTGATCTGCCCGACCCGGGCCTCGATGTCCGCCTTCTCGCCGGCACCGTCGATGATCGTGGTGTTCTCCTTCTCGATGCGGACGCGCTTGGCGCGGCCGAGCATCGGAAGGGTCACGTTCTCGAGCTTGATGCCGAGATCCTCGGCGATCATCTGACCGGAGGTCAGGATCGCGATGTCCTCCAGCATGGCCTTGCGGCGATCGCCGAAGCCCGGCGCCTTGACGGCCGCGACCTTGAGGCCGCCGCGCAGCTTGTTCACGACGAGGGTCGCGAGCGCCTCGCCCTCGATGTCCTCGGCGATGATGAGGAGCGGCTTGCCGGTCTGCACCACGGCCTCGAGGACCGGGAGCATGGCCTGCAGCGAGGAGAGCTTCTTCTCGTGGATGAGGATGTAGGGGTCATCCAGATCCGCGACCATCTTCTCCGCGTTCGTGATGAAGTACGGGGAGAGGTGCCGCGGTCGAACTGCATGCCCTCGACGACGTCGAGTTCGGTCTCGGCAGTCTTCGCCTCCTCGACCGTGATCACGCCCTCGTTGCCCACCTTCTGCATGGCGTGGGCGATCATCTCGCCGATTTCCTTGTCGCCGTTCGACGAGATCGTGCCGACCTGGGCGACTTCCTCGGACGAGGCGACCTTCTTGGCGCGGCCCGTGATGTCCTTGACGGCGGCCTGCGTGGCGAGGTCGATGCCGCGCTTCAGGTCCATCGGGTTCATGCCGGCGGCGACGTACTTGGCGCCCTCGCGGACGATCGCCTGGGCGAGCACGGTCGCGGTGGTGGTGCCGTCACCCGCGATGTCGTTGGTCTTCGAGGCCACTTCGCGCACCATCTGGGCGCCCATGTTCTCGAACCGGTCGGAGAGCTCGATCTCCTTGGCGACGGTGACGCCGTCCTTGGTGATCCGGGGCGCGCCGAAGCTCTTCTCGATCACGACGTTGCGGCCCTTGGGGCCCAGCGTCACCTTGACCGCGTCGGCGAGGATGTCGACGCCGCGCAGCATCTTCTCGCGGGCATCGGACGAGAAACGGACCTCTTTCGCTGCCATTTGTCTCTCTCCTCAGCAGAGTTGGCCAAGACTTCGGACGATGGCGAAATGCGCCCGTCGATCGAGTAGTTGTGCCCCTTCCACCACTCCGATCAAACCACTGACGCCGAAACTTCCTCATGGCGATCAAATTGTAGGCGTTTGACTTTTCCTCGTTGCCGGGCCGATCGCGACGATTGCTATGGGCGCCGACATCAGACGGAGCGCGTTCATGAGGCCGCGAGTGTCGCGCGCTTTGGTGCTGGGGACGCGATCAGTTTCGTGCAGTTTCATGCGCCTAAGGCTTCCTTTCAGCGTAAGCGGTGTTCGAAGCACACCTTCCGGCAGCTGCGATGTGGGGCGAGGATGATCTCCGAGGAGATCGTTTTGTGTCTATGCTCGACCATATGCTTGAGCCGCGAACCGTACGGCGACTGGAACTCTTCACCGGGGTCACGGGCCGGCGACGCTGGTCGGACGAGGCGAAGGACCGCATCCTGCAGGAGGCGTTGAGACCGGGAGCGGTGGTCTCCGAGGTGGCCCGCCGGCACGGTCTCTCGCCGCAACACCTGTTCACCTGGCGCCGCTTGGCCCGACAGGCGCGTCGGGCCGCTGCCCCTTCGCCTCTGTTCGTGCCGGCCGTGGTCGAACCGATCCCGCAGGAGCCGCGCATGGCGGTTCCACCCCACGAGCCAGCGTGTCGCTCGCTGCCGAGGCATGGCATCGAGGTGGAGATCGGCGGCGCAGTAGTGCGCATCGGCGCCGGCGCGCAGCCCGATGCGATCACAGCCGTGATCCGCGCGTTGAAGGCTGGCTCGTGATCGGCCCGACCGGTGCGGTACGGGTGATGGTCGCCACAAAGCCGGTCGACTTCCGCAAGGGCATGGACGGGCTTGCTGGCTTGGTGCGGGAGGCGATGGATGCCGATCCGTTCTCGGGGGCCGTCTACGTGTTCCGCTCCAAACGCGGCGACCGCGTGAAGCTGCTCTTCTGGGATGGTACTGGCGTGGTGCTGGTGGCCAAGCGGCTGGAGCAGGGTGAGTTCCGCTGGCCGAAGGTGCAGGACGGCGTGATGCGGCTGAGCGCGGCGCAGCTCTCCGCTTTACTCGAAGGACTGGACTGGAAACGCGTGCACGAACCGCGGGCGGTGCCGGTTCCGCTCGTCGCAAGCTGAGCAGAAAAGAACGCCAGACCTCATCAAACTGGCTGCAAGCCGCTGATCGGTATGATCTAATCTGCTCCGTGAGCGCGACCACGCAGCCCCTGCCGGATGACCCTGAGACCCTCAAGGCGATGCTGCTGGAGGCACGCGCCGAGAGTGAGCGGCTGCGGCAGATCATTCGGGAGCTGCAGCGTCATCGCTTTGGACGCCGTGCCGAGAGCTGGCCCGAGGACCAGTTGCTGCTGGCGCTGGAGGAGGCCGAGCAGGTCGAGGCCGCCGATCACGCCGGCGGCGAGGAAACGGCGCCGACCGTGAAGGCGGCACGGATTGCCAAGCGGCGCACAAACCGAGGCGCACTGCCCGGCCACCTTCCGCGGATCGAGAGGCTCATCGACATCGCGAGCACAACTTGCCCGTGCTGCTCAGGCTCGCTGCACTGGATGGGCGAGGATGTGTCCGAGCGCCTCGACATCGTGCCAGCTCAGTTCCGGGTGCTGGTGATCCGCCGGCCGAAATATGCCTGCCGGGCCTGCGAGGAGGTCGTCGTGCAAGCCCCGGCACCGGCACGGCTGATCGAGGGCGGGCTGCCCACCGACGCCCTCGTTGCGCAGGTGCTGGTCTCGAAATACGCCGACCACCTACCGCTCTACCGTCAGGCACAGATCTATGCGCGTCAGGGGATCAGCCTCGACCGCTCCACCCTCGCGGACTGGGTCGGACGCGCCGCCTTCCTGCTGCGGCCGGTGCACGCGCGGCTGCTGGAGCATCTGAAAGCCTCGGGCAAGCTGTTTGCCGACGAGACCACCGCGCCGGTGCTCGACCCAGGGCGCGGGCGCACCAAGACAGGCCAGCTCTGGGCTTATGCTCGGGATGATCGACCCTGGGGCGGCACCGACCCGCCCGGTGTCGTCTACCTCTACGCGCCCGACCGCATGGCCGAGCGACCGGCGGCGCATCTGTCCGGGTTCGAAGGTGTGCTGCAGGTGGACGGCTACGCGGGCTACAAGGTTCTGGCCGAGCGCGGTCCGGTGCAACTGGCCTACTGCTGGGCTCATGTCCGCCGCCGCTTCTACGAGCTGGCACAAGCCGGCCCGGCGCCCATCGCGTCAGAGATGCTGGCCCGTATTGCGGGGCTGTATCGGATCGAGGCCGAGATCCGCGGCCGCTCGGCCGAGGAGCGGCGCGCAGCGCGCCAAGAGCGCAGCCGCCCTGTGATCGAGGCCTTGGAGCCTTGGCTGCGGGAAAAGCTCGCGCTGGTCAGCCAGAAGAGCAAACTCGCTGAAGCCATCCGCTACGCGCTCGGCCGCTGGGCCGGCCTGTCGCTCTTCCTTGAGAACGGCCGGGTCGAGATCGACTCGAACGTGGTGGAGCGGGCCATCCGTCCGTTGGCTCTGACACGGAAGAATGCGCTCTTCGCTGGATCCGACGGTGGCGGCGAGCACTGGGCGGTGATCGCCTCGCTGATCGAAACCTGCAAGCTCAACGGCGTCGAGCCGCAAGCCTACCTGGCCGACGTCATCATCCGCATCGTCCAAGGCCATCCGCAGCGGCGCCTCGACGAGCTTCTGCCCTGGGGCTACCCGAGCACACCCACCCTCCAAGCTGTGGCCTGAGAACGCTCCGGTTCTCACATCAGTCGGGCCGCGTGAACAGGGTCCGGAACAGCGCCTCGGATTGACGCAGCCCCTCGTCAGTCAGCACTACCGACTTGGCGCGTCCGACCGGATCCGCAATCAGCCCTTTGGCGTGAAGACGTCTAAGCACGGTCCAGTCGAAGCCCTTCCAAGCTCGACGCTCGTCGTGGAGCGTCAGCCACAGAAGGGCGAGCACCGCCTCGTCAATGCGCTGCTCGTCGACCGCCATCAGAGCAGATTAGCACGCCGCGCTCACACCGGCGTGGTGCCAGCCGAACGGTTACCTTTCAGCGGCATCCGTGACGAAGATCTCCCTGTTGCACTTCTCGGCCGCCATTTTGCGACAGGCGTCGATGCAACTGTGCTTTCGACGAAACGTCATGCCGCGTCTCCAGCGGGTGCATCGCGTACAGCGAAAAATGCCGACCGCTTCGAGGTGCTGCCTGCAATGGTCCAGCTAAACTCGAAACGCTCATCTGCAACAAGCCGATGGCATTATTTAGCACTTGTTGCGCACATGTGCCAGCAGTGAGGGTAATACCCTGATGACGGCGCAGCCTTTGGTGCGAAAACGAGCCGAATCACTAACAATTTATATGTTATAGTCGAAACTTACTTGCAAGGATTCGGGCATCAGTTCGGTAAACCAAGCGAGGCTTCGTGATGTGTGCATCGCCAACCTTTCGGCGTCAGCTCGAAGGCTACAGCTTGACGACCGCCGAGATCCTCTATCATCTGCCCGACCATCCGCATTTGCTACAGAGTTTCGTCTGGCAGCATCACGACCGGTTCCCGGAGTTTCCCGAGCTGCGGCGCTTCCTCGCGTTCTGGCACGAAGCGCTCGATGGGCCCGTTCATTCTGTGAAAATAGCCCATAGCAGACTGATCAAGCCTGCCGAATTTCGAGCTGCAGCCGGTGAGTTTCGACTCCATTGATCTGAGGCAGTAAGCATGCCGGTCGGAAAACTGAATTGCCATTATGCATAGGCATCGATGCGTCAAAGTTGGCGCATCGATCCTCAATTTCAGCGAGCAGATCTGAGTGACTGACGTCACAGATTCGGCATGCCATCGTTACCATATTGAACGCTTAGCAGTCGATGCCGGTGATCCGGCATTTTAATTCGCTCTGCTGGAGTGCGTTCGATGTCTGCTCAAGTTGATTCGGTAAAAATACGAGAAATCGCAGGAAACTGGCGTGTTTTATCGCTATTAGTTTTGATAATTACCGTGTCGACCTTCTCGGGTGATCTTATGTCAGCTCGAGCCGAGACAATCGGGTTCAGACTAGAGCTTCGGGCCTGTCATAATGAAGAATGCCGGCCACTTCCCCTGGCGCCAGCAGAAAGTTCCTTGAATGGCCTCTATTCTTGTCAGAGCCGCGCCGCCACGTTGGAAAATCTCGCTCAGGGGCAAGCAATCAATTGGGCCGCCTTGCCAAAACGAAAGTGGACGATCAAGGCACGCTGTGCGCCCATCGTAGGTTTGGCGGGCGCTTGAACGTTTCAGCGTAGATGTTGCTTCAGATAATGCCAGCAGGTATCTGTCTTAAATTAGCGGTGTGTCAAAATGCTTTTCGGGTCGCGTGGTTGATCGGCCCCCACGCGGTGGTCCGGTCTGAAAGTTAGTGCAGGGTTGGCGTTTTCTCGACGAGGTGCTTGTTGGGTTGGGCGAGCACAGCTTTCCGCAGCCGCTTGTTCTCGGTCTCGAGATCCTTCATGCGTCGGACCTGATCCGTCTTCAGGCCTCCGTACTCACGCCGCCAGCGGTAGTAGGTCACCTCGCTCACGCCGATCGCGCGGATCGCCTCCGCTACGCTGTGACCTTGGCCGACCAGCACGTCCGCCTGCCGCAGCTTGGCAACGATCTCCTCAGGCTTGGGTCGCTTCCTCGACATCGATCCGTCCTCCAGGCTGAAAAGCCATACCAAAGGGCGGACCATTCCGGTGGGGGCGGATCATCCTGGCATGGCGGTCCGGCGGATGCGGAAGCTGCTTCGAGAACTCGCGAGAATGGGCCTGCCAACGGGGGTGAGCAGGCCCATGTGGAACGGCCGGAGAATGGGCGTCAGAAGGCCCGTATTCCGCTAAGTGCCTGAGATCCCGACGATCTCTGGTGTGCTCGGAAGCGGCGCGGTTCGCGTGGAGTGCGTGGTGGTGCAAGCAGTCATCTTCGAGCCAGTCTCTGCCTCCCCTTCCCTGCTAACAGGGAAAACAACAGGGAAAGCCGGCCGACAGCGCGCGACAGGAGGGCAAGGCAGCTCGCGATTCCTTCTTGTCGTGAGGTGCTTAGCCCTGCGATTCCTGAGCCGCTGAACAGGGAAAGCCCACCTTACAACAGCGGACCGCTCGTGCCGCGACGCGGGCAAATGGCCAGCTCGATTGCCCGCTTCATCGCAACCCAAAGCCGCTCCGTCACTTGCTATGCTGGCGCGCTGGTTCAAAGTTGTTTCATCGGTAGCGAACACCATCAAGCTTGGCCCCATGTCTGTCCCTGATGCTGCGGCTGGGTCATTCCTAAATGAGTTCATTCAGGTGCGAGGTAAGGTCGAGCGAGGCGAGTGGAGCGTTACCCAAGCTGAGGAATGGGCCGAGGCGAAGGGCTGGGAGCTCTATCGGTTCGTCTACCCTGAGGCGGGATCAGACCGGCTGAGTGAGCCGTTCTGGCCATTGCCGCTCGCCACAGCATGGATTTTAAGCCGGGTACCAGATGAGGCCCTTGCCGCCTGGCGTCAGTACAAAGTCTGGGGGAGAGCTCTGCGGCGAGAGCAGCCTTGGGCGGAAGCCGTCGAGGAGCTTTGGCATAGGCTCATGGGTGATGCGTTGGCGGCTTGGGGGCGGCCTTCCGGCACTAGAGAGCGAGTGCGTATCCCTGCGGAAGCGTGGCTTGATCTGACCTGGGAGCGCCTCGGCTCGGTGGAAGACGTTCGCCCGCGTCATGCAAAGGGCATCTCCTACCGCGACGTTCGGTTGAAGGCAGAGGACGTTCGCGCGCTCTGGCCCGCAATGAAGCCCGGCACCGCTAAAGCCAAGGCAACCGCTGCCGCGGAGAAGGACTGCCGCCGAGAGCTCACGAAGCTGATGCGTGCCGCACCCGATGGGCCGACGTCGAAGGCGGCTCTTCGGGATCGATTCCCTCAGGTGTCCAACCGCGGCTTCGAGCGCGCTTACCGAAGCGCGGCTCAGGAGGCGCAGGCGCCACGATGGCAGGCGCCCGGACGGCGCGCGCGTAAATCACCGCAGGATTAATCGCAGCGCCAAGTTAATCGCGTCGCCTATTTCGGGTGGAAGGCCTCGGGCACTCTTGCTGCGCGTCTGGAGTGGCCCTGCGCCAGGGCAAGCCCCTTGCGCGCTGTCAAACCCGAGGAAAGTCATGACACCGCGACCCGACTCGCTACTCGAGCGAGTGGAATCACGCTCGCCCTCAGCACTGCGCGCCAACCCGCGCAATGCGCGCACCCACTCCAAGCACCAGATCCGGCAGATCGCCGACAGCATCGAGGCGTTCGGCTTCCTCAACCCCGTACTGGTGGACGAGGCCGGCATGGTGTTGGCCGGTCACGGCCGCCTGGCTGCCGCCAAGCTCCTCAAGCTGACCGGCGTCCCAACCCTCCTCGCCAGTGGATTGAGCGAGGCCCAGAAGCGCGCCTATGTCCTGGCCGACAACAAGCTGGCCGAGAAGGCCGGCTGGGACCGCGCGCTGCTTGCCATCGAACTGGGCGAACTCGCCGAGCTCCTGCCGCCGCTCAACTGGGACCTGACACTGACCGGCTTCGAGACCGGTGAGATCGACCTCATCCTCGCTGACCACGAGGAGGAGGAGCCCGCCCCTGAAGACGCCATGCCCGAGGTGACCGGGCCGGCGGTGACGCGGCGAGGCGACCTCTGGTGCCTGGGCGCGCACCGCCTCCTGTGCGGTGATGCGCGCGCAGCCGACGATCTCGACCGCCTCATGGCCGGGGTGCAGGCCGACATGGTCTTCACCGATCCGCCCTACAACGTGCCCATCGCCGGACACGTGCAGGGCCGCGGGCGCGTGCAGCACCGGGAGTTCGCCTTCGCCTCGGGCGAGATGAGCGAGGAGGCGTTCAGCCGCTTTCTCCACGACAGCCTCGGCAACGCCGTGCGGGTCTCGCGTGCCGGCGCCGTGCACGACGTCTGCATGGACTGGCGCCATGTCGCGGCCCTCATCCGCGTGGGTGAAGAGCTCTACGGCGCCCTGCTGAACCTCTGCGCCTGGGCCAAGACGAATGCCGGCCAGGGCTCATTCTATCGCTCGCAGCACGAGCTCGTGGCGGTGTTCCGAGTGGGCGATGAGGCGCATCAGAACAACGTTCAGCTCGGCCGCTTCGGGCGCAACCGCAGCAACGTCTGGAGCTATCCTGGCAGCAGCGGGTTTGGCGGTGAGGCTGACCGGGCCGACCACCCGACGCCGAAGCCGGTGGCCCTGGTGGCGGACGCGATCCGCGACTGCACCGGTCGGGGTGCGCGCGTGCTTGATCCGTTTCTCGGATCCGGCACGACGCTGCTGGCGGCCGAGAAGGTGGGCCGCTGCGGCTACGGCCTGGAGTACGAGCCGGCTTATGTGGATGTGGCGATCCGGCGCTGGCAGACCTTCACGGGCCGGGATGCGGTGCTGGAAGCGGATGGCCGGACCTATGCTGAGGTCGGGGCAGAGTGGAATGAGGCTGAGCTAGATGTTTGGTCCCGGGATTTGGTGGTGCGGGTTCTGGGTGAACCTAGAGGGCTCCTCCGTCCAAGCTTTGCAGATAGCTTCGTAGGGCGTGAGGCCGCGTAGCGTCTTGAGGCGGCGGGCGAAGTTATAGGCGGCCACGAAGTCGGCGAGGTGCTGCCGAAGCTGACTGTGGCTGTCGTAGTAGAAGCGCTTGACGGTGGCGTCCTTGATCGTGCGGTTCATCCGCTCAACTTGACCATTCGTCCAGGGATGGCGCGGCTTCGTGAGACGGTGCTCGATGTTGAGGTCGGCGCAGGCGCCCTCAAAGGAGTGGCAGCGGAACAGCACCTTCTCGGCGCGCATCGCTCTGATCTCTTCCGGCGTCCAAGTGTTCCCGGACGGCTCGGTGAAATGCGTGCCGTTGTCGGTGAGCACCGTGTGGATCTTGTAGGGAACGGCGGCAGCAAGGGCCCGCAGGAAGTTGCCGGCGACCCGGCGCGTGGCCTTCTCGTGCAACTCGGCGAAGGCGAACTTGGAGGTCCGGTCGATCGCCACAAGCAGGTAGAGTCGGCCTTCTTTGGTGTGCACCTCGGCGATATCGATGTGGAAGTAGCCGAGCGGGTAGCGCTTGAATTTTGCACGTAGCGGCTTGTCGCCATCCACTTCGGGGAGCCGCGAGATGCCATGGCGCTGCAGGCACCGGTGCAGGCTTGAGCGTGTAAGGTGCGGGATCGTCGGCTGCAGGGCGTAGAGGCAGTCGTCGAGTGGCAGCAGGGTGTGCCGGCGAAAGGCGACGATCACCGCCTCGTTCTCGGCCGTCAGCACCGTAGACCGGTGTTCCGTTGGCCCCGTCTTCCGGTCAGCCACCGAGGACCGCTTCTTCCACTTCGCGACGGTCTTCGGGTTGACGCCGTAACGGGCCGCCAACGCCCTCAGGCTCGCTTGACTATGCTGTATCGCTCGACGGACTGCCGCTGTCGTCGTGGCGCTCCCGTGCTGAACCTGGCCCATAGCGCGTCCTTCCACTCTCGTGAGAAAACTGCACCATCAAACCCTGGGATCAAACATCTAGATCTGTGTAGCCGCGCAGGAGACCGGTCATGAGCCGATCCCGGCGCCCAGGCCCAAGCGAGAGCTCTGACTACACGGTGGGCTTTGGACGGCCGCCGCAAGGCTCGCGTTTCAAGCCAGGTCAGAGCGGCAATCCGCGCGGCCGGCCGAAGGCGCAGAAGAGCACGGCGCAAATGCTGTCGGAAGCGCTGTTCATGCCTGTGGCAGTGACGGAGAACGGCCAGCGCCGGCGCATGCCGGCACAGGCGCTGTTGTTTCGGACTCTGATGCGGGATGCGCTCCGCGGAGACCGGCACGCCATCCGCTCACTGTTGACGCTGATGAAGGCCTTTCCGGAGACGGGCCCTGAGCTGAGGATTACGGAGGATCATGGCGCGCGCGTGCGGGAGATGCTCGACCGCATGGCGCAGAACATGGCGATCGAGCAGGGCGTGTCTGAGCTGGTGCCCTGACGACTGGCTCGCCTCTATTGCGTGACCTGTCACGTCGGGCTGGGGTGCCACTGCGGACTGCCTGAGCCGCAACGTCCGGTGCAAAGAGCTTGGTATCGCCGATCCGACGGAGCGTTGGGCGGTCTCAGGACCACCTTCACGCGCGCAATGTCACGCTCCCCCTGCCCTATTCCACCTCAGGGCGGTGTGTCTGCGGACCATCGACACGTCGATGATCACGAAAATGCTGGCAGAGCAGCTTCAGGTATCGGACGTGATCATGAAAAAGGCGGCCGAATAAGCTGCTCCGGCACTCGGAAGGAGTGGCTGCAATGCTGTTCCTTTGTGGCAACGTGGCCAGCGTTTGCCCGGCGTCGCCCTGCCGATCGACGGCGGCTATACGGCAGCCTGAAGAGCCGCTCAGGCGAGGTGCCTGAGGCGGCCGTCAAACATCTCTCGGTCGCTGCCGCCGGGAAGCCGACATTCAGCTTCGCGCCCATTCCGGCCGTTCAGCAGATCCGCCCGGCATCTCCAAAGCGGTCATTCGCCGACTGGACATCATGGAACGTCTTCGCGCCTGCCGCCGAGCGCACCAGCATTCCGTCGTAAAAATCCGAAGCGGGCTTGCGCGCGGTGCGGCCTATGCCTGCTCGATAATCTGAGCCGCGGCCGGATTTCATGTGTCCCTGCCTATTTTGTTAGAGCCACGCTTCCCGATCAGAGAGACGATGCTGTGACCTCCCCCCAGCCGACACTGGCTCTGCTGGCGATCATGTCCTTCCCGATGTAACGCCAGTGATGCCATCTCGAGATGCGGGCCGCCAGCTGCCGCGATCATAATGCCGACGCCTGGAGCCTTGAACACCAAAGCTCCTGGCGCGCCTTGAGCTCGCTCGTCCTGGCGACTTCCGGGAAGTCGTCGCGCAGACGTTCAAGCTCTTCGAACCTGAACTCCCGCTCTCCGTGCTCCCGCCACGCTGCCTGCAGTGAGGCGTGAGGGCTGCTGCCCTGTCGCAGCGTAAACCACAGACCGTTGCGGTGATTGTCGACATGCAGGCTACGGCCAACCCAAGCCTCGCCCGTCGCTGTACAGATCACCGCGTAGACGCCCCACGCCGGCTTGCGCTCCTTGTAAGCTGCGATGGCAGCCTTGCGGGCCTGTCTGTCCATGACATCCTCCTCTTTCTACCCGGATGTTATTGACACCGTATTCTATCCGGGTAAATAGCTGGCATGTCGAAGAACGCTGGACCTCCAATCCGTCAGAACACGCGGCGCTGCGTGGCCTTCGCCGGCACCGCACGGATCGCGACCGGGACCTTGAGCGAAGCTGCGGGAGCAGCCCGCCAGAGGCTGGACCAAGACCCGAGCACGACGATCTTGGTGTTCGATCGCGAGACTGCTGAGGTCATCGACCTCGACCTTCGCGGCTCCGTGCAGGACGTGGTCACCCGCTATGCCGCGGCGCAAGCACCCGCGCGGGAGACGGGCACCCCGAAGCGAGGCCGCCCCAAGCTCGGCGTCGTTCCGCGCGAGGTGACGCTCCTTCCGCGTCACTGGGACTGGCTAGCTCGCCAGCCTGGGGGCGCATCCATCACGCTGCGCAAGCTGGTCGAGGCAGCCCAGAGGTCGAGCGCGACCGCGGCGAAGGCCCGCTCTGAGGCGGCCTACAGGTTCATGTCGGCGATGGCAGGTGACCTGCCGGATTTCGAGGAAGCCGCCCGCGCTCTGTTCGCGAACGACCTAGAGCGGCTGGAGACATTCGCGTGGCAGTGGCCCCGGGACATTGTGGACGAGGTGGTGATGTACGCAAGACGTGCGACCAGTTCCTAGGCTCTGGACAGGCCGATTGGCATCTTGGCACGACCAAAGCCAGTGGCCGCACCCTCGAAAAGGCGCGGAAACCCGCGGGAGAATGCCATTCTCTCATTCGGCTGAAATGGAGAAACATTTGCTTGAGCTAAGCCACTCAGTTTACGACTGACAGGCTGCCGCCGGGTGTCGGATCGCCTGGGAGAGACATGCGAAGCCCCCACGGGAGGAGCCGTACCATGCCTGATCGTAACGGTGTGCCTGTCTCAGATGCTCTGCCGGGGTTGTCCGACGGGGTCCAGGAATGCCCCTGCCGAGAGGGCATGTACGCGGCTCAAGCTGACCGGCGACGTTTCCTCTTGGCGGCTGGGTCACCTGCAGGGGCTGCGATGGCCTTTGGCGTGGGTTCCGCTCGGGCTGAAAGCAAGGCGCCCGCCGGTGCCCAATGGTTTGCTGTCCCGGAGGACCCAACTAAGGAACAGGGGCGGCCGGTCGGAGCTGACGGCGGCTACGGTTCACGTTCCCAGTTCGAAACGGCTGTTCGTGTCCGTTACCCCACTCCGAACGAGAACACGTCCTGGTCTTTGACGCCGCTGGCGGCGCTCGATGGAAACCTCACGCCCTCGGGCCTGCACTTCGAACGGCATCACGGCGGGATCCCGACCATCGATCCGAGCCGCCACAGCCTCATCGTGCACGGGATGGTCGACACGCCGAAGCGGTTCACCATGGCTGAAATCAAGCGCCTGCCCTCGGTGACGCGGAAGCACTTCATCGAGTGCTCCGGCAACGGCCTGACCGAGTGGAAGAAGCCAACCCGTAAGACTGTCCAAGAAACGCACGGGCTTCTTAGAGCCTGTTTGAGCACCTCCGCCGGCCGTCCCCATCTGTCTCATGAGCCAACATGAATTCCGCCTGGCGGGGCGGAGTGGAGAGCAGATGTGGACGGACCGACATCGGACGCGTCATGAGTCGCGCCTGAAGGACATGGTGTTGCAGGCTGGCTTGGACGAGGTGGCCTGTTTTCTGAAACGAGCCGATCCGCCGGGCCGTCCAGAAGCGACAGCGGCGCGTCAAGTGCTGGCCGGGATCGCTTGGCACCTGCGGACGGGCGGAGGTTGGCGGGCATTGCCGGCCGGCTTTCCGCCCTGGCGCACGGTCTATGGCTGGTTCCGGCGCTGGATCGAGAAGGGCCTGTTCGAGAGCCTGATGCGGGCTCTGGCGCGCCGTCAGCGGCGGCGTTGCGGACGTCGGCCCGATCCACGGCTGGCGGTCATCGACACGCAAAGCGTCAAGTGCATCGGGGTCCGCGGGCCGCGCGGCTACGATGGTGCCAAGAAGCTGGTCGGGCGCAAACGCGTGGCTCTGGTGGATGCCCAAGGGCACGTCCTGGCGCTGGCTGTCGTGCCCGCCAACGTGCAGGATCGCGACACGCTGCCGGCGCTGGATGCGGGCAAGCAGACGTGGCCCAGCCTGCGTCTGGCTCTCCTCGACGGTGCCTTCACGGCCGAGCGCTGCCAAGAATGGTGCAACCTCCACGGCATGCGCCACCGCGTGGTCGAGAAGCAGCCGGACCAGAAGGGCTTCGTCGTGCTGGAGCGGCGCTGGGTCGTAGAGAGAACCTTCGGCTGGCTCAGCCACTGGGGTGGCCTGCTCCGTGAGCGCGCTGGTCGCCTCGACGTTGCAACGGGACGCCTCGCCTGCGTCGCCAGCCTCATGGCCGCCAACGCCCTCAACAATCCCGCCTGAAAACAAGACCTCAAACAGGCTCTTAGCACCTCCGAGTGGACTGGGGTGCTCTTCTCAACGCTGGCTCGTGAGGTGGGTCTCGAACCGGATAGCACCTGGGTACTGGCAGAAGGCGCGGACGCCGCCGTGATGACGCGGTCGATCCCGATGGAGAAGATGCTCAAGGACGCGATGATCGCCTACGGTCAGAACGGCGAAGCGATCCGGCCTGAGCAAGGCTATCCCATTCGCTTGCTGCTGCCCGGGTACGAGGGCAACACGCACATCAAGTGGCTGCGCCGTCTCGAGGTCAGCGACAAGCCATTTATGACACGTGAAGAGACGTCGAAGTACACCGACCTGATGGCCGACGGTCGGGCGCGTATGTTCACGCTCGATATGGAGGCGAAGTCGGTCATCACCTTTCCGTCAGGTGATATGCGCTTGCCAGGGCCGGGTCTCTACACGATCACCGGCTTTGCCTGGTCGGGCCGCGGGCGCGTCCAATCCGTCGACGTCTCAATCGATGCCGGCAAGACTTGGTACCCGGCCCGTCTCGAGTCGACGCCGGAGCCGATGTGCACGGTGCGGTTCTCCTTCCCCTGGCGGTGGGATGGTACACCGGTCGTCCTGCAGAGCCGATGCACCGACGAGACCGGCTACCTGCAGCCGACGCTTGCCGAGCTGGTCGCGATCCGCGGGGACCACGGCCCGGCGGCCTCCATCTATCATCTGAACGCCATTCAGAGCTGGGCCGTTGCGCAGGATGGAGGGGTCAGCAATGTGCATGCGTGAGGTCAACCGGATGGTTGCGGTCCTCGCGGCCGCCCTGGCGCCGTGCTCCGTCTCGGCGCAGATGGCTCCCGATACCCGACTCGGCGTTGGTCAGACCGTCACCGAAGCTGATCTCAGCGCGTACTTTTCGATCCCGCCGAGCGGCCGGGGCCTGCCGCCTGGCTCAGGGACGGCAAAGGAGGGTGAGATCGTTTTCAGGGAAACCTGTGCCGCCTGTCACGGCGAGCAACTCCAGGGGAACATGTCACCCGGGGTCGGAGCAGACAAGCTGATCGGCGGTCGCGGCAGCGTTGCCACGAACGATCCGGTCAAGACCACCGAGAGTTACTGGCCGTATGCAACAACGCTGTTTGACTACGTCAAGCGTGCGATGCCCTTCAACGCTCCAGGCTCACTGAGCGATGACCAGGTTTACAGTGTTGTGGCGTATGTCCTTGCACAGGGCAAAATTATAAAAAAGGACAAAAAAATAGACGCGACGACGCTGCCGAAAGTGCAGATGCCAAATCGCGATGGTTTTGTTGCCGACCCGAGACCTGAGCTGAGCCTGTATCGATAGCGTTTTTGGCGCCTTCTCGCGGCATCGGAGCTGTGCAGTTACGTTGCGATGGCTCGCAAACGATCATCGCGTGCGATCAGCTGAGCAAGAATCAGCTCGGCGCCCGCGATCTGGCCTCTGGGTCAGAGCCCGAGCGGTTCGCGAGCTCATTGAAGGCTTGCACGCAGGTACGCGGCGTTGGCAGGCTCAACTACCATTGACTGGAAAGCTCTTGCAGCGCCTCAAGCGGAGCCGAGAGCGTAGATGAGGGCTAGGCTGATGGCGATCAGCACGACGAGGGAGGCTGTGACGGCGGCCGTCACGCGTCCGCCGACTCGAGCAAGGGCTCGAACGTCCACGCCGAGCCCGAGAGCTGCCATCGACACAACCGTCAAGTAGCTCGCGACCTGCTTCAGCGGCCCAGCAGCTCCATCCGGTATCAGCCCGAGCGAACGCAGACCCGCGAGCGTCATGAAGCCAAGGATGAACCAGGGCACCAGCCTGAAGAAGCTGAGGTGGGTCGGTCGGCCCTGCGCCGTCGCGCCTTCAGGCGGCAGCAGCGGGGCGATCAGCGAGAGCACCACGACAACGGGCCCCAGCATCAGCACCCGGACGAGCTTGACGAGCGTGCCGACCTGCGTGGCGATCAGCCCGACCGGCACAGTCGCGGCCAAGACCTGCGGCACGGCGTAGACGGTCAGGCCCGCCAGGACGCCGTACTGGTTCTGCGACAGCCCGACGAGTGGGATGAACAGCGGCAAGCCGAGCACCAGGAGGACGCCCAGCACCGCCGTGAAGGCGATCGCCGCGGCGACATCCTTGCTGTCGGCGCCGATCACGGGCGCCACCGCGGCGATGGCCGAGTTGCCGCAGATCGCGTTCCCGCAGGCCACGAGCAGTGCCATGCGGGCCGGCAGGCCGAAGGCCCGGCAGAGCCCGTAGCTCGCTGCGTTCGCCAGGATGACGATCGCGACGATGCCGGCGAGAAGCGCGGGACCGGAAGCCAGGATCGCGCCGAAGCTCAACGAGGCGCCGAGCAGCGCAACGGCCACCTCAAGCAATTGCTTGGCGCTGAACGCGATGCCGGCATGAAAGCGGGGACTTGGCTGCCAGGCGCTGCGGAGGCCGAGGCCGATCAGAATGGCGAGGACAATTGCTTCGATATAGGGGTGACCGAGGCTCGATTCCTGGATGTTCTGGATACCCGCCGCGACAACGGCGATTGTCAGGCACAGCATGATGCCCAGCAGTAGGCCCGGTATCTCACCCGCCTTCACCTGCAAATTTGCCGGTGCTTCTCGCGCCGAGGTTCTCAGGCCCATGTCATCCGTCCTGCCTCAAGTCTCGCCCCCTCAGGGCCACGTTCACGGAGTGACGACACCCGGGCGGGATTGCTCCCCCGGGCAGTTGTGGAAGCCATGCGAGCCTGCCGGCTCGCATGGCTTGAGCGGAAGATCAGGCGAGTCTGGCGGACGGAGCCGACCGCCGCGCGATGTGCGCATTGCGGTAGAGCGTCAGCGCGCCCACGATCGAGAACATCGCGGCGCAGGCAAGCCAGAGGCCGGGCATCGCTTTGTTGCCCGATGCGTGGATTAGGTAAGTGCAGATCGCCGGTGTGAACCCGCCGAAGATTGCCTGAGCCAGGCTGTAGGCCAGCGAGAAGCCGGTGGCGCGAACCTCCGGCGGCATGATCTCAGTCAGCGTGACGACCATGACGCCCTGGTAGCCGCCGTAGAGGAATGACATCCACATCAGCGTGGCCAGAAGCCGGCCGAACGACGGGTCGGAAACAAGCCACGCCATGATCGGGTAGGCGGTGATCCCAATGAGCACCGAGAACACGAGAAGGACCGGGAGGCGGCCGACCCGGTCCGACACCGCGCCCATGACGGGAACCCAGACGAAGTTCGCGAGGCCGACGCAGACCGTGACGATGAAGCTGTCCTGATCGCTCAGGCCGAGCACCTGCCGCGCGTAGGTCGGCGTGTAGGCCGTGATCATGTAGAAGAACACGCTCGTCAGCGTCACGAGCAGGACGGCCTTCAGGACGATGGCCCAGTTCTGGAGAAGCGAGCCGTAGATCTCGCCGAGCGTCGCGCGGCGGTGCTTGGCACGCTGGGCGAAATCCTCGCTCTCCTGCATCGAGCGCCGGATCCAGAACAGCACCGGGATGATCAGGCAGCCGATCAGGAACGGGATGCGCCAGCCCCAGGTCATCATCTGCTCCTCGGTGAGAAGACCGCGCAGCGTCACGCCGATGACGGCGGCGAAGACGACGGCGACCTGCTGGCTCGCCGACTGCCAGCTCACGTAGAAGCCGCGGTTCCGGGGGTCGCGATCTCGGACAGGTAGACCGAAACGCCGCCGGACTCAGCGCCTGCGGAGAAGCCCTGGAGCAAGCGTCCAATCAGGACGAGGATCGGGGCGGCGATGCCGATTGCGGCGTAGGTCGGCGTGAAGGCGATCAGGGCGACGCCGACCGACATGATCGCGAGGCTCATGACGAGGCCGGCGCGCCGTCCGTGCCGATCGATGTAGGCGCCCAGCACGATGGCGCCGAGCGGGCGCATCAGGAAGCCGACGCCGAACGTGACGAGCGACAGCATCAACGAGACGAACTCGTTGTCGTTCGGGAACACGGCCTTCGCCACCGCAGCGGCGTAGAAGCCGTAGACCATGAAGTCGAACATCTCGAGGAAGTTGCCGCTGACGACGCGAAAGACGTCCTTCTTCGTCGGCGGCCTTTTTACCGTGGCGTCCATGTTCCCTCTCCCGACAGCGGGGTGGTCCTTCGTCCGGGGTTGCCCCCGATGTCGATGAACAGCGCCAAATTGTTCTATTATTTAGAACGCCGTCTCATCTATCACTACGCTAATCAATGCCTCCACTCTCCGTCAATCGAAAAAGCGAATGATAACAGCGACGCTTGATTCAGTCATCAAACCGACATTGTAAGGATCTTTCTACTTTATCCTTCTGCGGCCTTGACGGACCTCCAGGGACAGCCCTAGCATAATCCAGAACGCTGTATCGGATATTAGAACGATGGACAGCACGCTCCTCAAAGGCCTGACGGTTCTCGAGCACCTCGCCGCCAGCGAGACGCCGCGCGGCGTCAGCGATCTGGCCCGCTCCCTGGACCTCACGAAGAGCAACGTGCACCGCACGCTGCAGACCCTGGTCTCGGCAGGCTACGCGCGGGCCACCCCGGCCGGCACCTACGAGTGCACGCTGAAGCTGTTCGAGCTGGCGAGTTCTGTCCTTGCCCGCATCGATGTGCGGCAAGTCGCGGAGCCCTTTATGCGGGCGCTGGCCGAGCAGACGCAGGAGACGATCCACCTGTCGGTTCTCGACAAGGCCGAGGTCATCTACCTGCACAAGATCGAGAGCCCGCATCCGGTGCGGGCTTATTCTTCGATCGGCGGCCGTGCTCCGGCCTACTGCGTGGCTTCTGGCAAGGCGCTGCTCGCCTATCAGGAAGAGGCATTGGCGCACCTGCCGGAAGGGCTTCAGGTCCACACATCCCGCACGATCTCGAGCCTGGATCTCCTGCGACGTGAACTCGAGCAGGTCCGGATCCAGGGATTTGCGGTCAACCGCGGCGAGTGGCGTGAGGGTGTCTGCGGGCTCGCCGCCATCGTCCATGATGCGATGGGGCGCCCCGGCGCCGCGATCGGCATCTCCGGCCCTGCCGACCGCCTGAACCCGGCAGCCCTGCGCCGCTACAGCGACGTCGTCGTCGACGCGGCCCGCAGCCTGTCCCGGGCGCTCGGCTACAACCCCATCACCCTCTCGTCACACCACGCGCCGCGGGCCGCCCAGGGTCACGCGCCCTCGGGCGCGACCGCCGAGTTCGCCTGATCGAAGGAGTAAGGCTTTGCGACCGCTTTCCGGCATCCGGGTCATCGAGTTCTGCAGCGTCGCTGCCGGTCCGTTCTGCGCCATGCTCCTCGCCGACATGGGCGCGGACGTCATCAAGGTTGAGAACCCTGACGGCGGCGACACGATGCGGGCGTGGCCGCCAATGAGCGGGGACTACAGCGAGAACTTCGCCTCGCTGAACCGCAACAAGCGCTCGGTCACGCTCGACCTCAAGGATCCGACCGACAAGTCTCGCGCCCGCGAGCTGATCCGCTCCGCCGACGTCGTGCTGGAGAACAACCGCCCAGGCGTCATGCAGCGCCTCGGCCTCGACTACGCGACGCTCAGCGCCGATCGACCTGCGCTCGTCTACTGCTCGATCTCCGCCTACGGCCAGGAGGGACCGCGTTCAAAGGAAGCTGGCTTCGACTTGACCCTACAGGCGATGAGCGGCGTGATGAGCGTCACCGGCGTG
The DNA here is from genome assembly GCF_003173715.1 of Methylobacterium durans. Taxonomy (NCBI): domain Bacteria; kingdom Pseudomonadati; phylum Pseudomonadota; class Alphaproteobacteria; order Hyphomicrobiales; family Methylobacteriaceae; genus Methylobacterium; species Methylobacterium durans. The sequence continues at coordinate 4,952,109 of NZ_CP029550.1, read as the reverse complement.
CCGGGAGCACCGCCGGTCAAGTGTGGCGTACCGATTTCGGATTTCGGCACCGGCCTCTATGCGGCCTACGCCATCGCGGCCGCTCTGTTCCAGGCACGCGCCACCGGCAAGGGCACACATATCGACGCCTCGATGTTCGGCGCCACGCTCGCGATGGGCGCGCTCCAGACCAGCGAGTTTTTCGGTAGCGGTCGCGATCCTCGCCGCCTCGGCTCCGCACATCCCCGCAACGCCCCGTATCAAGCCTTCCGCGCCAAGGACGGCTACTTCGCGATGGCGGCAGGCAACAACGCGCTCTATCGCTCGGCCTGCAACGCGATCGAACGCCCGGACCTGTTCGAGGATCCGCGCTTCGCTTCGACCGCCCTGCGGGCGCAGCACCAGGGCGAGCTTCTCGAGATCCTGGAGCAGATCTTCGCGGACTTCACGTGCGAGAACCTTCTGGCGCGCTTCCGCGCGGCCGGCGTGCCCTGCTCGCCGATCAACAGCTACTCCGAGGCGCTCGCCGACCCGCAGGTCGAACACATGGGCTGGGTGCAGCCGGTGCGGCTGCCGTCGGGCGTCGAGACCCGCACCTTCGTCTCGCCCCTGAGGTTCTCCGGCGAAGGTTTCCCGATCTACCGGGACCCACCGGCCCTCGGCGAGCACAACGAGGAAGTGTTCGGCGCCGGGGGTCGGCGCCCGCCCTGGCCCGCACGGCCTGAGGAGGAAGCACGATGAGCGAGCTACTCGTCGAGCGTGACGGTACGACCCTGACCCTGACGCTGAATCGGCCGGACAAGATGAACGCGCTCTCGGCCGCACTGGTCGAAGCCCTTCTCCAGCAGGTCGCCGAAGCAGGCAACTCCGGGATCCGCCTGCTCGTGCTCAAGGGCAGCGGCCGCAACTTCAGCGCCGGCTTCGACTTCGGCGGCTACGAGGATCAATCCGAGGGCGATCTCGTCCTGCGCTTTATTCAAATCGAGCAGCTGCTGCAGGCTATCCGCCACGCACCCTTCGACACGCTGGCGCTGGCGCATGGGCGCAACTTCGGCGCCGGCGTCGATCTGATCTGCTCCTGCGGGCGTCGCATCGCCGATCCCAGCGCGACCTTCCGGATGCCGGGGCTCGCCTTCGGCCTCGTGCTCGGCACCCGCCGCTACGCCGAGCGCGTCGGCGGATCCCGCGCCCGCATCGTCCTGGGCGACGGCATCGTCTTCGACGCGGAGGAGGCGCTGGCGGACGGCTTCCTGACGGAGCGCATCCCGACCGCGGAATGGCCGGAGGCTATCGCGAACGCTGCGGAGGCGGCCAACCGACTCTCGCCCGAGGCGGCCACAGCCCTCCACGGCGCGACCGCGGCCGATACGCGGGCGCAGGACCTCGCCGATCTCGTGACCTCCGCCGCCCGTCCAGGGCTGAAGGAGCGCATCCGAGCCTACCGCGCCTGAACACTGTTGAATCGGGAGAAGCGCCCGTGAGTCTCGGCAAATCGAAAATCGTTCCCCTCGAGGAACTCGCCGCCCGCGTGGCCGACGGCAGCTCCCTCGCCCTCGGCGGCAGCTTCCTGCACCGCGGCCCCTTCGCCCTCGTGCGCGAGTTGATCCGCCAGGGGCGGAAGGACCTCGAGGTGATCAAGCAGTCGCCCGGCTACGACATCGACATTCTCTGCCGGGCCGGGGCCCTGAGCCGGGCGCGCGCCGGCATCGTCGCGATGGAGGGCAATTTCGGTCTCGCGCCCTGGTATCGGCGTGCGGTCGAGACCGGCCGGATCCGCCTGGAGGAGCACGCCTGCGCGAGCCTCACCGCGGGGTTGCGGGCGGCGGCCTTCGGCGTGCCCTTCATGCCCTGCGGCGGCATCCACGGCTCAGACCTGCCCGCGCTGAACGGCTGGAAGACGGTCGAGGACCCCTACGGCAGCGGCGAGACGGTCTACGTCATCCCGCGGATCACCCCGGACTTCGCCGTCATCCAGGCCAACGAGGTCAGCGAGGAGGGGGACGTGCGCGTCCACGGCACCTCGCATTGGGACCGCATCATGAGCCGGTCCGCCAAGCGGGTCCTCGTCGTCGCCGAGCGAGTCGCGTCGAGCGCGTCGTTTCGCGATCAGCCCGAATTGACGCTGGTGCCCCACTTCCTTGTCGAGGCGGTCAGCATCGTCCCGAACGGTGCGTGGCCCGGCTCCTGCTGGCCGCACTACGAAGTCGATTACCCAGCCGTCGAGGCCTACATGGAGGACGCCGCCGGCGTGCTCCGGGCCCATCTCGATGCAGCCCCCGAGGCCCGGGAGGCGGCCCATGTCTGAGTGGTCCGGCTTCTCCTACATCGTCACGAACCTCGCTCGGTTCGTCCGGCCGAACGAGATCACCTTCAGCGGTGTCAACTCGGCGCTGCCGATGCTGGCCTGCCTGCTGGCCAAGCGCGCCTATCCGTTCGCGTTCACCTACATCAACGTGGCAGGCGGCGTGGATCCGAGCCCCTCGAAGGTGCCGATCTCATCGTCCGACCCGGTTCTGGCGGAAGGGTCGCGTTCGATCTTCGCCAACGAGGACTTCTACGACCTCTGCACCCGCGGGCAGATGGACCTCTGCTTCCTCGGCGCGGCCCAGGTCGACGGCCTCGGGCGCACCAACGTCTCCTGCATCGGCGACTGGCACGCCCCAAAGGTGCGCCTGCCGGGCGGCGGCGGCGGCGCCGTGATGCTTCCGACCGCGCGCCGCGCGGTCACGTGGCGGACCGAGCATTCCCGCCGGACCCTGGTCGAGACCCTCGACTTCGTCACCGCCTCCGGCGGCATGCACGGCGTGGTGACGCCGATCGCGGTCTTCACGAAGCGCGACGGGCGCCTCGTCCTCGCCTCCTGGCACCCTGCGGCAAGCCTCGACGAGGTGCGGGCGCGGACCGGATTCGCCTTCGAGGCTGACGGCGCAGAGCCGACGACGGCACCGACCCCGGCCGAGGCGGAGGCGCTCGCCGCCCTCGATCCCGACGGCCAGTTCGAGCGCGACGCGGCGATCCGCCTGCGCTGACACAAACGTAGAATGGGAGGAGCGAGGCCATGACGACGTCGATCAGCGCACGCCTGCGAGAGGCGATCGCGCAGCATGCGCAGGCCGGCCGGACGGCCATCTCCGGTCCCGCGACCTTGACCTATGCGGAACTTGGCCGCCTGATCGATGGCTACGCCGCTGGGTGCCACGATTGGGGCATCGCGCGCGGAGCAAAGGTCGGCATCATCGCACCGAAGACCGTTGCCGCGATCGCCGTCTACTTCGGCGCGATGCAGGCCGGAGCCTGCGTCTGCTTCATCGAGCCCGGGCTCGCGTCCGAGGCCGTTACCGAGCAGGCGGAGACGGTCGGGATGCGCTACCTCGTCGTCGATGAGAGCCTGATCGACCGCTTCGTAGATCAGTCACCCCGCAGCGTCGCAGTGCGGGGTCTGGGCACCCTGAACAGCGGCGGCGTCTTCATCGATGACGGCCTCGACAGCAACGACATCGCGATGCTGCTCTTCACCTCGGGCAGCACCGGCCGGCCGAAGGGGGTCGTTCTGCGGCACGGCAGCCTGATTTGCAATGCGGACGGGGTTCTGCGCCACACCGGCACGAGCCCGCAGGACAGGCTCCTCCACGTCATGCCGCTCTATCACACGAACGGTGTCAACAATCAGCTGATCGTCCCCTTCCTCGCCGGCGCCAGCGTGATCCTCCACGACCGCTTCCGACCGGAGGCCGCGATCGAGGCGTTTCGCAACGATGCGCCGACCTACATGACCGGCGTTCCGACGATCTACGCGCGCATGCTCCCGCACCTCACACCTGGCGAGCGCTTCCCCGCGCTCCGCTTTCTTCGCTGTGGTTCGGCACCGATCACCCCTACGCTTCACCAGCAGATCGAGGACGCCTTCGGCGTGCCGCTGGTCGTTTCCTACGGCCTGTCGGAGGCAACCTGCACCTCCACGATGAACCCGCCCGACCATCGCAAGATCGGCACGATCGGCACGGTGCTTTTCGGCCAGGTTGTCTGCCTGTTCGATCCTGCCACCAACGCGGAAGCAGAGAGAGGGAGCGAGGGCGAGATCCGGATCTCGGGGCCCGCCCTCATGGCCGGATATCTCGGGAGCACGGAGCAGCCAATCGTCGATGGCTGGCTGCGGACAGGCGACCTGGGGCGCTTCGACGAGGAGGGCTTCCTCTCGATAACGGGTCGCATCAAGGACGTGATCATCCGCGGCGGCGAGAACATCTCGCCCGCTCTGATCGAGCGGCATCTTGCAACGCATCCAGCTGTCCGCGACTGCTGCGTGGTCGGCGCTCCCGATGCCGATCTCGGTGAGGTGCCCGTCGCCTTCGTGGTCCTGAAGGAGGGCGAGCAACTCGACGAGCCTGCTCTCAAGGCCTTCGTGAAGGGCTCGCTCGCGCGCATCTACGTGCCTGCCGAGATCCGCAATATCGAGGTCTTGCCAACGAACAACGTGGGCAAGACTGACCGGAAGGCTCTGCGGACCGCACTGGCGACTGAACCCCATAGCTGACCACACCAAGTGGCCAGCCCACACTCTGAAATTTCCGCCTCAGCCAAGCGAGAGCCAGGCTCTTGCCCTGCGCCATCTGCACCTCGATCCGGCGCAGCCTCAGCACGACCTACTCCGCGCTCAGCCTCTGTCGTTCTCTCATCTCCAGCTCCTCCGGTCCTGGCTGATCCTCTCATTCTGCCTGGTCCAAAGCCAGCCGGTCAGGTCGGTCGGCTCGGTCAGCCAAGCAACCCTTGGAGCGGAGACCCACTCTGCCCTAACTTCGAAAGAGGCCCCCTCGTGCGGGCCGATCAGAGGTCCGGCACAGCTCGACTCGGGCAGTAACTCTGCAGTCGATGAAGGATGGCGACTGTGGGTTCTGTCTACTCGGCGCTCCAAGCCGACGTTCAACTCGGCGCAGCACTCGCGATCCTAGTGGCCGCCCTGATCCGCGGCTTCGCTGGCTTCGGTTTCGCTCTCGCGGCAGTTCCGCTTCTAGGATTTTTCTTGCCGCCAAGTCATGCAGTACCTCTTGCCGTCGGTCTCCAACTCTGTGGAGGCCTCGCCGATTTGCGATACGCTCACCGCTCCGGGCACTGGCCCTCGTTGAAGTGGCTCATCGCCGGAGCCATGATCGGATCGCCAATCGGTGTGCTCGTACTTGCGATCGCCTCTCCCGCCGCTGCACGCCTCGCAATTGCCCTCGCGTGCATGGTCGGCACGCTTGCCTTGGCTAGGGGCTTCAATTTCCCGAGAGTTCCCAGTGGCCATCATAGTGGGTGGGTTGGCTTTGCAGCCGGTCTGTTCAACGGTCTTGCCGCAATGCCTGGGCCGCCTGTTGTCGCGTACTATCTGGCGATGCCTCTAACAGTCGCACAGATACGAGCCTCATTGCTGATATTTTTTCTTGCTTGCTCTCTGACGAGCGCCGCAAGTCTTGTTATTGCCGGAATGATCCACTTCGATATGCTACCGTCAATTTTGATTGGCCTGCCGTTGATGCTGTTGGGAAGCTGGGCGGGGGAGCAGCTGTTCAAAAGAAGTTCGGCTTCACGCCATCGCGCAATCTCGCTCTTCTTGCTTGCAACTATAGCGGTGATGAGCGGCCTGCAGGCTCTCAGCGGGTTCGTGGCATTCAGATGAGGCTCGCCGAACGTCCTCTGTGGATGACTCCCGCGTTGCAAGAGGAGATTCGACGTTACAGCGCAGAGGTCGGGTGCAGTCGTCTGTCCGGCCTGTTGATGCAGCCGTTCGAAGCTGCTGGCCTTGATGGGGTCGGCGAGCAGGGTCTCAATCTGCTTATCAGGCTATGACGCCTCGGACGTTCCATAGGGTGTCCCTGCTCCCGGCCTGACCGGTATCGCCATCACATCGCGTCGCTCTCACAACCTCCTGGAGCCGACCAATAGGTGGCTCAGCTCGAACTCTCAGCGTGTGGCTCTTGGTGGTCTCAGCCTCTCATGCCGCCAACGTCGGGACATGGCGAGCCTAATAGACCGCGCGCCGGGCCATGATCGCCCAGACAACGCGTGCCATCTTGTTCGCCATGGCCACACTTGCCACGCGCACAGGCTTGCGTGCGAGCAGGGCAACAAGGCCTGGGTCCGCCGTCTCCGGCTTGTGTCTCGCCTGTCGGGCAAGCGACGTCGTCGCTGCGTCGCAAGGCCAGCAACGAGCGGTCAATCACCTGAAGCCGGGCCTGCGTGTCGAGGACCTGCTCGGACAGGAGGTCGAGGACCTGCATCGCGGTGGCCGGCACGTCGGGCGCGGCTTCCTTCGCGGCGATCCGGCGCGCCAATCCAAGCGCTCGTTCGACCCCGTCCGGGACGTCGATGCCGAACTCGGCCAAGAGGCCGCGGATCATGTTCACGAGCTGCGTGCGCTGTTTGACGAGGAGATCGCGCGTGCGGTGGAGCGACAAGGCGGCTTGCTGCTCGGCGGACCTTGCCGCCACGAAGCGCATACTCGGGCGCATCACTGCCTCGCAGATCGCTTCGGCATCGACCGCGTCCTTCTTGCCGCGCTTCAGATACGGCTTGACGTAGGCCGGTGGCATCGACCGCACATTGTGGCCGAGCTTCGTCAGTTCCCGTGCCCGGTAGTGTGACGTGCCACAGGCGTCGATGCCGATGAGGCAGGCCGGCACCTTGGCGAAGAACGGTAGCACATGAGTCCGGCGCAGCGCCTTGCGTATGATAATGTGCCCGGAGGCCTCGACGGCATGGACCTGGAAGATGCGCTTGGCCAGATCGAGGCCAACAGTGGTAACCTGCATAGCGGATGGCTGCTTCGTTCGGGTTCGCCTGGCAGCCAACCCAACGTGGCACTCAGATGCCGGGGGCGGGAGGCATCCACCTCATCTGTTTACCCGCGGCTTGACCCACGAAGCGGACGGGCTCCTTCCGGCCAGGATCAGCCATTCGGCATTGCGCCCATTCCGGCCGTTCAGCAGATCCGCCCGGCATCTCCAAAGCGGTCATTCGCCGACTGGGCGTTACGGAACGTCCTCGACGGCGCTCAGGCGAACAGCGCCTTGGCGACCTGAGCGGCCTCAAGTGGCTTCTCGCAATGCTTCACGCCAGCATAGCGGTCCGGGATCACCGTCTTCTCGTAGCCCGTGGCGAAGACGAAGGGCACGCCACGCGCCTGCAGGGCATCGGCCACGGGGTAGACCATCTCCTCCTGCAGGTTCACGTCCAGCACCGCCCCGTCAATCCGAGGCGTGGCCGCAATCAGCGCCAGCGCCTCCTCGACGCGCGGCACCGGACCCAGCACCTCCGGTCCGCTCGCCTCGAACTCGCGCCGCATGTCGGTGGCGAGGAAGTAGTCGTCCTCCACCACGAGCACACGGCAGCTGGCGAGCGGATCCGTGGCTGAGGTCATGCTCTGCTCCTTGCCTTGTCTGCCTCGGTAAGCGGCAGCTCGATGGAGCATCGCAGCGCCGTCTCGCCGAGTTCGTAGCTCGTCTTGGCTCGCAGAACGTAAGTGAGAGCCCGCTCGATCAGCTCGCGTCCATAGCCGCGATGGGCCGACATCGGGCTTTGTTGCTCGCGCGAACGATCGAGGCCTTCCTCGACCCAAGCCAAAGCGAGCCGTGGGCCCTCGCCGTCAGCCGCGTAGGTCCGCCACGTCACCCGGATCTGCCCATGCTCTGTCGTGAGGGCACCATACTTGCGGGCGTTGGTCGCGAGTTCGTGCAGTGCCAGCGCGAGGGTCTGCACCGTCGCCTTGCGCAGACGAACTGACGGCCCGTCGAGCAGAATGCGCTCCTGCATGGCGGCAGCTCCGAGGGCATCGAGTTCCGTCTGGATCAGAGCGCGAATGGTGATCGGCTCTTCGCCGCGTGCGAGAGCAAGCCCTGGACGCGCGAGAGGGCAGACAGCCGGTCGGTGGACTGCTCGCGGAAGCGCTACGTCGGGCCGGTCTGCGCCATGGTCTGCTGTGCGATCGAGCGCACCACGCCGAGCAGGTTGCGGGTGCGGTGCTGCAACTCGGCCACCAACACTTTCTGTCTTTCCTGGAGCTGGCGCAGCTCGTCGATTTCGGTGGAGGTGCCCAGCCACTCGATGATCCGACCCTGCTCGTCGCGCACCGGCGTCGCGCGGGCGGTAAACCAGCGGTAGCGCTGCTCCTGGCCGTGGCAGAGCCGGAACTCGACGTCGAAGCGACCGGTGTGCTGAGCCTCGGCCCAAGCAGCCATGGCGGCTTCGCGGTCGTCGGGCTCGACCGCTTCCAGCCAGCCAAGATCCCGACGCTGCTCCTCCGAGAGACCGGTGTGGGCGCACCATTGCGGGCTGACCCACGTCCACTTGCCGCCGGCTGTGGCTCGCCAAACGAGCTGCGGCACACCCTCGATCAACGCCCGCTGGCGCGCCTCGCTCTCGCGGACGAAGGAGCTCCGCCGCGAGAGCAGCGGCCTAGGTGCGAGGCTCACCGGCGGGAGGGGGCCGCCAACGTGCGGCGGCCGGCGGCTGCCGGCAGAAGGTCAGGCCATCGTCGTCCCAGAGCGCGATGCAGTTGTGGCCGCGTGCAAAGTTCCGTACCCGGCCCATGCGCGCGTCGTTGACGCCGAAGAGACGGTCGCAATCCGTGTTCGTTAGCCGCAGGGCCTGCCCCGTCCCGAGGCCGTCCAGGACGGTCTGGAGAGCGGGAAGCGAGTCGGTGGACAGAAGCGTCAGCTCGTTCATCGTGGCCACTCCGGAATTTGTCGCGTCTCAAGGTCGTGCGGGCCCAGTGCCCTTGAGGCTGAGGATGTAGGCGATGACGGCGTCCATCTCGTCGCGGTCGAGCCGCAGACTCGGCATCCGCTGGTGGTGGCTCTGCAGGAAGACGTTGAGGGACATGCCGGTCGTCGAGGGCATGTTGGCGACCCGCAGGAAGGCAGGGCCGACAAACTCGCCCGCTTGCGGCCCGCGACCGATGACGTGGCACTGGATGCAGAGCTGCGTGGCGATGGTCCAGCCCCGGACACGGTGGTCCTCGGCGGGATCCGCGGCCGGACGGGCGATGGAGGCCGCAAGCAGGCAGCCGATGGTCAAAGCGCGCAGGACATGGACTCTCGTCCGGGACATGACGAACCTCCAGGATGCCGGGGCGGCCGCACGCCCGCGGCTGGGCCTCAGGCATGGATCTCGGCGATGATGCAGCCGGGGTCGACCACCTCGCTCGCCGGCGCCAGCACCTCCAGGCGCCCGCTGGCCGGCGAGACGATGTCGTGGAGGGCCTCGCCGATCCGCACGGCGGCCACGGCCTCGCCGGCCCGCACGCTCGCTCCGTCCGAGACGAGCCATCGCTCGAGGACGCCCTCGGGCAACATGCCCGTGGACCAGAGATCCTCGGCTACGTGGATATCTGCCATGATCGCCTCCTGGCTTGGGGCGCCCAACAGGGGCGCTGAGAAACATCGAACGCCATCGAGTCGAGGGCCGCGTTGATCTGGATCACGGCATGACGGGCATGGCCCTCATGGCCCCCGAAGAACCAGTATTTGGTCTTGAGGCAGGTCAATGAACTGGCTGGACGCGTGGGCAGGCTGGCCTTGAGCCATCCCTCGGGACTGAAAGCTATGCTCGTCATCCTGGTCGCCAGCGTCGTTCTCGTGATGATCACCATCCTGGTGCTCTACGAGACGCTGCGCCTCACCTCGGAGCACCTCGCCGAGCTCCCGGTGCCGCCGCGCTGGCGCATCATCGCGGTGGTGCTCGCCGCCTTCGCGGGCCACACCGTCGCGGTTTGGGTCTACGCGGGCGCCTACTGGCTCCTCGTCCTGCGGCTCGGGCTCGGCGCCTTCTCGGGCGTGCCCATCGAGACCTTCGAGGATTGCCTGTTCGTCTCAGTGGTCGCCTACTCCTCGCTCGGCTACGGCGATCACGCTCCCGTCGGCCACGCCCGCCTTCTCACGGGCGTCGAGGCGCTGAACGGCCTGCTCCTGATCGGCTGGTCGGCCTCGTTCACCTATCTCGCGATGGAGCGCTACTGGCCGCTGCACGGGAAGGCGCATGCCCACCGCGCCGCGAGGTCCCGACATCCTGCGGACGACGAGCCGGGTCGCGAACGCCTCGTCCCGCCGACGGCCGGTCCCTGAGGGCCGGCGCCTTTGCGCTGGATCAAGGCTGCTGCCTTCGTCGGGCGCGAAGGTCGGTCCCCGCAAGCGGAGACGAGCGATGCTCAGGTATCTCATTGCCTTCCACAAGGTCGTCTCGGACGCCACGGGCTACGACCGCTGCACGCTGCAGCGGCAAGTCGTCGTCACGGCCACCTCGGACGTGACCGCCGTCGAGGTCGCCAAGACGATGTTCTGCGAGGCCGCCGGCATCGTCGATTGGCGGCTGCGCGCCGACGCCTGCGAGATCACCGAGCTCGTCGTCTGAGGAGGCCACCATGAGCCACGAACTCACCGAACCCGTGCATTGGCAGGGACGGCAGTGGGCCGTCACCGGCTACGGCATCGAGGCGCTCGACGGCATGTACCACGTCCCGTACTCCGACATCCCCGATGCAGCTGACGCCCGGCCGCAGTGGCTGGACGAACTCTGCCGCCGCTACGGCACCGACTGCGACGACCTGGCCGCCGCCGTGAGGGTGGCGCGCACGATGCGCCCCGGAGCGGACACTGCGGCTTCGAAGTCGGCGGCATGAGCACATCGGTCCTGCCCGCGGCCGATGAGGCCGACGACGACGATCCGGAAGGCCCAGGGGCCGCCGCCGGGCTCTCGAAGCCGCGCTGGCTGCGCGTCCTCGGCCCCGGCCTGATCACCGGCGCCTCGGACGACGACCCGAGCGGCATCGCCACCTACGGTCAGGCTGGGGCTCAACTCGGCTACGGCCTGTGCTGGACCATGCTGTACACCCTGCCACTTATGGCGGCGGTGCAGATGGTTTCGGCCCGGATCGGGCGCACTACCGGCCACGGCATCGCCGGCGTGCTGCGCGAACACTACCCGAATGGCCTGCTGCAGTCCGTCGTGCTTCTTCTGCTGGCAGCCAACATCCTGAACCTCGGGGCCGACCTCGGCGCGATGGCAGACGCCCTCGACCTCCTGCTGCCGGGCCCGCGCTGGCTCTACGTCGTCCTCTTCGCCGGCATCTGCGCCTTCATGCAACTCGTCCTTCAGTACACGCGCTACGTCGCCGTCCTGAAATGGCTGACGCTGAGCCTGTTCGCCTATCTGGGCGTGGTGATCTTCGCCCGTGTCTCCTGGTGGGACCTCGGCACGGCACTGGCCATTCCGAAGCTCGACCTCAGCGACACGGGGCTGACCACGCTCGTCGCGCTCTTCGGGACGACGATCAGCCCGTACCTGTTCTTCTGGCAGGCGGCCGAGGAGGCTGAGGACCTGCACGCCTTTCCGCGCCGGCGCGACCTCCTGGACGCGCCCGAGCAGGGCCGCGCCGCGCTCCACCGCATCGGGATGGATACCCTCGTGGGCATGGCCTTCTCGAACCTAGTAGCGCTTGCCATCATGGTCACCACCGCCGCCGTGCTGCATCCGCGCGGCATCACCGACATTCAGACCTCCGCCCAGGCCGCGGAGGCATTGCGCCCGCTGGCCGGTCCGTTCTCAGCGACGGTCTTCGCGCTCGGCATCGTCGGGACCGGGCTCCTGGCGGTGCCGGTGCTCGCGGGCTCCGCAGCCTATGCGGTCGGCGAGGCGCGGCGCTGGCCCGTGGGCTTCGGCCGGCGCCTTCTGGAGGCGCGCGCCTTCTACGGGACGGTGGCGCTCGCCACGCTGGTCGGCATGGTCATCAGCCTGGGCGCGGTCGACCCGATCCGGGCGCTCTACTGGAGCGCAGTCGTCAACGGCGTCATCGCGGTGCCGGTCATGGCCGTGATGATGCTGGCGGCCGCCCGGCACGACATCATGGGCGCCTTCGCGGTGAGCGGGCCGCTCAAGCTGCTCGGCTGGACCGCCACGGCGTGCATGCTGCTCGCCGTCCTCGCCATGCTGGCGACGGCCGCGCTTCCCTTGATCTAGCGCAACGCGGGCCGGCCTGCCCGGCCCATCCTGGCAACATCGCAACCGGGAGCGGGAATCGAGCGATGCAGGCAGGTGGAGGAGACAGACGGCCCGTCGTTCTCGTGGCCGAGCCGCAGGCGCTGCCGGGCATGTGGCTGGAGGATGTCCTCGTTGACGCCGGTTGCGCGGTCAGCGGTCCCTACGGCACCTGTGGCGATGCCACGGAGTGCCTGGACGAGACGCCCCGGACTTCGCAGTCGTCAGCATCGACCTGAACCACGGTCCCTGCTTCCCGCTCGCCTGCACCTTGCGCCGACGGGGCATCCCCTTCGCGCTGATTGCCGGCAACGCCCGGGTGCCGTGCGCCTTCTCGGACGTACCGGTGTTCGACCGGATTTTCGACGCCGGGGAGATGGTCGCCGCCGTGGCCGTCCTCGGCGCGTTTCCGGGCTGCCGTGACGGCACCCGGAGGTGTCCGATGCTGCACCGGATCGCGGCGGGCGAAAACCTTGCGCTGGATCAATGTCCGGCCGCCTGCCGCGTCTAGCGTCGGGTTCGGCCAGGCGCGACCTGGACTTCATCGAGGAGGCGACCGATGGGCGACAAGCTGATCCGCCAGAACGTCATCGACGAGCTCGACTTCGACCCCAGCATCGGCGCGGCCCACATCGGCGTCGCCGTGGAGAACGGCATCGTCACGCTCACCGGGCACGTCGGCAGCTACACGGAGCGCGTCGCCGCCGAGAAGGCGGCCCAGAAGGTACGCGGCGTGCGCGGCGTGGTCGAGGAGATCAAGGTGCGCTTCGGCGGCGAGACGCCGCCGCGCGACGAGGACTTGGCCCAGCGCGCGGTGCAGATGCTCGACTGGTCGGTCACCGTGCCGAAGAATGCCGTGCAGGTGAAGGTCCAGAACGGCTGGGTGACGCTGACCGGCCAAGTCGACTGGCAATATCAGAAGGAGGAGGCCTACCGCGCGCTTCGACGCCTCGCGGGCGTCGCCGGCATCATGAACTTGATCGAGGTGACCCCGAAGGCGAGCGCACCCGACGTGCGCGCGAAGATCATGGCGGCGCTCAAGCGCAACGCCGAGCTTGAGGCGGACGCGATCAAGGTGACGGTGCAGGACGCCAAGGTCGTCCTGGAGGGCAAGGTGAGCGCCTGGTACGAGCGCCTGCTTGCCGAGAACGCCGCCTGGTCGGCCCGGGCGTGCGCGCCGTCGAGGACCACCTCACGCTGGCCTGAGCCCCGGCAGGATGGGTGAGGTTGCCAGCCACGCCCATCCGGCAAGCCCTCACATTCCGCGGCCCTCCGACCCGGAGATCGTCCATGACCTACGCGAGCATGATGGTGGCGATGGACCTGACGCCTCAGGCGCCGGACCGCGTTCGCTTGGCCGGCCATCTCGCCGACGACTTTCGCGCCCGGCTGATCGGCGTGGCAGCCGAAACCCCGGCCTACGCCGTTCCGCCGGTGGGGCCGACGCCGGCGAGCGCCTACGCGCTGGCCGCCTCGAACGAGATCGTGCTGAACGACCTCAGGCAGGCCCACGCAGCCTTCGAAGAAGCGGCCGGCGGGCGCAGCCGCGTGGAGTGGCGCTCGAACCTCGATTTCCCGCTGCCCTTCCTCGTCGCGCAGTCCGCGGCCGCAGATCTCGTCGTGGTGGGGCGAAAGACCGAGCCCGGGCCCATGCTGTTCTCGGTCAATCCCGGGGATCTCGTCATGCATCTCGGGCGGCCGGTCTTGGTGGTGCCGCCCGGGGTCGACCACCTCGACGCCAAGCGCGTCGCGGTCGGGTGGAAGAACACCCGCGAGGCGCGCCGCGCCGTGCAGGACGCGCTGCCGTTCCTGAAGCGGGCGTCACAGGTCGTCGTGATCTCCGTCGACGACCGGGACAGTGCGGCCGACCCGCAGGACATCGTCGGCTTCCTGCAGGCCCATGACGTCTACGCCACAGCCGTCCGGAGGGACACCGACGGCGCAGCGGCCTCCGAGGCGCTCATCGACGCCGCTTCCGAGCAGGCCGCGGACCTCCTCGTCACCGGCGCCTACGGCCACGGTCGCTTCCGCGAGTGGGCCTTCGGAGGCGTGACCCGGGACCTTCTGGCCTATGCCCCCATCTGCTGCCTGATGAGCCACTGATGTCAGACACCGAGCGGGCCGCCGCGGCACGCGCGGCCCTCCTAATCCTCGCCGCGGTCGCGACGAGCGCGTCGCCAACCCGCGCGGGACAGAGGGCTGGCTCGCCCGACGCGACCGGAACCTTCGTCGAGCCGGCGAACACGCCCCATCGGCACTGCTCGGGCTCCTGCCTGAAAAGCGGAACCCTGCAGTGGTTCTGCAAGCCACACCAGACCTGTAGCTTGGACTGCGGGACGGCGCCGCCGCACATGCACTGCCACGACCCGCAGCGGTGAGGGCAGGACGTCGTTAGCGAAGGCCCAGCCTCAAAACGTGCTCAACGGCGCAACCAAGCAGTGGCGAGGCTCGCCACGAGGGCTGCGATCCCGCAGGTCTCGCCGACGTACCGGAAACCGACCGCGGACAGACTGACGACAGCCCCAGCGATGATGGCGACGAGCCCGAGCACCAGGAGTCGGTCGATGAGCCAGTTCATGGTCATTGGCGGCTCTGGCCCTCCTCGCCGGACCCAGTTCGGAGGAAGGATGCCGGAATAATCCGTGTGCCCCTGGCAGTCAGGAACCAGAGGCCGCGCTGGTTATCGCCGGCCCTCCTACGAGCCCGTGGTCTGACGAGCCCGCGTGCCAGCAGCGACCGGACCGTGGTCATCTCCCATGGACGCACCGAGAGCAGGGCCCCTTCCCTTCGCATCCGTTGCAGGAGCGCGCGCTGCCCCGGCGTGAGCATCCTCCAGGACAGGACTTTCGGCGCCACCATCTTGGAGATGGAATTATTATAATCTACGGCACGGGCGCAACCATATCGCCTCCGCGCCGCTCAAGATGCGGCACCTCCGCCCGTTCGTCAGTGAGCCATGAGGACCGGGATGCGGGCGTTCTCGATGACGTGCCGGGTGACGCCGCCGAGCAGGAACTCGCGCACGCGGCTGTGGGTGTAGGCGCCAAGCGCCAGCATCGAGGCGTTCCGCCGCTCGGCCTCGGCCAGGAGCGCCGCGCCGACCGGGGTCCCGTCCTGAACTGGCAGGGTCACGGCCTCCGCCACGATCCCGTGCCAGCGCAGGTAGCCGCACAGGTCCGCGGCCTGCGCCTCTTCGAAGCGCTCGGTCCGCGCATACACGACCGTGACCCGGGTGGCCTCGTGCAGCAGCGTGACGGATTGGCCGATCAGGCGCGTCGCCTCCAGGCTGCCGTTCCAGGCGATGATGACGTGGTCCAGCAGGTCGTGAGGAACGGTCTCGCCGACCATCAGTGTCGGTCGGCCGACCGAGAACAGGGCGGTATCGAGCGCGCGACCGGTGAACGGAACCTCCGGGTCGGGCCAGCCGATGACGACCAGGTCGTTGACGCGGCCCGCGAGCGTCAGGAGAGGCTCAACCTCCCCGGAAAGTTCGGTCCAGGTCGCGAAGGTGGCGTCGAGGCGCTCCCCGGCCGGCATGAACGGCACCGCCTCGCGCTCGCACCAGGCCTGGAGGGCCGCCTTGCCTTCAGCGGCTGCCTCCCGCACGCCCTGCTCAATGGCCTCGATGGTCGCGCAGCCTATCGGCACGAGGCTCGCCATGCCAGCGAGCACGTGCTCCGGCCCGGGCGCCATGAAGCTGACGCCGATATGGGCGTGCAGGCGCCGGCTCAGGCGCAGGGCGGCATCCAGACGGCAGGTCGGGTCGATACCCGGGGCGGTCGGAACGAGGAGACAGCGGAGGTACATCGGGATCTCCTTGCTCAACGCTCCAGCGACTTCAGGTAGGCGATGAGGGCTTCCGCCTGATCGGGCTCGAACCGGAATTCGGGCATGCTCGGATGGCCTGTGCGGATGCCCTCGGTGAGGGCCTCGCCGAGATCATCGACGGGGTAGCGCTTGTGGAGCTCGCGAAAGGGCGGAGCCTCGCGCAACGGGCTGGCCCCAATGCGCCCGACGGCATGGCACCGGGCACAGTTGGTCCGCGCAAGGGTCTCGCCCTGCTGCACCTGCCGGTCCCAGGATGCCGCCGGAGCGGCGAACAGGAAGGGCACGAGCGCGAGGGCGCTGCCCATGATCGTGGCCGCCGCGCGCATCAGTGGCTCATCAGGCAGCAGACGGGTGTCGTCTGCAGGATGTCGCGGGTGGCGCCCCAAAGATCCACTCGCGCAGGCGACTATGGCCGTAGGCGCCCATCACGATCAGGTCGGCTTCCTCGCCCTGGGCAAACCGGAGCAGCTCGTCCGCGGCGCCGATGGTTGGGCGCGGCAGCAGGTGCGTGACGGCGGCGATACCGTGGCCCGAAAGGTACTCGGCCGCACCCTCGGCTCCTTCGTGGTGCGCGTCCGGGCCCACGGCCACGACATGGACTCGCTCAGCCCCGCTGAGGAATGGCAGGGCGTCATAAAGGGCCCTGCGCGCTTCACGCGTATCTTTCCAGGCCACGACGGCCCGTTTGGCCAGGAGGCGTTCGATACCGGGAGGCGCCACGAGCACGGGACGGCCAACCTCCATCAGCAGCGCGCCGGCCGAAACACCCAAGGGCCCTGGGTCTCCGTCTGCCGGTCCTTGCCGGCCCACTACTACGAGATCTGCGGTCCGGGCCTGCTCAACGAGGTAGGCCAAGGGCTCGGCCAGCGCGGAGCGCCAATCCCTCCTGGGAGCCGGTTCGGCCTCGCGTTCGAAGAGGGCTTTGGCCTCCGCGAGTTGCTCGTCCGCCCGACGCGCCTCGGCCTCGTAGGCACGCTCCACCTCCAGCATGTCGCCGGCCGGCACGAAGGCAGGGCACCTGCGTGCGGCGACGCCGGTCAGTTTCGCCCAGAAGGACTCGGCAATGTTGGCGGCGAGCTGGACGCGGTCCGCAGCCGCGGCCCCGAGGTCTACAGAGACCATGATGTTGGAGCTCTTCACGTGTGCCTCCCATGCGCGACCTGACGGTGTGACGGAGGCATCCTCGCTCGCATGCGCGACCCGAACCTTGATCCACCTCAAGGGGTGGGCGGCGAGAGGCCGCCCAGCAACCGGCCTCAAGGCACGAGCACGGCCGCGCCCTGCAGGGTCCCGGATCGGTGGTCCGCGATGGCCGCATTGGCCTGGGCAAGCGGATAGGCGCGCGTGTGGGTGACGATTCCGGCTTGCGGTACGATCTCGAAGAAGGTGCGGGCGTCCTCGCGGGTCAGGTTCGCCACGGAGAGCACCGCGCGCTCGCCCCAAAGCAGGTCATAGGGGAACCGGGGGATGTCGCTCATGTGGATGCCGCCGCAGACCACCCGGCCGCCTTTGCGCACCGCCGCGAGCGCGGTCGGCACCAGCCGCCCGTCCGGCGCGAAGATGAGGGCGGCGTCCAGCGGCTCGGGCAGGGCCTCGTCCGAGCCGCCCGCCCATTCCGCCCCGAGCGAGCGGGCGAAGCTCTGGGCCTCCCCATCGCCGGGGCGGGTAACCGCGAACACGCGCCGGCCCTGCCAGCGGCAGACTTGCGCCACGATGTGGGCTGCAGCCCCGAAGCCGTAGAGACCTACGATCACGGCCTCGCCGGCCATCCGCAGTGTGCGCCAGCCGATCAGCCCGGCGCACAGCAGCGGCGCGGTCGCGACTGGGTCGAGGCTCGCGTCGAGCGGTATGGTGAAGGCGGCCTCGGCCAGGAGGTGGCTGGCGAATCCTCCATCGCGCGTGCAGCCGGTGAAGCCAGGCGCGTCGCAGAGGTTTTCGCGACCGGTCCCGCAGTAGACGCAGTGCCCGCAGGCATGACCGAGCCAGGGCACGCCCACACGGGTGTCCGGTCGCGGCCCTGCCACCCCTGCGCCGACCGCTTCCACCCTTCCGACGACCTCGTGTCCGGGCACGAGGGGGTAGACCGCCTGGGGTAGATCTCCGTCGATGATGTGAAGGTCCGTGCGGCAGACCGCGCAGGCCTCGACCCGGATGCGGACCTCGCCGGGACAGGGCTCCGGGTCGGGCCGGTGCTCCAGCACGAGGGGACCGCCGACTTGCCGCATGACCATCGCCAGCATCGGGCCGACCTCACCACGCGAGCGTCAGGTTGTCCTCCACAGCGCGCACGCCGGGCGCGGACCAGGCGGCGCGCTCGGCTAGTTCCCGCTCGCGCCACACGTCGACGCGTCCGTCGAGGATCACCTTGTCGCCTTCGACCTTCACCCGAATGGTATCGGGATCCTTGGCACTGCGCTTCAGCGCAGCGAGGATCCTGTCCTTGACCTCGGTCGGTTGGATGGGCGGCGTCACGGCGACGAGGTTGACGATGTCGGTGACGCCGGCGAGGCGGCGCAGCGCCTTATCGACGGCCGCCTTCTGGTGGTAGTACGGCACGCAGCCCTGGAGCGTGACGCAGCCCTTCTCGACCTTGAGCGAGACCGACCGCTCCGGGATGCGCACGTCCCATTCCAACACCCGGGCGCAGCGGTCGGCCAGCGCCTCGTCGCCGAGCCGAGGATTCTCCGGGTAGCGGACCTCGATCTGCTCGACCACGGCGCGCACGCCGCGGATGCGGAGCGCGACCCGTTCGGCAATGCATTTCTCCGCGTAGTTCCGGACGTGGCCCGAAAGGGTCACGACGCCGTTTTCGACCGTGACACCAATTAGCGCCGCGTCGACCATCGGGGCGTATTCCAGCTCGTCCAGCACCTGCTGGCGCACGGTGATGTCGTCCATCGCCGGTCTCCTCGGTTCGGTTGGGGAGCTCAGAGGGCGAGCCAGAGCAGCGTCGGCGTCACCACCGAGGCGGCGATGGCAAGCGCCAGCGCCTGCAGGCTGCCGATGCTCCGATAGCGCGCGGCGTTCGTGACGACTCGGAGGCCGGCGTCGTTCAACGGTGCCAGCATGATTGGCATCCGCGCGCGGCGGACCGTCATGACGAAGGTGGATCGAAGAACCAGGGCCATTGCTCACTCCCGTCTTGCCTGACGAGGGCCATCCTGCCGTGCCGCTTCGGGTGCGCTTTGATCCACCTCAACGCCGCCTGCCCTGGGCTCCGGCACGGTCGCTCCCAGTATCCGCATCCGCCGGGAGGCCGACATGGACGCGGGGCGCGAACCGAGGAACCGCTGCGAGAGCCGCCGCGACGACAGCCCCCGGGATGACGGACAGGGTCTCACCTTCGTGCCCGGGCCGCTCGGATCGGACAGCCTCAAGCGCATCGACGCCTACTGGCGCGACGCGAACTACCTGTCGGTCAGCTAGATCTACCTCATGGCCAACCCGCTGCTGCGCGAGCCGCTGAAGCCTGAACACCTCAAACCGCGGCTCCTCGGCCACCGAGGCACGACGCCGGGCCTCAACTTCATCTACGCCCGCATGAACCGGATCGTCCGCGAGCGCGACCTCGACATGATCGCGGTCTGGGGACCAGGGCATGGGGCGCCCGGGCTCGTGGTGAACGCCTACTTGGAGGGTACCTACAGCGAGATCTACCCGGATGTGGCGCGCGACCTCGACGGCATAGCCCGGCTGTTCCGGCAGTTCTCGTTTCCGGGCGGCATCCCGATCCACGCCGCGCCCGAGCTGCCGGGCTCGATCCACGAGGGCGGCGAACTCGGCTACGCGCTTGCGCACGCCTTCGGCGCCGCCCTGACAGGCATGGGCAAGCCGCTCGAATACGCCGTCCTGGGACAGGCGCAAGAACCAGCGGTGCACGGTGCCCCACGGCGGGAAGTCCAGGGGCAGATGCCGCCAGGCGCAGCCGGTGCGCAGGACGTAGATGCTGCCGTCGAGCGCAGCGGCCAGGCGTTAGGGGCGGCCCGTCGTGGCGGGGGTGGGCATCAGCGACGCGACCCAGGCCCATTCCGCACCACTCAGTCAGGTTGCATAGGGTAGGCTCTCGCGCGCAAGCGCGGCGCGGGCGGCGGTCGTCCACATGGGGGACAGGGTGAGCGTCAGACACTCTCCCAACGGCCGCGATGCTCGCCGCTCATCCAACAGCTAAGCTGCACAGCCCATTATGAAACGGAGTTTAACACCGAATGCCAGCGGTCCTCTGAACCGGGGCACGGCCGGCGCCCAGAATTCCGCAATAAAATGGCGCGCCTGCGAGGCCCCACGGAAGGCCGATAGACTGAGCCTCGACCGCCGCAGTCCAAACGGCGCGAATTTGAGCTTCCGAACACTGCCCGGAGGGCCGCTTTTCGGTTCCGCTCAGTCCTACAACTCAGCAGGTCCTACTGCTATAAACCGGAACGGGCCCTCCGGGTCGGCCCCGAACGACCACGCGAGCGTGACTCGCGGCTGCTGGGAGAGATCCCGATGTACCGGCACATTCTCGTCCCTACCGACGGGACGTCCCTTTCCGCCTCGGCCGTAAAGGAAGCCGTGTCGCTCGCCAAAACTGTCGGGGCGATGGTGACAGTGCTCACGGTCGTCCACCGGCTCCCGACATTGGGGTTGGGGCCGTCGTACCCGTACGCGGATGAGTTCAGTCGACGTGCCCATGCCGACGCCGAGCGTAGGCTCACCGAGGCCGAGCAGGAGGCCAAGCGGGGTGGTGTCCCTTGCGAGGTCGTGAAAGTCGAGGACCGGCAACCGTACGAAGCCATTATCGAAACTGCCGGGGCCCGCGGCTGTGACCTCATCGTCATGGCCTCGCATGGCCGTCGGGGCCTTTCCGCCCTCGTCATTGGCAGCGAGACCATGAAGGTTCTCACGCATTCCAAAGTGCCCGTCTTGATTTACCGCTGACTGTCTGCGAGGCGTCAAAGGCCGCCAGGGCTGATCCTCACGCATGCGCCTCGACACCTCCGGGGCCCCTGCACCCCGAAGTGCCCGCTTCCATAATGCCCAGTCGGCGAATGGCTATTGCGAGGCTGGCGCGCTCGCACGGCTGAGCTACCATCGCCCGCGGCTCGTTTTCCGAGACGTGGCGGGCTCGCCCATCCGCGGTGGCGCGAAACACCGAAAGCCGCGGGCTTTGATCCAGATCATGGCCTCGCCCAACGGGCGCGACACCCTCGCGACATGCCCGACAGCCCGGCGCCCGCGATGCCGACGCCCCTTGCGGTGGCACACGGAGCCCATCGGAGGCCGCGATGTCCGATCCTGCCGACACACCCGACCCGTTCGACCCCTTCGGCGTCATCGCCTCGATGGGCGAGTGGTGCTGCCTGCTGAAGGCGGCGCGGGAACTGAGGGAAGTCGACGGGGAGATGATGGCGACGATGCTGGAGGCGAGCGCGGCCGGTCTCGCACCCGTGGGCCCGGACGCCGTCGCGAACGTCCGCAGCATCGCGAACCTCATGCGAAGCCTGAACCTCGACGTAGAGGCCATCCGACGGCGTGCCCCGGAGGCCATGCGGGAGCTTGAGGCGGCCTGCCTGCGCTGCACGCAACGCGGCCGCTGCGCGCGCGAGCTCTGGGCCGGGACCGCCGCCGACGCCTACCCGGAATTCTGCCCGAACGCCGCGCGCCTCGACCAGTTGCGCCATGCTTGAACCGGGACTGGCCATCGAACCTGCGTCGTCCGATCCGCGGGTGGCGCCCGGCCGTGCCATGCCGGGCATGGAGCTCGTTCATGCCCTGCCGACTGAGGACGTTCCGAGGCGCCTCGGGACTTCCCTGCATGCGGGCCTAACGGATGCGGAGGCTCGGCAACGCCTCGCGCCGGTCGGACCGAACGTAATCGCCAGGAAGGAGCAAACTGGCGCGCTCGCCCTGCTCCTACACCAGCTTGCGAGCCCCGTCGTCTACCTGCTCGCGGCAGCCTGTGCCCTGTCGCTCTACTTCGGCGATTGGCAGGAGGCGGTCGCGGTCTTCGCAGTTCTGGCCGTCAATACCGGCCTCGGCTTCTTCACCGAACTGCGGGCGGCCCGGTCCGTCGAGGGATTGCGGGCGCTTGGGACGCGCTCGGCCCGCGTTCGCCGCGACGGGCACAGGCGGGTGCTTGCCGCAGAGGATCTCGTCCCGGGCGACATCGTGCTGGTCGAGGGCGGCGATGCGGTCCCTGCCGACATCCGGCTGGTCGAGGCGTCCAACCTCGGCGTGGCCGAGTCCACGCTCACGGGCGAGTCCGTGCCGGTCGACAAGTCGGCGGACCCGGTCGCCTCGGACGCGCGCCTCGCCGAACGCTCGTCGATGCTGTTCCGAGGCACGCTGGTCACCCGCGGGAGCGCCACCGGCGTCGTCGTCGCGACCGGCTCGGGAACCGAACTCGGAGGCGTCTCGCGGCTCGTCGAGCAGGCCGAGCCGGACACTTCGCCCCTGGAGCGCCGCCTGAAACGCCTGTCCGGCCAAATGGTCTGGGTGGTCCTGACGTTGGCCGCCCTTCTCGCCGGCCTCGGCGTGGCGACCGGCAAGGACCTCCGCCTCATGACCGAGGCGAGCATCGCGCTGGCAGTCGCGGCCATCCCGGAAGGCTTGCCGATAGTCGCGACCCTGACGCTCGCGCGCGGAATGTGGCGGATGGTCCGGAAGAACGCGCTCATCGAGCGCCTGTCGGCCGTCGAGACGCTCGGCGCCACGACGGTCATCCTGACCGACAAGACGGGCACGCTCACCGAGAACCGGATGACGGTGCGACGATTGTCGCTGCCCTCTGGTGAGGAAGACTTCACTGAGCAAGGCTCCGGCGCCGCTCCTGAGGCCGAACGCCTGCTCCGCGTCGCGGTGCTCTGCAACGACGCCTCACTCGGAAGAGGCCCGGGCGAGGGCAGCGGCGACCCTATGGAACAGGCGCTGCTGCGAGCAGGCCGGACCGCCGGGCTGGAGCGCGCGGAGATCGTGCGCGACCAGCCGCTTGTGCGGAAGCATGCCTTCGACGTGGCCACCCGCATGATGGCCACCATCCACGCGTTCGGACCGCGCTACCTGGTCGCGGTCAAGGGCGCCCCGGAGGCGGTTCTCGCAGCCTCGCGGCGCGCCGGCGACGGTGAGCGCGACCGGCCGCTCGACGATGCCACCCGCGACCTATGGCGATGTCGCGTCGAGGACCTGGGCGCGCGGGGCCTGCGGGTCATCGCCTGTGCGGAGAGGATGGTGGACGAGGCGGGAAGCCATCCCTTCGAGGAGCTCACGTTCCTCGGTCTAATCGGGCTGGAGGACCCCGCCCGGGAGGACGTGCCGGAGGCGGTGGCGGCCTGCCGCGACGCGGGCATCCGCGTAATCATGGTCACCGGCGACCACGCCGTCACGGCCTGCAGCATCGCCCGCGCAGTCGGGCTCGCCGGTTCAGGGGACCGCGTCGCGGAGGGCGCTCCCAGCGACTTGCGGGACGGGCTTGAGGATATCGCGGTCTTCGCGCGAGTGAGCCCGGCCGAGAAGCTGTCGCTCGTCCGGGCGTATCAGCAGAGGGGCGAGGTCGTCGCCATGACGGGCGACGGCGTCAACGACGCCCCGGCTCTGAAGCAGGCGGACATCGGCGTCGCGATGGGCCGGCGGGGAACGGACGTCGCGCGCGAGGCGGCCGCCATGGTCCTCCTCGACGACGCCTTCCCGACCATCGTCGGCGCGATCCGCGAGGGGCGGATCATCTTCGACAACATCCGCCGCTTCGTCGCCTACCTCCTGGCCTGCAACCTGAGCGAGGTGATGGTCGTCGGGCTCGCGATCCTGTCGGCACTGCCCCTGCCTATCCTGCCGTTGCAGATCCTCTACCTGAACGTCGTCACCGACGTGTTCCCGGCCTTCGCGCTGGCAATGGGGGAAGGGCGGGACGACATCCTCGAACGACCGCCGCGCGATCCGAGGGAGCCCATCCTTGGGCGCCCGCTATGGGCCCGGATCGCCCTGCACGCGGCCATCATGACAATGGCCACCTTCGGGGCCTTGGCTGTTGCCGAGTCCTGGCTCGCCCTCGACCGCGCATCCGTCGTGACGGTCGCGTTCCTGACGCTCGCCTTCGCCCAGCTCTGGCAGGTCTTCAATATGCGCGCCTCCGGCTCGAAGCCCTTCCGCAACGAGGTCACGCAAAATCCCTGGGTCTGGGCCGCCCTGCTCCTGTGCACGGTGCTGCTCGTCGGGCCGGCCTACGCGCCTCCGGTCGGCGCCGTGCTCGGCCTCGTCTCCCCGGACATGGGCATGTGGGTTCTAATCCTCTCCGCGAGCTTCGCACCGGTCTTGGTCGTCCAGCTCGCGGCGATGGCCACAGACGCACGCAATCGGGCCAGGCAGGCCTGACGGCAGCCCACGACGGGGATTGTGCTCGCTCCGCACGCCAGGCCGGTCGCGCGGCCGGATCTGCAAACGAAGCCCATCGTCCGCCTGCAGCGGACTTGCGCTGGATCAACGCGTGCGGCTCCCGCGACGCGAGACTGGGGCCAGCAGAGCCATCTGGAGCCCTCCATGACCAGCCCGTCCTCAGCCCCGCTGGCTGCGATCAGCGACATCTTCGTCGGCATCACCGAGGAGGGACGCGACGACGAAGCCGCGAGTGCGCTTGCCTACAGCTTGGCGCTCGCCGGCACGGCCGGCTCACACCTGACCGTCCAATCCGCGGCCCGGCGCCTGACTGTGGTCGCCGGCGCGGCCTGGGGTTCATCAATGACCTCGTCGCGGACGAGAACCGGCGCTTGCGCGGGCTCGCGCAGATCGCCGCCGAACGCGCCGCGGCGGATGCCGCCAGCGCCGGCGTGACCTGCACGACCGAGGCGCCAATGCTGGCCTATGCGGACCTGATCGGGCGGCTCACCGCACGCGCACGGCTCGCCGACCTCACCATCCTGGATGCGGAAGCGCGCGAGGTCGACCTCGATCGAGACCTGATCGACGGGGTCCTCTTCCGGAGCGGGCGACCGCTCATCGTGGTCCCACCGGGACACGACGCCTTCGCTGCGCGGCGGATCATCGTCGCCTGGGACGGCAGCGCGCAGGCGGCGCGGGCCACCAACGATGCGCTGCCGTTCCTGCGCGCGGCCGAGGCGATCGAAATCGTGTCGGTGGTCGGCGAGAAGGACCTGTCGAGGTCGGTCGCCGGAGCCGAGTTCGCGCCGCACCTTGCGCGCCACGGCGTGAACGTGTCGGTGAACGACATTTCCGTCGTCGGGGACGTCGCGGAGACGCTCAGGAACCAGGTCAGCCTGTTCCGCGCAGACATGTTGGTGATGGGCGCCTACCGACATTCCCGCCTTCAGGAATGGTTCCTCGGCGGTGTGACCCAGTCGCTCCTGGTCCGGAGTGCGGTGCCGCTGTTCCTCGCCCACTGACCACGGGGCCGCAGAAGCATCACGGCACAGGAACATCCCCTCAGCAGCCTCTGCAGACGCCGCCGAGCGACTTCTTCACTTTCCGGTCCCAGTCCCGGCTCCGCACGTCGCTGCCCCTGCGCCCTTGTTCGGCTTGGTTGGGTCGGTCGCTGCGTCCGCGCGTCCGGCAGGCGCGGTCTCTGTCCCTGACTGGACGGAATCGGGCGTGGGCTGGCGATGCGCCGGGGCCGCCCAGGCCGGAGCGCACAGCACCAGCAAGGCTGCGGTGACATGGGGCATCGGAGGCTCCTCAGTAGGGCTTCCGTCCTTGCGCGTGAGCCGTCGCTCGCCGCCCGGTCCTGCGATGCTCACTAGATCGTCAGGGAAGCGTGGTTGACGCGAAGGCAGGGCGGGGCCGGCTCAGTCCTCGACCAAGCGGCGGAGGTGAGCGC
The DNA here is from genome assembly GCF_003173715.1 of Methylobacterium durans. Taxonomy (NCBI): domain Bacteria; kingdom Pseudomonadati; phylum Pseudomonadota; class Alphaproteobacteria; order Hyphomicrobiales; family Methylobacteriaceae; genus Methylobacterium; species Methylobacterium durans. Next base: position 4,926,494 of record NZ_CP029550.1, on the reverse strand, counting down.
GGCGCAGGCTGATTTGCCGACCGCCGACACGCTGCAGAGCCCCCTCATCCGACAGTTGCGAGAGGGTGCGCGACACGGTCTCGATGGTCAGCCCGAGATAGTCGGCGATGTCGCGCCGGGTCATGGGCAAGGTGAAGGTCCCGTTGCCCCCGAGACGCTCGTCGACCTCCATCAGAAAGGAGGCGACGCGCTCCTGGGCCGAACGGCGCCCGAGCAGGAGCGTGAGGTCTTGGGCGAGGCGCAGGCTCTTCGTGGCCATGCCCCAGAGCTGGCAGGCGACCTCGGCCCGGTGGTTGGCGGCGCGCTCGACCTGGCGCCGCCGGAAGATCAGCAGCTTGGTGTCGGAGAGGGCCTCGGCGGAGTGCCGGTGGGTCTCGTCCTGCTCGAACCCGAACAGGTCACCGGGCAGGTGGAAGCCGGTGATCTGGCGGCGGCCGTCGCTCAGGACCTTGTGTGTGCGCACCGCGCCGCTGACGACCTTATAGACGAACTCGGCGTCCTCGCCCTCGCCGTAGATCTCCTCCTCCCGAGCGTAGGAGAAGGGCGTGCCGATCAGGTCGGGACACCCCGCGAACAGGACGCTCCCGAGTGGGCCCTGGACAGGAACGGCATGGCCAGCCGCGACGTGCGAGAAATTCGGTTCGGAGAACCCGGTGGTCATCGCTTCGCTCCTCACCCGTACTGGATGAAGGGAGACTGGCCGCGCTGAGCAGGCCGCGAAATTCCGGGCGTTCTCTTAAGTAGATCCGCGTAAGGGCAACTACGTATGGACGCCCCGGCGCTCAGATGTTCGCGGCCGCCACGAGCCCCCACGTGTGCACGGGGTCGGGCAGTACGACGAGACCATGGTGGCCGGCGAGCAGCGAGCCCAGCGCGGTGGCGAGCCCGTACGCCAGGAGACCGAGGACGAGCGTGACGGCATCGGCATGGCGACGCAGGGCATGGATAGACACGCAGCCGGCGGTGAACGACGCGGCGACGGCGAGCGCGACGGGGTCGAAGGGCATGGCGCCGCTCCGGATATGGGCATGGCAGCCCCGGGAAAGCCGCGCCGGACAAGGCTCCGGCGCGGCCGCACTGGCGGTGGATGGCGCCTCAGACGGAGCGAGCCTCAGGCGACACGTAGAGCCGCCAGAGCTCGTACGCGGCCAGGGCGGCCACGGCGAGCCCGACCGCGACGTGGATCCACATGGCGTACTGGATGGTCGCGAAGCCGAGCACCCAGGGGGCGGCCGCCACCCAGAGGCCGATGGCGAGGTTGAGGTACTCCTCCCAGTCGTAGGACTTGCTAATCGCCAGTAGGGCTATGAGCGCGATGGTCCCGCCGCAGACGAGGGCGTTGCGCGTTGCGGCGGCTTCGCTGCCGAGCTCCAGGTACCAGGGCGTCACGAACAGGATGAGGCCGAGGATGATGTTGAGGCCGTTCAGGACCATGTCCTCGGTCCGGTTCTCGATGGTGCGCATCGGCATCTCCTTACGTGCGGAGGGCCCGGAGGCTGGAAGCACCGGGCGCCAGGCTTGAGCAGCAGACGGCCTGCCGCCTTCGATGGGCCAAGATTCCGTACCTGGAGAGCGGAGCATTGATCTGGCTCAAGACGTTCGAGCGCGTCACCACGCTCCTTGCTTGAGCTGGCTTGGCAATTTACTGAGATACTTGTAATATTTGTGTACTGACCCGCACATTTGCTTGATTTATCTGGATCAAGGCCGAGCAATCCGCAGCGTTCTTTGATTCCTGCATTCGGAGAGAGGGGATCCCCATGCATTCCGAGCGCACGACGCATATCCAAGCCTCAGCCCCCACCAACCCGACCGAGGCCATCAAGACCGGTATCGGCACCTGGCGCGCTTTCGCGGTCGACCTGCCGCTGCGCCTCGCCGCGGAGACGTTACGGTTCACGGGCCACCGCCTTCAGGCCCAGGCGGACCATCTCGCGGCCCTTGCCGGGTGCGGCTCGCTCATGGACGCCGTCGAGCTCCAGGTCGCCTTCCTGACCAAGGGCGTGGCCGATTACCAGGAGGCGACGACCCTGTCGCACGACGTCACCGAAATGGCCTTCGCCCAGGCGGCCTGACGCCTCCTCGCCAAGACCGATTACGGCCCCGGCTCCCGCCTCACGATAGAACCCGACACGGCGATTCCAGGACAGGCCCGATGCCGTTCAACCGGCCTCCACCGACCCTCTACCGAGTGTTCCAGCACCGGCTTCAGCCGGGGGTATGCTGCGCCGTCCGCGACACTATGCTGGTCCCGTACTTCGTCCGACCGGGCGCGTGGGATTTCGGCGCGAGCGTGCGCGAGGACGAGAGTCTACCGTTCGGCTTTCAGCCTGCCCCGGCGCGGGAGGCCACCGCGGCGTTCGGCTACTACCTCTTCCACCATCCCTGCGAGACCCTGGCGCCGAAATATTCCCGGCACTGGGCCTGATGTGGCCTCGTTCGGGTGGAGCCAGATCAAGGCCGCGGTCGCCCCGCCTGTCAGCATCTCGGCTCAGCCGGACCGGGGAAGGCGCACGCCATACCCCTTACGGAGCGCCCCGGGGCCGATCCGCGCGAGCCGCCGCGCCCGCGAAGTCCCGCGGCGGGCTGTTCCTCAAGCCTGAAGGGATGAACCCTGTAGCGGCTCCGTCGCTGGCGAGCATGCCGAGCAGCGCGTCGAATGCGAGCGGCTTCTCGACCAGGGGAACGCCGGCGGCGCGAGCCCGCGTCCGGATGCTCGGGTCAGGATGACCGGTGATGAGGACCACCGGGACATGGGCATCGAGGTCTCGCAGCCGGGCGTATACCTCCAGCCCTTCCATGCCGGGCATGACCTGGTCGAGCAGCACGAAGGCCGGGGCCGGACCGGGGAAGGCCGCAAGCAGCTCCTGTCCGCCCGCGAAGGTCTCGACGCGATGGCCCTCGCTCTCAAACAGGAAGCGGGTGGAGTGCAGGACGGCCAGGTCGTCGTCCACGACGTAGATGAGGTTCGAAGGGGCTGACGGCATGACGGTCGCCGGGGCGCGGTACTCAAAGGTTGGATGCCGTCATGTTGCAGGAAGCCTCCGGCTGTCGCCTTGACCTACCTCAAGCCCGCCTCACGCAATGCCAGCCAACACCGCCCAACGAACCAGTTCCTGCAGGTTGCCGGCCTGCGTCTTGGCCATGAGCTTCGCCCGGTAGATCTCGACCGTGCGCGGGCTGATGTTGAGCGCGCGCCCGATTTCCTTACTGGTGCCGCCGGCGACCAGTTGGTCCAGCACCTGTCGTTCGCGCTCGCTCAGGGTGCCGACCCGGCGCACGAAATCTCGCAGCGTCGGGTCCGCGGCCTGGGCCGCGCCGCTGCGTTTCAGGGCCGACCGGAGAGCCTGAAGAAGTGCCTCGTCGTCGAACGGCTTCTCGATGAAGTCGCAGGCGCCGAGCTTCATCGCCTCCACCGCGAGCGGCACGTCTCCGTGGCCGGTCATCACCACCACCGGTAGCGTGTGGCCCGCCGCCCGCCAGCGGCGGAGCAGTTCCAGCCCGTCGATGCCGGGCATCCGGATGTCAGTCAGGACGCATCCCGATGCCGGCTTCGGGAGCCGGTCGAGCAGGTCTGTCCCGGCCTCGTAGACCCGCACGTCGAAGCCGGCCGTGTCGAGGAGGAAGGCGATCGAGTCCCGCATTGCGGGGTCGTCGTCCACCACATGCACGAGGCTAGCCGCCATGGTTCAGGTCTCCGTTGTGCGCGGCTGGCAGCGTCAGCCGGAAGGTTGCCCCGCCGGCGTCGTTGCGCTCGACCCACAGGCGGCCGCCATGCGCCTCGACGATGGTCCGGCAGATCGAGAGCCCGACGCCCATTCCGCTCTGCTTGGTGGTCACGAAGGGCTGGAACAGCCGCTCCGCCACCGCCTCTGCGATGCCCGGCCCCGTGTCCGACACCGTGATCTCTGTGAAGTCCGGCGAGACCGGCCGCGCCTCGACGGTCAGGTCCCTCCGCTCGCTGTGCTGCATGGCCTCGCGGGCGTTGCGCATCAGGTTGACCAGGACCTGTTGCACCTGCACCCGGTCGGCCAGGACCGAGTTTGTGTTCGGGGCGAGCGCGACACGCGCCGTGACTCCCTGCTCGCGGGCGCCAACGAGGGCGAGGGCGCTGGCCTCCTCGATCAGCCGCGCGACCGGCTCCACCCGCTTCTCCGTCTCGCCGCGGGCGACGAACTCGCGCAGCCGCCGGATGATCTGACCGGCCCGCAGCGCCTGCTCGGCCGTCTTGTCAAGAACGTCCTTCACTCTCGGGATGGCCGCTGGGTCAGTCCCGTCGAGCATGCGGCGGCAGCCCTTGGCGTAGTTGGCGATGGCGCCGAGCGGCTGGTTCAGCTCGTGGGCGAGCGTCGAGGCCATCTCGCCCATCGCACTCAGCCGGGAGACGTGCACGAGCTCGGACTGGAGCTCCTGAAGACGGGCCTGGGTGTGCTGACGTTCGGTCAGGTCGTTGATGAAGCCGGTGAAGTAAACCTGCTCGCCCGAGCGCATCTCGCCGATGGCAAGCTCCATCGGGAAGGTCGAGCCGTCCCGCCGCTGGCCCGTCACGACCCTGTTGGTACCGATGATGCGCCGCTCCCGCGTCCGCCGGTAGCGGTCGAGGTAGCCGTCGTGCTCGCCCCGCATCGGCTCGGGCATCAGGATCCGGACGTTTTCCCCGACCGCCTCGGCGGCCGCGTAGCCGAAGAGGCGTTCGGCCGCCGCGCTGAACGAGTGGATGAGTCCGGCCTCGTCGATGACGACCATGGCCTCGGGCACGGTGTCGAGGATGGACTGCAGGTGCGCCTCGCGGGCGCGGAGATCCACCTCGGCCCGCTTCTGCTCGTCGATGCTGAGCACGACCCCGCGATGCCGGAAGGGCTGGCCCTCCGGGTCGAGTTGCACCCGGCCGCGTGAGCGCAGCCAGCAGACATGCCCGTCGGGCCGCACGACGCGGTAGTCGACCTCGTAGCTGCCGCCCTCCCGCAATACCCGCCGGATTGCTTCCGCCCGGGTTCGGCGGTCCTCCGGATGCACGAGCGCCTGGGAGGCGGCGAAGGAGGTCAGTTGCTCGGCTGGCACGCCGAAGAGGCGGGCGCAGGTCGGGGAGACCGTGGCCCGGCCGGTCGGGATGTCCAGCGACCAGATGCAGATGCCGACCTCGTCGAGGGTCTGCCGGAGCTCTTCAATGGTCGATGTGCCATCGCCAACACGGTCCATGCCTGGCGCGTCGATGGGGCTCGTCATCGTGCACACCTCTGGAGCAACAACTCCAAGCCGCTCCGGCCGAGGTATCTGCCGCGGCGTGACCGACGCACCGTCGCGGAAGAGCGGAGCCTTAAGTCCCGCACGGCGCCTCGACTTCGCACTTGCGAAGCTACTCCATGTTAAGGACCACGAATAGTTGCCCGACCGGGATGCCCCTTGAGCTGGATCAAGGTCGGTCGCCCGAGAGGGAGCAAACCATGGGGCTCCGGACCGGAGACGACCCATGTCCAACAGCTCTTCATCCCCGCTCGCCGCCATCCGCGACGTTCTCGTGGGCACCACCGTCGAGGGCGAAAGCGACCCTACCTCCTCGGCCATCGGGTATGGCCTGACGCTGGCCAAGGCCGCCGGCGCCCACCTCACCGTGCAGTCGGCCTCCTGGCGCCTCTCGGGCGACGACGCCTGGCTCGGCGACTTCGACAACGAGGGCGTCGCGGTCATCGACCGGCGTCTCGACGAGATGGCCCGCGCCGTTGCCGGCAACACGGCGGGCGAGGCGGCGCTGGCCGGCGTCGCCTGCACCACCGAGACGCCGAGCCTGCCCTACCCGGAGGTGGTGAGCCGGCTGGCGGCTCTGGCGCGCCTGCACGACCTCACCGTGCTGGACGCGGGACCGCGGACCTACGACCTCGACCGCGAGACGATCGAGAAGGCGCTGTTCCTCAGCGGACGGCCGGTCATCGCCGTCCCGCCGGGACACGACGCCTTCGCTGCGCGGCGGATCATCGTCGCCTGGGACGGCAGCGCGCAGGCGGCGCGGGCCGCCAACGACGCGTTACCGTTCCTGCGCGCGGCCGAGGCGGTCGAGATCGTGTCGTGCGGCGACGAGTCGGAAATCCATGCCGAGGTGCCCGGGGCCGAGTTCGCGCCCCACCTCACCCGCCACGGGGTGAACGTCTCCGTCAACGACCTGCCGAAGGGTAGGGGTATTGCGGACACGCTCCGCACCCAGGCCGGGCTGTTCCGGGCCGACATGATCGTGATGGGCGCCTACCGGCACTCCCGCGCGCGGGAGTTCTTCTTCGGCGGCGTGACCCGTTCGCTCCTGAGGGTCAGCCCGGCCCCGCTATTCCTCTCGCACTGAGTCCGGGGAGGCCGGCGATGCGCAAACAGAGATCCTTCGGAACCACCGCGACCACCCAGGTGGCACGCAAGCGCAATCTCCCGCGTCGGACGCCCACATCTGTCCCGGAAAGGCCGGGCCCCAGCGCAGTGGAAGCCCGGGAGCGTGCACCGAACAGGATGGACTGGCCGGACCCGCTGAACGAGGAGGAGATGGGCGCCCTGGAAGCCGGCTGGGGGTTTGTCGAGTGACGGGCCCGCGCGTGCGTCGTGGCGCCTCGATATAGCCCGGCCATTAAAGCCGGGCTCGCGCCTGCCCCTCGATGGCGTGGATCATGCGGCGCAGGTCGAATGGATGCGGCCGAGGGCGCCTCGTCCGGTCAGGGCCCGGATCAGCCCGTCGAGGAAGACGGAGGCGCCGGAATAGGCTGGCGTCCAGCTGGGGAACCGGCGCCGCTTGATGTCGTCGTTCAGCAGCACCTCGACCCACGTATGGCGCCGGCCGCGAAGGACGTTACCCATGAGCGCGTCCACCCTGCGCGCGGCTTATCAAGGATCTGCGCGAACCGGCTGCGCGGCGCGAGGAGCGCGCCCGTGGCCCGGAGTCGGGCGTTCCTGGCCTGCGACGTCTCGACATGTCATGGACGTCGGCGTCGGTGGCCACCCGTCGGCTCACGTACAGCGGTGACGCGTCCATGGGCTGACCTCCTCGCGGCCACCAGTCCCTTTCCGCCGGTCACCGTCCCAGCGCCTTGAGGTAGGCCGAGAGGTCGGCGGCGTCGCCCGGGCCGAGCCGGAAATCGGGCATGGCCGGATGGCGCCGCTCGACGCCCTCGACCAAGACATCCGCGAGGTCGTCCATGGGAAAGCGTTTGGCGAGCGTACGGAAGGGCGGTGCCGCACGCATCGGGGTCGCGCCACGTGAGCCGACCGCATGGCAGCGCGTGCAGTTCTCTCGGGCGAAGGTCCGTCCCTGCTCCGCCGAGGCGTCCCGGGCCGCGGCGCGCGAGGCGACGAGCAGGCCCAGAGTGAGGACGATGCCGACGGTTAGGCCGCACGGGCGCATCAGTGGCTCATCAGGCAGCAGACCGGCGAGCGGCCCAGGAGGTCTCGCGTGACGCCCCCAAAGACCCACTCCCGCAGCCGAGAATGGCCGTAGGCACCCATCACGATGAGGTCGGCGTCCTGGCGCATAGCGAAGTCCAGGATCTCCCTGCCCTCGGCTCCAACCACCCGCAGGAGATGGGTGGTGACGTGGGCGCCGTGTCGCGCGAGGTGACCGGCCACGGCCTCAGCTCCCTCGTGCAGAGCGTCGGCCCCGACCGTCGCGACAAAGACCTGATCCGCGCCGTGGATGAAGGGCAGCGCCGCCGTTACCGCTCGCCGCGCCTCCGGGCCGTCCTTCCAGGCGACGACGATCCGGGCTGCCTTCAGGTGCACGATCCGCGGTGGCACGACGAGGACGGGCCGGCCCGCCTCCATAAGCACCGGCCCGGGCGACACGCCGAGTGGGCCGGGATCCTCGTCCTCCGACCCGCGCCGGCCCACGACGACGAGGTCGGCGGTGCGCGCCTGCTCGACGAGGTGCGTGGTGGGCCCGGCGAAGGCGGCGTACCACTCCGTGCGAATGTCGTCGCCCGCGCTGCGCTCGAACAGAGCGCGCGCCTGTTCGAGGAGTTCGCGCACCTGCGCCTCGTTGCGCTTCTCCTGCTCGACGGCGTCGTAAATGTCGCGCACCAGGATGGGCGTACGCATCTTGTGGGCGGCCGCGCCGGTAAGAGTAGCCTCGAAGCGCCGGACTAGGCCGGCGGCCAGCCGTATGCGGTCGGGTGCCGCGTCACCGAGGTCGGCGGAAACGAGGATGTTCGCGTAGTCCATGACCACCTCCGTCGTGCTTAGGTTCCGACCGGGGAAGCTTGGCCTCGGGCGGGACGGCCCACCTTGATCCAGCGCAAGCTGCCTGGGACTCGTGAGCGGTCCTCGTACCGCCGAGCACGCGCATGGCGTTGAGGATGACGGCGACGTCGATGGCCTCCTGGAGCAGCGCTCCCTGGAGCGGAGTGAGGTGGCCCAAAGCCGCTGCGACCATGCCGGCGAGCGACAGCCCGATGCCGGCGAGCACGCTCTGCAGGGCGATGGCGCGGGCCCGCCTGGCGATGCGGATGGCGCTGGGTAGCGGCGCGAGGCTATCGACCAGCAGCACGACGTCCGCCGCTTCGGCCGCCGCGGCCGCGCCGCGGGCACCAAGCGCCACGCCGAGATCGGCGGCCGCGAGCGCAGGGGCGTCGTTGACCCCGTCGCCCACCATCATCACGGGGCCGTTTCGCCGTTCGGCGAGCACGGTGTCCGTCTTGGCGGCCGGGTCGAGATCCGCCGCCACGGCATCGACGGGCAGGCCCGCGACGAGCGCCTCCGCGATGCCGCGCCGGTCGCCAGTCGCGAGCACCACCCGCTCGATGCCGCAGGCGCGCAGCGCCGCGAGCGTCCGGCCGCCATCGGCCCGCACCGGGTCCGCGAATTCCAAGACAGCGGCGGGCGCTCCGTCCACGGCGACCAGCACCGTCGCCGCCGCCGCGGCGACGTGTTGAACGCCGTCCGCCGGCGGGACGGGGACGCCGTGGATCCGCATCAGGCGCGGTCCTCCGACAAGGACGTGCCGCCCCTCCACTAGGCCAGTCACGCCTTCGCCTGGCATCTCCGTGACCTTCGTTGGTTGTGAGAGCGTCAAGCCACGCCGGCGCGCTTCATCGACCAGAGCCCGCGCTATCGGGTGACCGGAGGCTTGGTCGAGGGAAGCGGCCAGCCCCACCGCCTCCGCTTCGTCGAAGGGGGCGAGGGTCCGCGCCGCGGCCAGCCGGGCCGTGCCTTGGGTGAGGGTGCCGGTCTTGTCGACCACCAGCACGCGCACCTTGGCCAAGGTCTCCAACGCGCCGCCCCCCTTGATCAGGACGCCGATGCCGGCGGCGCGTGAGAGGCCGGAGACGAGGGCGACGGGCACGGCCAGGATTAGCGGGCAGGGCGTAGCGACGACCAGCACGGCGAGCGCGCGAAGCGGGTCGCCCGTGACGCCCCAGGCGCTTCCGGCCAGAAGAAGTGTCACGCCGAGGAAGGCGAGGCCGTAGCGGTCGGCCATGCGCGCCATAGGCGCCTTGCGCGACCGGGCCGCCTCGACCAGCCGGACGATGCCCGCGTAGGTGCTCTCGGCCGCGGGACGCTCTGCGAGCAGCGTGAAGGGCATGCCGACGTTCACCGAGCCACTCAACACGGGCGCGCCCGTCTCGACGGCGACCGGCAGCGCCTCGCCGGTGAGGCTCGACTGGTCGAGCGCGGTGCGGCCCGCGGCGACCCGCCCGTCAACCGGTAGAATGTCGCCGACCCGCACCAGGATGCGGTCTCCCGGAGCCAGAGCCGCGATGGGCACCTCCAGGACGCCGCCGCCTTCCTCCCGCAGGGCGGTGCGCGGCTGGCGCGCGAGCAGCGCCGTCATCGCCTGGCCCGCGCGGCCGGCCGCGTAGGCCTCGAGCGACTGGCCGCCTGAATACATCAGGGCGATGACGGCGCCGGCCAACGGCTGCGACAGGGAGAGCGCGCCGCCCATCGAGAGCAGGGCGATAAGGTCGAGCCCGACGTCGCCCCGCGATAGGCTGGTCGCAACCTGAGCCGCGAGGACGGCGAGGACCGCGAGCGTCGGGAGCGTGAAGGCCCACGCCGCGATCTCGGGCAGTCCAAGTGCCTGTGCCGACAGCCCTGCGCACAGGCCGACCAGCGGCACGACCGCCAGCCATCCCCGCAGCCCCGGCATCCAGCTGGCCACCGCCGGCCGGTCAGTCTCGGTTGAACCCATGGTCGTCGTCGTCGTCATCGGGGTCGGCTCCGGTCGTTGCGCGCCTCCGAAGTGCGCCCGTCCCGGCCGTGGGGCCTTGCGCTGGATCAACGCGCGGCCGTGGTACCGGGGGAGAATGGCGCGAAGAAGCTGCAGGGAGCTCCCCATGCCACGCCCGTCCTCACTTCCTCTTGCGGGCATTCGCGACATCTTGGTCGGCATCACGGAGGAGGGCCGCGGCGACGAGGCCGCGGCCTCCCTCGGCTACGGCTTGACGCTGGCGCGTGACGCGGGCGCCCACCTCACTGTGCAGTCCGCGGCGCCCAGGCTCATGACCACCGCGATGCCACTCTGCGGGTTCGCCGACGAGCTCGTCGTTGCCGAGAATTGCCGCTTGGCGTCCCTTGCGCGGCACGCGGCGGAGAGGGTCGCGAGAGACGCGGCCGGGGTAGGCGTCATCTGCACAACCGAGGCGCCGAGCCTCATGCACCACGAGCTCGTCGCCCGGCTCTCGGCCCGGGCCCGCCTGCACGACCTGACAATCCTCGACGCCGAGCCGTTCGCGGTGATGCCAGACCGCGAACTGATGGAGGGGGGGCTCTTCCGGAGCGGGCGACCTGTCATCGTGGTGCCACCGGGCTGGGACACCTTTCGCGCGCACCGGATTATCGTCGCCTGGGACGGCGGCACGCAGGCGGCGCGCGCCGCGAACGACGCCATGCCCTTCCTGCGCGCGGCGGAGGCGGACGTGCTCGTGTGCGTCGGCGACACCGAGAGGTTGCTGTCGTCCGTTCCTGGCGCGGAGTTCGCCCCGCATCTGGCGTGCCACGGCGTCGAGATCACGGTCGATGACCGCCCGGTCGAAGTCGACATAGCTGAGACCCTGCGCCGGTCGGCCGAGCAGTTCAGGGCCGACATGGTCGTGATTGGTGCCTACCGGCACTCGCGCATGCGCGAATGGTTCCTCGGAGGCGTGACGCAGGCGTTGCTCGCGCGGAGTGGTGTGCCATTGTTCCTGGCGCATTGATGAAATGCCCGCAGCCAAGTCGGAGGTACCATGGCGTTGTGCCGCCGCTGGCACCGGCACCTCATCTGACCTGCGCAGAATGTCCGCTTCCCGCAGCTTGAGCTCCGAAGCGAACGGGCCGATCTCGGCCGATTGTGTTGAAAAACTCCGCGGCGCGATCAAAGTCCTCTATAGCTAGTATTTGTCGCTCGATACGAACCCAGGTGTTGTAGGTTGATGTCCTCGAAAGGGGGGCAAACGGAGTTTTTCAACACAATCGGCCAGGAGCAGCCATTCGGGATTGCGCCCATTGTGGACGAAAAGGGCTGTTCTGCCGAAACTGAAAAGCGGACACGCCGACCCAGCAGATGGGCGATCCGAACGCTGCCGACTGAGTGGTTGAGCTCGCGCGGCGAAATTGCTGCTCCCCTTTCGACATCCGACTCGGGCTGACGACCGTCGTTGCTGTCGTCAGGATGCGCCGCGAGGAGGCTGCCGCCTGATTGGCAAGCTCGCTGGTCAAGCTGTAACGATCCCCGCGAGGAGGCCGTCGTATGACTTGGGACGACGTCGTGGTGCTCGGTCGGAACTTGCCGGACGTGGAGGTCGCGTGAACCGCTCCGGGATTTTCGGAGGCTCCAACTCTTGAGAGACTGGAGCCATGACGAAGCATACTCCACCCTTCTCCCCTGAGGTTCGCGAGCGGGCAGTCCGGCTGGTTCGGGAGCATGAGAGCGAGCACGGTTCACAGTGGGCGGCGATCCAATCGATCGCGGCCAAGATCGGCTGCTCGGGTGAGACGCTGCGGAACTGGGTCAGACAGGCCGAACGCGACGGCGGCGTACGAGCCGGGCCGACCACGGACGAGCGCGAGAGGATCAAGGCGCTGGAGCAGGAGAACCGCGAGCTTCGGCAAGCCAACGAGATCCTGAGGAAGGCGTCGGCGTATTTTGCTCAGGCGGAGCTCGACCGCCGGTCCCGGTCATGATCGCCTTCATCGACGATCATCGCGCCACCTACGGGGTCGAGCCGATCTGCAGGGTTCTGCCGATCGCCCCGTCGACGTACCACGCTCATGCCGCGCGGCGGGCCGATCGCGGCAGACTGCCGGCTCGAGCCAAGCGGGATGCCGTGCTCATGGCCGAGATCCGGCGCGTTCACGCGGCGAACTTCGGCGTCTACGGCGTGCGCAAGGTGTGGCGGCAACTCGCCCGCGAGGGGATCGCGGTGGCGCGCTGCACGGTGGCGCGGCTGATGCGGGCGATAGGACTGCAGGGCGTCGTCCGCGGACGCAGAGTTCGCACGACCATTCCCGATCCGGCTGCCTTCTGCCCGCTCGACCGGGTCAACAGACAGTTCAAGGCCGAATGCCCGAACAGGCTGTGGGTAGCGGATTTCACCTACATCGCCACCTGGGGCGGCTTCGTCTATGCGGCTTTCGTGATCGACGTCTTCGCCCGCCGGATCGTGGGCTGGCGTGTGTCGCGCTCAGCCCGGGCAGACTTCGTGCTCGATGCCCTGGAGCAGGCCCTTCATCAACGTCGGCCCTTCGCCAGCAGCGGGCTCGTCTGTCACTCAGATCGCGGATCGCAGTATGTGAGCATCCGCTACACCGAGCGCCTGGCCGAGGCCGGCATCGAACCGTCTGTCGGCAGTGTTGGCGATAGCTACGATAACGCCCTCGCTGAGACGGTGATCGGCCTGTTCAAGGCCGAAGTGATCCATCGGCGTGGGCCGTGGCGATCCTTCGAGGCGGTCGAGTACGCCACGCTCGAGTGGGTCGATTGGTTCAATCACCGTCGGCTGCTTGAACCGATCGGCAACGTGCCTCCCGCCGAGGCGGAAGCGCGCTACTATGCAGAGGTCGAGGTTCAAGCCTTGGCCGCCTGATCCAAACCAAACAGCCTCCGGGAAACCCGGTGCGGTTCAGCGACCTCCTATGGCACTCCTCCCCTGAAGGTCAGAGGCAAGCTTCTGACGCGTCTGCGCCAAGAAGACTCTGAGCTTGCTAAGGCGATCGGCCCTGGACGCCCTGGCGCGATGGCTGGCTCTGAGAGCGCTCCGCATCGCCGCAAGGCCGCCTGAAGCGTCTCAGCGCGTCACGGCGCCGAGCCAGGACGACACCGGATCGACGACGTAGCCAAGGACAGAGACAGCCCACGCCTTCGCTCGCGCCGTAAGGGTTCGGCCCTCGCGCCGATCCCACTTCTCCTCGGCTGCCTGCTCCACGAGGATCGCAGCCACATAGGCGTCCTCGTGCTCCTTGCACGCGTCGAGGGCGCTGAGCTGTGAGGCCGCTTTGCTTTGGCTGGAGCGCTCGCGATCGTATACATCGCGGACGCAGCCGTGCCAGCGCTCTTCAAGGCTGCTCAGGCCAGCAGCTGCCTTCTCTTCCGCCGCTGAAGGCGACCAAGCCACGAGCAAGACGAGAAGGGAGAGCATTAGCCGCATGCCCGCCTTATCGCCCCAACGGCCAAGCTTGGCTAGAACGAAAGGGCAACACCTTCATGGTTCGGAAATCAGACTGCGATAGATCGCGAGAGGTCGACCTCACCCACTCTGTCCCGTCGCCCCGATGACACAACTCGATGGCGTCGCCGCCACACCGGCGGCAACGGAGAAGCGGATCGGTGGCGAGCGTCACGAGACGATGCGGCTGGCGACCATCATCCTGGAGGATGGCGAGCAGATCCCGTGTATGATCAGGGACATGTCGGTGTCTGGCGCGAAGCTCGGTGTGGCGAGACGCTATCAATTGCCTGAGACGTTCATGCTCACGATCGCCGGCCGCAATCTCACCTGCCGCGTTCAACGTGCATGGCGTCGTGGCGACTTCGTTGGTGTGTCGCTGCTGGCTGCGGCGGAAGCGCTGAACGAACAGCAGGGCGCGTGAGGCTTGGGCCTCGATCACCTGCACAGAGAACATAAGAGGGCGCCTTGCTCAGATTTTTCGGCCGATGGTTCGCGCTCTCTGTCGTTTCCGGCCTGCTGCTCGGCAAGTTCATGAAGGCGGGCAAGGGCCCATCGATGCGGGACGACGACACGAGATAGTGCTCCCCCTCACCGCGGGGCCTGAGCTGGTTCACCGCTGTGTGTGCCGGCTCACAGTCCTGTGCGCCCGTCAGCAGTTACATGGCCGCCTGCCACTACGGAGGCACCCATGGCCGCTCGCGAACAGCTTCTCGCCGCTCTCCGCGTCATCCTCACCGAGGGCCAAGACCCTCGCGCGGTCATCGCCCATGCCATTGAGGACGTGGAGCGCGAGACGGCCAAGCGTCAGGCCCCCCAAGAGGCGCCGGGCCCTTACGCGCCGAACGCCTGGTCCATGTATGCAGGTCGGGTGCAATGACAGCGTCAGTGGACTGCCTCAGCCAAAACTTTTGAAGTCGCAGCGGCGAGGATCTTGCTCGGCTGCAGTTTTCAAGAATAAGCTCTCCGCCCGCTGAATGACCAGCAGCAAAGCCAAGTTCACGCTGGTGGAGGAAGCGTCATGGTCAAGATCGGTGATCTTCATCGCCTGGACGGCATCAGAACGCCGAGCGGAACACACGCTGGCGCTGCCAAACTCATCGCTATCAGCTCTGGCCTTGCGCTCCTGATTGCCTCGACCTCGCTGGTGGGATGAGGAGCGTGGCATCGTCAGTGCGCCGTGACCGCCAGCAACTTGTTCAGCAGCAACTAGGATCTCGCTAGCGCCAAGCCGGTTGTCCCTCGCCGCAACAAGAAGACGGTGATCGGGATAGAAATGAAGCCGCGGGATCTCGAGGCGCGCATCGTCGCCATCGAGCGCGCCCTCCAAGTGATCGTGAACGGCCTCTCGGACCGGGAAGCGCTTGACCGAGGCAAGCTCGTGTACCTGCTCGTGACCGCGGCAGACGAGCCCAATGTAGGCCGTTCGAACGGGGGCATCCCGAAGGCTCTGCGGCGCTTGGCGGATAGCCTCTGAGCGAAGCTCATTACTGCCCTGCATCCCTGTGCACGGCCATCGGCCGCCACGCTTGGTCATCCGCTGCGGATAGTCGTGCGCTAGACGCTTGGCCTTCTTGCGAGCGGCATCGCCGATGAGGCCCCAGGCGTGCGCTGCCTTCGCGAATGGCCTGAAGGCGTCAACCGGAGCGGCGGGAGCGCTCGACCGCACCGCTGCGATCGCTGACGCCTTGGTTAGGCAGGCCGCGAGTTCCTGCTTCAGGGCTGCGCGCTCAGCTGGCGTCATCGGCGTGCCTCCGACGGAGAGCCAGCGGCCGGGAGTCGCGTCCCGGAACTCTCAACCCGCCGACTTCCTTGGCCCGGATATCCCTTCGGATGCCATGGAGATCGACGATGGCGCGAATCCCTCTGCTCGCCCTTGCGGTCAGTGCCCTCCTCTCGATCGGCCCCGCCTGGGCCGAGGGCAAGCCGCTGCCGCCTCCCGCCAGCAACGCCATGCCGCCGGTCGAGCTGACGATCAACATGGACAACGGCAAGCCGGTTTGTGCTCCGGCCGAGGTGTTGCTCCCGGCCGACACTAACGTGGAGCTCCACGTTGTCAGTCAGGCAAACGCGCCGATCACGATCACCATGGGCGAGCAGTTCGAGAACGGCCGCGTGCTGCACGCCGACGGCGATCTCGTCCACGTGATGAGCGAGAAGGGCTACTTGGTGAAGCAGAACGGCAAGGGAACGCTGCGCCTGCGAACGATGAAGGCGGGTAGCCAAGAGTACGCCTGCACGAGCACCAAGAACCAGGATGCGCCCTTCAAGGGCAAATTGACCCTGACGCCGCCAGCTGGCTAATCGCGCGCCGTCGCTTCGATCGCGATTGCGGACGAAGCGAACGCGGGCACTGGGAGTGTCCGCTCCGTCCGCGGGGATGTTTGATCAATCCGCATCGTCCCTCGCGAGCCTGAATGCGTACCAACTCAGTCTGGTCTGGATGTGCTAGGCACGACCTTCGCCCGCGCCCATCATCGAACTGTCAGGAGGCCGCTCCATGCGCCTTGATCTCGACCTTCGTGGTTCCTGGCTGGTCGATCCCCGAGATCTTGCGGCCCGACTGGGCATCTCGGTGGCCTACCTCAAGCGCCAGATGTCCCTCGGGCATGTCACCAGCCGCTTGGATCCAGGCCGAGATGAAGACGAGGGCCGCTCACGCATCACGATCAGGGTGGTTACGGCGGCGTGGGAAGGCATCTTCGATCGCGAGGGTGTCCTGATCAGCGAGCGCCGCCTCTAAATCAGCCCGCGACTGTCAAAGCTTCCCTGTCGGCGCTCGAGTTCACCGGCGCTATGCGCCTGCCTCCTGAAGCCGGTCGAGCCTCCCCCAAATGGACGATGGACCGTGCGTGGCGCACTGCAACAATGGTCCGGGTCGATTCGAGCGAGGGGCGCGATGACACCTTCACCCGGAGTTATAGAGGCTGCAGCCTTCACGGTGGGTTGCGCGCTGATCCACGCACTGCGCGAGCATGCGGACCGTGTGACGCGTGCATTGTTCGCCACGCTCGTGGCGGTGACGCTCGTCTTCGTCACGATCGACAGCCTGACCTTCGACCACACCGATGCAAGCGGGTACGATTTGCTGGGCGCGCTCCGGCAGGGGCCGTGAAATGAGACGCTCGGTGTTTGATTCCGCAATGTGGTGGTACGGCCGATCCCCGTGCGGCGGCTCACCTGGCTCCATCGCAGGGCCGAAGGAGATGGAGGCTCGTGCCCATACCGGCGGAGCGCAGAAGCGTCACGCCCAGGAAAAGAGGAACGACATCAACGCTCCCACGCACGCTGATCAGCGGTTACGGCTGGGAAGTCGTGACCACATCAATGTGTGCGCCCTCACCGTTCAGCTTCGTGCCAAAGTGACCACATGACTCTTCCAGCGACGAAGAGACACAGAGCAGACGGATCGAAGTCTTTTAGATCGTCGGGCTTTCTTTCTCGGCTACTCCGTCAGCCGTTGGTGCCGCCAGCGTCAACTCCGATAGCAGCTCCATCATCATCGTGCTCAGCGCAGGTCGCCGCCTTGCCGTCGCACGGGCAGAGTATTGCCGTGGCGCGCGTTGGCTGAGGCTCACATCGGGCATCGAGGATCGTCGCCATGCCAACCTACGCCATCGCAGACCTGCATGGCCGCTTCGACCTCTTCACGATGGCGATCGCTACTATCACGGAACGCGGCGGCGGCACGGTCGTGTTCACGGGTGACTATATCGATCGCGGTCCGGAGAGCCGGCAGATCATCGACGCGCTCATGCAAGGCCCGCCAGCGGGCCAGGAATGGATCGCCCTCAAGGGCAACCACGAAGACATGATGGTGAGCGTCTGCCGAGGACGGGCCTCGGTCCAATGGTGGATGGAGAACGGGGGCGCCCAGACCCTGCTCTCCTACGGCCATCCCATGGCCGGGAACGTCGAGGTGTCGATCGTTCCCCAAATGCATCTCGACTGGCTTGACTGCCTCCCGATCGTTCTTCGGGATGGTCGCCGCCTCTTCGTCCATGCCGGCGTTGACCCCCTGGTCGCCCTGGACCTGCAGAGCGAGCAGAAGTGCCTCTGGATGCTCTACCCGGACGGGTTCGTGGGAGGCCACGGTGACCTTCACGTGGTCCATGGCCATCATCAGTTCGCCGAAGGGCCCAAGCTCTATGCCGGCCGGACCAACCTCGACACCTTCGCTTGGTACACCGGCCGGCTCGTGGTCGGCGTGTTCGATGACGATATGCCGGGCGGGCCGGTCGAGCTGATCGAGATTATCGGCGAGCCGCACGAGCTGGCTCTCCGCGAGGACTCTGAGGCCTGAGCATTCCCATCACTGCGCTGGAGCTGTGCACCCAGGGCGACGCCGGTTCTGCTGACCACCGAGGACGATTGGCGCACCTGGCTCTAAGCACCGATCAAAGGGCTCTGCAGCTGCAAAGGCCGCTGCCGGATGAGATGATTCTGGCCTGCGCTGCGCACTCTGAGTTGACCGAGGGAAGGCTTGGCCAACCACGCAACAAACTACGCAATACCGAGGAAAGGCAAAGCTTCTACGCCCTGGCTCAGAGACGGCCACCAACGGCCGCACGAGGGGTAGGACAATGCTCGATATCGTTCTTCGCTTGATTATCTCCGGCGTTCTCATGGTCGGCACGGCGCATCTGCCGGCACTGACCTCGGCGTATGCCGTGCCTCAGGTCGCCAAACACTCGAGCATGTCCAAGTCGACGCGTGCGTGCCCGCCGCAGTGGGCCGCGGTCATCCGGACCTGCGCAGCTTGAGGCGAGCGACGATGCTGACCCTGCTCACCCTCCTGGTGGCCGGGAACTTCGCGCTGGCAGCGCTCTTCTCAATCGCGGCTGCAGACAGCGACTGACGCAGCACGCTCGCTCTCAGGTCGGAGGTGCCGGCACAAGCCTCACCTGTGCCGGCCCCGCGCCCTACTCTGCGAGAGCAGGCTCGGCAGCCTTGCGCCGGGTGCGCGGCTTGGCGGGAGCCGCAGCCTTCTTGCGGGTGCCGCGGCCCTTCGGCGCCTCAACGGCAGGTGCCGGCGCGCTCACCGTCTCGGCCGACGTAGAGGCCTTCGTCGCCGCCTTTTTGCGTTGTTGCCCGAGACCGAGGCTCTTGGCGAGCGAGGAGCGCGCCTCCGAGTAGGAGGCCGACACCATCGGATAGTCGTGCGGCAGGCCCCACTTCTCCCGGTAGCTCTCGGGTGTTAGGCCGCGGATCGAGAGATGGCGGCGCAAGGTCTTGTAGGGCTTGTCATCCTCGAAGCTGATCAGCGCGTCCTGCGTGATCGACTTCTTGATTTGCGCCGGGCTGAGCTTGACCTGCGGCTCGCTGATCTCCGGGGTGTGGGTCAGACCTGACACGGCGGCATGCACGCTCGCGATCAGCCTCGGAAGGTCGGCCACGGATGCGTGATTGTTGGACAGGTAGGCGGAGACGATGTCGACCGTCAGATCGATGTGGTTATTGTTTGCTTCTTCAACGGTGTCGGACACAATGAGGCCCTCTCTGCTTCTCGCCCATACCTGCGCGTCTGCTGCGTATCGGCAATTGCAATCCGACAAGATGGCGAGCTTTCCCACAGATAAGTTGATCTTTCTACTCTGCTTAACGTCAGCGTAACCGCAGGGGGGCGTTCTCTGTGGTCTGACCAAAGGCCTCCGGTTCTGATCATCATCGAGCTGCCGCTCGCTCTCGCCGCTTGCTTCGGTACGGGCGCTCGTTCCTTCTATATGCAGACCTTCCGCTTGGCGCCCAAGCCGGTCGTTCCTGAAAGCCTCATCGCTTTCCGATAGTGTCCGTCGTCAGATGATTTGAGACGATCTGGGACGCTCAGGAACGGAGGCTCTGGTCCACCTGGGTTGAGAGGTTAGGCAGCCCGCGCGTGGTGGCGCAAGCGGCGGTCGATGAGGGTCTGACGCTTGATCTGCGCCCGCTCGCGCAGGATGCCCTCGCCGCGGCCGAGATAGACGTCAGCGGGGGTGAGATTGCCCAGGCTCTCGTGAGCTCGGACGTGGTTGTAGTGCTCCACGAAGGCGGCAACCCGGGCCTCCAACTCGCCCGGCAGGTAGGCGTGTTCGAGCAGGATGCGGTTCTTGAGCGTCTGGTGCCAGCGCTCGATCTTGCCCTGCGTCTGGGGATGGCGCGGCGCACCGCGGATGTGGGTCATGCCTCGGCTGCCAAGCCATGTCGCCAAGTCACCCGCGACGTAGCTCGATCCGTTGTCGGTCAGCAGCCGCGGGCGATGCGCCACCGGCACCTGATCGAGCCCGGCCGCGGTCAGCGCCAGATCGAGCGTGGCGGTGACGTCGCTGGCCTGCATCGTGGCGCAGAGCTTCCAGGCCACGATGAAGCGCGAGAAGTCGTCCAGCACCGTCGACAGGTAGTACCAGCCCCAGCCGACAACCTTCAGGTAGGTGAAGTCGGTCTGCCAGAGCTGGTTGGGCGCCGTGGTCTTGTCGCGGAACGCGTCGGCGGCCTTGACGACGATGTAAGCGGGGCTGGTGATCAGGTCCTGGGCCTTGAGCAGGCGGTAGACGCTGGCTTCCGAGACGAAGTAGCGCCGCTCGTCGGTGAAGCGCACCGCCAGTTCGCGTGGGCTGAGTTCCGGCTCCTCCAGCGCGAGGGCGACGATCTGCTCGCGGATCTCTGTCGGTAGACGGTTCCAGACCCGGCTGGGCCGGGATGGTCGGTCAGCCAATGCCTCGGGACCGCCTCTCAGGTAGGCGTCGTACCAGCGGTAGAACGTCGATCGGGTGATGCCGAGCTTCTCCAGGGTGCGGCGCACCGGCAGGTGGGATTGCTCAACCAGCCGGATGATCTCCAGCTTCTCAGGGGCTGGGTACCTCATGCCTCGTCGTCCCCAGCCCCGCTCATGCTTTTTTTGAGCAGGCGGTTCTCCAGGAGGAGATCGGCCACAACCTCCTTCAGCGCGCCCGCCTCGCGGCGCAGCTCCTTGACTTCGTCTGCTGTCGCCGCCCGCGCCGTGTCGCCCGCCAGCCGCTTCTTACCGGCTTCCAGGAACTCCTTGGACCAGCCGTAGTACATCGAGCTGGCGATGCCCTCGCGCCGACACAGCTCGGCGATACTGTCCTCGCCGCGCAGGCCCTCCAGCACGATGCGGATCTTCTCCTCGGCCGAGAACTGCCGGCGGGTGGCCCGGCGGATGTCTTTGATCACCGCGTCTGCCGGCTTGCGTGCCAGTCCGGATGTCTGCTTCATCGTCGTGCCTCAGGACTACGATGAACCAGCCATCCTCCGTTCGTGAAGGGCCTCGATGTGTCTCAGGAGCGCTGACGGCGGACAATTGCGGGCCAGGTTATGGCCAAGCTCGGCGCGGTGCCGCAGCAGGTGGCCGGCGGCGACATCTACCCCGCCCTCGAGCGCGGCACCATTGATGCCGCAGAGTGGATCGGCCCCTACGACGACGAGAAGCTCGGTTTCAATAAGGTCGCGCCGTTCTACTATTATCCCGGCTGGTGGGAGGGCGGACTGACTCTGCACTTCTACATCAACAAGGCGAAATGGGAGGGTCTGCCAAAGAACTACCAAGCGGTGGTACAGGCCGCTGCCATGGCCGCCAACGTCGATATGCTGGCCAAGTACGACGCCCGAAATCCGGCGGCTCTGCGCCGCCTCGTCGGCGCGGGCGCGCAGCTGCGGCCCTACCCGAACGAGATCATGGAGGCCGCCCTCAAGGCGACCAACGAGGTCTACGCGGAGATCTCTGCCAAGAACCCGGATTTCAAGAAGGGCATCGACGCGTTGCGCGCCTTCCGCGGCGAGGAATATCTGTGGTTTCAGGTGGCGGAATATACGTACGACAGCTTCATGATTCGCAACCGCACGAAGAACTAAACCATACAGCGGCCCCACTGTGTCTTGTATGGCGGGGCCGTTTTCATAAATATTACCATGATTACAGAGAATCCATGGCCAATTGTTGCTGTAATGATGGCGCTGTGGTTAATTCTTGCCTAATGACGGACTTGCTGAACACGAAAAACCTCTAAAATGCTGTGAGAATAAATAATCGATGAGGACAACTTATTATCGAATTAGTGTTTCACCTTTGCCGCCCGAGCTTACTCTGAAGTCCGCCTCTCCGACAGTATGAGCCATACCCATCGCATTTCTCTTCTCTCGCAAGTTGTTGTACTCGAAGAGGCCATCCGAGGGGACGACGCATTGAATTTGAAGTGCCATATGCCACTCCCATAGCAATCGCGGGGTCGTGGAGGTAACCAAGACCGATGTCGAAGAGAGAAGCACAGCACAACGCTATTCCGGCCACTATCATTTCAGCCATGCAGATCAACACGCTACGGCGAGAAGAAGAGCGGAGGCGGGCGTGCTCCTCCGAAGCAGGGCAAGGGCCTGCGAGTCGTTACTCCCCACATGCTGCGCGCCGTGTGCGTGATGTTCTGACCGACGAATTTCAGACCGCTCGGCAAATCGCGCGAGCTGCCAAGCTACCAACACGTTCCCGCGCTGAGATCGCCGTGCGAATTTGCGAGTCGCTAGCACGGCATGGGCTTGCACAGCGGGGTGGAACGAAGGTGCTGCCGAGATGGCGGAAGAGCAAGGTGCCATGCGAGTCGTGAGACTGTGGTGGCCTCGCAGGGATTTGATTCGAGCTAGATGAGCAACTGCCTTACCGGCCAAGCGCCTTGCCGTGACGTTCCGTCTCTACCGAAAGGCATTGGGGACCGTGATCAGTGTCCGAACGGTAGCGATCAGTGCGACAAGTTGAGGCTGACTTGGCGCGATGAGACGATCGCAGCAGGTCTTCAGCAAGGTGCCGAGATACCTGGCCATCAAGGCGCCTCTAAGAATTGTGCGCGCAGACCTGGCCGGGAGCGGCATTGGTCCGAGTGGGATGTCCTCTTAGTCCAGTGCTCGCCTTAAGCCGCCGTTCCGCTCTCGGCCATATTCTTCATCGGAGATGCTCCTCTCGTTCTTCCCGCTCTGCCGGCACAGGCCGGTAGGGAGAACGATGATGGGACATTCTGAACACGATCCAGCCTTCAGCGAGCGTCGGTCGTGGAACGCTGGGCGTAAGCTCGGTGCCAAGCGGGCCCTCAAACCGCAGCAAGTCTGGGCCATTCGCATCTGGCTTGACCGCGAGCGGCGCGTGCGCGACCGCGCGCTGTTCGATCTCGCCATCGACAGCAAGCTGCGCGGTTGTGACCTCGTCAGGCTGAAGATCGGAGATCTCGTGAGCGGCGGATGTGTCCGCGCCCGCGCCATCGTCGTGCAGCGCAAGACTCGGCACCCGGTGCAGTTCGAACTCCTCGAACCAACCCGCGTCAGCATCTGCGCGTGGCTGGAGTGCCGCGGCGGTACACTCGTCGACTATGCGTTCCCGAGCCGGCCGGATCATACAGCGCATATCAGCACTCGGCAGTACGCGCGGCTGGTGGACGAGTGGGTTTCCGGAATTGGCTTACCGCGAGAGGACTACGGGACGCATTCGCTGCGTCGGACGAAGGCGTCACTGATCTACAAGCGGACTGGCAACCTACGGGCGGTGCAGATTCTGCTGGGTCACACGAAGATTGAGAGCACAGTACGCTATCTTGGCGTCGACGTTGAGGATGCCCTCGTCCTCGCTGAGGGCACTGAGATCTGATGGTCTGGGCTCGTCGACAGCGTCATCGGCGAGCCCATCATGCTGGGCTGGACTGCGCCCAATCCGGCCATCCGAGCCGGAAATGATCTTACCCAAAAGCGGACATGCTCGCGCTGAGCTACAAAGCCTCAAGCGCTGGACATCGCCCGGACATCTTAGGGCTTTGCCTCCTGTCCTTTCACCAGCGGGCAGCCGCCCTCGGCGACCGGGCGAAACGCTTCTTTTCCAGGTATGGTGGACAGCAACTTGTAGAGGTCCCACTCGCCTTTGGACTCAGATGGCTGCTTGACCTCGAACAGGTACATGTCGTGGATCTTGCGTCCGTCCTGTCGGATCTCGCCCTTGCCGAAGAGCGGATCATCGGCTGGTATCTCCTTCATCTTGGCGACTGTCGCTACTCCATCGGACGCCGATTTCAGAGCTTCCACCGCCTTTAAGTAGTGCATCACGCCCACATACACGGCGGCTTGGTTCGAGGTCGGCTTCTTGCCGCCAAACTGGTGGGCGAAGCGATCCGAGAAGGCCCGCGTGGCTGCGTTGAGGTCCCAGTAGAACGGCTCGGTCAGGACGAGGCCCTGCGCCGCCTTCGTTCCCAATGTGTGCACGTCTGACGAGTAGATGAGGAGCGCCGCGAGCGCCTGCCCCTTGGAACTAATGCCCTGCTCACCCGCCTGCTTGACCGCATTGATGGTGTCGGCTCCAGAGTTCGCCAGTCCGATCACCTTGGCGCCGGAGTCCCGAGCTTGTTGTAGGTAGGAGGAAAAATCAGCGGTAGGGAATGGCGCCTTGATCGAGCCGATCACCTTGCCGCCGTTCTTCTCCACGACTGCGGCGGTATCCCGCTGGAGTGTCTGGCCGAAGACGTAATCAGCGGCGATGAAGAACCACGTGTCACCGCCTCGCTTGACCATCGTACTGCCGGTGCCGTTGGCGAGCGCCACCGTATCGTAGGCCCAGTGGACGGTGTTGGGGCTGCATTTCGGGCCTGTCAGATCGGCAGTCCCGGCTCCCGTGATAATCAAGGCCTTATTCTTCTCCTTCGCGACGTCACTGACCGCCAGAGCCACGGAGGAGGACGGCACGTCGAAGATGGCTTCAACACCGTCCCGCTCGAACCACTGGCGGGCGAGCGCCACGCCGATCTCGGGCTTGTTCTGGTGGTCGCCAGAGACGACCTCCACCTTGAGGCCGCGCTCGGATGGTTTGAAGTCTTCGACTGCCATCCGCGCAGCGACGACTGAGCCCTGACCGCCGATGGCAGAATAAGCGCCAGATTGATCGCCTAATATGCCGAGCTTGACTCGTGTTTGCGCTGTCGCAGCGTTGGATATGAAGATGCCGAGCACGATTGCAGAAAAAAGCCGCTGCCACATGGCGTCCTCGCGCATCTATTTTGGGACAGCCTGCTCCGCCTTTCCTACGCTGTCTAGACCATCATGTTGGAACCGGCCGACAGCGTACACATCTCATCGCGTGCTGCTTGCGGCCATCTCTGGATGGCTACTTCTCGCCCATTGCCGCAATTTAGCCGATCCGGATGGCGTCTCAAAGGCGGTTATTCGCCGACTGGGCATTATGAAGCAGTTCGGCCCAACCTCCTCATAATGGCAGTTTACGCAACTCTGGGGAGCGGACGTCAGTCAAACGTCTGAGTTAGCGTGAGGCGTCGCTCTATTTTGATCGCTTCGAGAAATGGCTCATCATGGCTGACGACGAGAAGGGCACCGTCGTATGCGGCGAGCCCCGCCTCGACCGCCTCAATCGAGTCGATGTCGAGATAATTTGTCGGCTCGTCGAGGATGAGCAGGGGTGGCGGAGTCTGGCCGCCCAGCACACAGGCGAGACCGGCGCGGAGGATCTGTCCACCGCTCAAACTATGCACGTGCTGCAGCGCAGCATTCGCTCGGAACTGGAACCGGGCGAGCGCTGCTCGGCAGCCATTCTCGCCCTCGGTTGGATTGAGCCGCCTGAAGTTGTCCACGATCGTCGTGCTCGGATCAAGCAGACTGACCCGCTGATCCAGCATGGCAAAAGGAACATGCACGGCGACCTCACCCGACCAAGCTTTCAATGCACCTGTGAGAAGGCGCAGAAGCGTCGATTTTCCCGATCCATTCGACCCGACGAGTGCCACGCGCTCTGGCCCAAAGATCTCTAGAGACGTATCGCGGAGGACAGGCGTATCTGGAGCATAACCCGCGGTTACCTGCGCCAGGGTGAGGACCCGCCGATTGGCTGATAGGCCCGTTGGCGCGAGCGCTACCCGCAGCTTCCGCAGCGTCTCGACCTGTTTGCGCGCGGCGGCGGCGCTGGCGTCGGCCTCGGTCAGTCGCCGATCGGCGAGGCGGGCTTGGACGCCACCGGTCGCCTCGCTGCGGTTTTTCCGCGCGCCGAGCAGGATGCGGGGCGCGTCGCCCCTGGCGGCAGCGCGCGCGCCGACGCTATCCTTGCGAGCCTTTCGCTCGGCAGCGACCTGTGCGGCACGGGCGGCGGCGGCGAGCTGCTTCTCGGCATCAGCCAGATCGTGCTCGGCGGCTGCGAGCTTCAGATCCTTCTGCGCCCGGTACGCGCTCCAGCCGCCGCCGTAGCGGCTTACGCCCGATGTCGTGAGCTCCACGATCGTGTCCATACTCTCAAGGAGTGCCCGATCATGGCTGACGACGAGCGCTCCGCCGTGCCAATCGGCGAGAAACGCAACGACCGCGTTCCAGCCCTCCCGATCGAGATTATTCGTGGGCTCATCGAGCAACAGGAAGTCTGGCCGAGCGAAAACCAAGGCAGCAAGTGCGGCGCGGGTGCGCTGCCCGCCTGACAGGCTGGCGAGCGGCGTGTCGGGTGCAATCGCTAGCGCAAGGCGGGTGAGCGCGGCCTCAAGCCGCGCTTCGAGCGTCCAATCGGCGTGGGCCAGATCATCCGCGCCGGCCTCTCCCCGCTCGGCGCAACGCAGCAGCACGAGATCGTCCCGGACGCCGAACAGATCGGCGATGCACTCGGACGCGTCCACATGGACGATCTGGCGCATGACGCCCAACCGACCACGCAACGAGACCGACCCGGAGCTTGGCCGGAGTTCGCCCGCGATCAAGCGGAGGAGTGTCGATTTGCCCGCACCGTTGCGTCCGATCAGTCCAGCTCGCTCGGAGCCGAGGGCGAGGTCGATGTCGGAGAAGAGCGGGCGGCCATCTGGCGTCGACCAGCACAGGCGCGAAAGCGTGATGAACGCGGACATGGATCTGTTCCCGAAACAGGCTTGAATGGAAAGCAGGTTCGGGCGGTGATCACATGGTTAGGAAGTACTCCGGTGGGGCGCCCTCTGGTAGACCGATAGCTATCAAGGCGCAAGGCAGCCAGTCACATCGGAGCGCTGCCGAAGGATGAGATCAAACGCTCAGGTCAACATGAATCTCGACCGAATATTTGAGTTAAAATTTGGACGCAGGCCGTAGCAAATTTAATCTGGGCGGACATTGACGGACTTTGTGTTTCAATTGAGATTCGCTCAACGGAACGGTTCGCGATCTGATATGCCTCGTCCCGCACACGTCGTCCGGCATTCTGGAACGGAGGACCCGCTGACGTTTCAGAACCCGGTGAAACGGCGCTCGCAAGGACGTGAACGTGATCAGGTATATTGCAAGCCAAACTTGAACGGTTACCTAGCCCAGCGGGCCGCCCGTATGCCGCCGTTCCGCCTTGGGCGAGCAACAGTCATTTGGATCGGTAGGCGCTGATAACATGCAACAGACGTTTGGAGGGATATCCTCGAGCCACACACAGGGTCAGCGAACTCGACATCGAGGTTGCCCTGCCTGCCACTCGACTGTCGAGACAACGTTTAAATCGCTCATCAGCAGTAATAACTAGCACGACAGAGTCCCGCGCGGTCTAATCAGTACTCGTCGGCTCGCATAACGGTGAGCACACGTATTGTGACGCCTGGATCGGTGGGGTCTGGTGAATAGCTGCGCATCGTGCGGTCGTAGGCGTCGATCTTCCAAAACCAACGCTCGCCTGCGGCCTCGACAGCCCCGAAATCGCGCTCGCCCCGAGGATCGTTGCCGGCGTGGAAGCGCTCGAAGCGGCGCACCGCCCGGATCAGGGCCATGCGATCTGGTTCGGAGAGGGCAAGCACAGCCGCTGTCTCGACCACGATGCCGCCGATGAAGCTGCGCCGGAAAGCATCGTTGAACGTGCGGATCGTCACCGAACGCGCCGGCTCGACTCGCCGCTTGGCGGCCGTGTCGAAGAAGACGACGTTGCTCATACCTCGCCCCTCTCCGCTGCGGAGTTGGGCTTGAGCAGGATTGACTCGCCGCTCGCTGATCGGGCGCTACGCAGCCGTTCGGTCCGCCAATCCGCGGGTGAGCCTGATTGGCCAACTGACTTCGCCAGTCCCCGCGGCAAATTCCTGGGACCCGCAAGCTTCGTCTGGATCAAGCACGCACAGATCGCCACAGATCGGCTCGTGAGTTTCGTTCCCAGCTACGCTGGCAGGGGTGAGATCGAGCAGCGGGCGTGTCGCGCAAACTGGAGATTGAGCGCAGCACACCCAGCCGCATGTCTGCCTGGACCGACAAGCGCCCGGCGCGTGGTCGATCCTCTTCAGTGCGCGTCGAAGGCTGAAGTCCCCAGTGGCTCTGCTTTGATCGTGAGAGCGTAGGTGTCAATGTGAGCAGCCGGCTGTGCTTCGCTCACTGGCGGCTTTGTGAGCATCGTCATCGTGAAAGCGGCGGCCGCTAGAGCGAATGCCGCTGCGAATATGGATGTCTTTCGCATGGATGCCTCCATCGGCAGGCTGGCACATCGAACACGGCAATGCGGCAGCCGGTCGTATTCAGGAGACCTGCGGGAGCCCTCGTTTATTCACGGGCCGACAACTTTTTAGCCACGAGGGCGATCGGAGCTGCCGTCGGCGTGACGGTTCTCAGCGCCACAGGGTGGCGAACTCACCGAGTTCCTTGGGGTTTAGGTCGGACACGGCCCAGAACGCCATGCCGTTCCCCTGCCAACGCACGTAGTTGTAGCCATCGCGCGCGCCGGCTCCGCTGGCGTAATCCTCCTCGCCTGCGGGCCAGATGAAGAGGTCGATCACGTGCTGGCGGCGCTTGTAGACGAGGGCCGCCGCCGGGTTGCCCGGCAAGTAATCGAGACGTCCGCCCACGAGTGGAAAGCCGTCACCTGCGAGATCCTTGACGGGTGGAGCGAAGGGCAGACGTCCCCCGAACCACGGCTTGACCGTGTGCTGTTCGCTCGAGACCACGTCCGTCAGGTGATTGGGCTGGAGCGCCCGGATGTGCGCAGCCACGATCCAATCCGGCATCGTGTCGCCTCGGGGCAGGACGGCAAACACCGCCAAGCTTGCGGCAAGCGCTAGGCCCGTGGCGCCCAAGGTTGGGCGCCAATGCCTCGCCGCGAGGCCGTAATGGGCAGAACTACCTGCAATCTTCGCTCGGACCGCAGCCCGCAACGGTGCGGGCGCAGGGTGACGCGGCATCGCCCGCACCCGTGATGACAAGTCGAGAAGGCGCGTCTGCATGCGCGTGCAGGCTGGGCAGGCGTCCAGGTGTGCGGCGACCCGCGCGGCCTCGGCCGGTTCCAGTTCGCCGTCGACGTCGGCCTGGATCAGGAGATGCATGACCTCGCAAGGCTCAGGACTCATGATCGTCCTCCTGGACGGCCGAACCAAACAGCATCTGCCGGGCACGCCACAAGCGGGACATCACCGTACCGACCGGCACACCCGTGACCTGCGCGATCTCCTTGTAGGAGAGCTCCTCCAGTTCCTTGAGCACGAGGCACTCGCGCAGCTCCGGCGGCAGCGCAGCGAGGACCTTCGCTAGGCGCTCCGCGTCCTGCACGCTGGAGAGCGCGGCCTCTGGGCTCGCTCCCGGGTCGGGGATGCTCAGGACCACTTCGTCTGCACCGTCCCGCGTGTCCAAGTGCCGGAGCACCCGCTGACGGTCTGCGAGCGCTGAATGGGCAGTGTTGCGCACGATGC
This sequence comes from Methylobacterium durans, assembly GCF_003173715.1. NCBI lineage: Bacteria > Pseudomonadati > Pseudomonadota > Alphaproteobacteria > Hyphomicrobiales > Methylobacteriaceae > Methylobacterium > Methylobacterium durans. Next base: position 4,897,267 of record NZ_CP029550.1, on the reverse strand, counting down.
GCATGAGCCAAGCGCGCGCGTCGCCCCCGCGGAACGAAGCGAAGTAGGTCAGGCCTCGGACCACTGCGTCCTGCACAACATCGTCCGCCAGGTGCGTGTCGCGCACAATCCAACGCGCGAGGTTGTAGGCCGCGTCGAGATTGGGGAGCACGACCTGTTCGAAGCTCGCTCGGCTGTCCTCCGGGGACGCCGCAGACTCCGGAGGTCGACGCCATCTCACGCCTGCACCTCAGCCGAAAACCAGATGAAGCAAGCTGACGACACGCACAGCGAAACCTCCGACGCTCCGAGGTCGGTGTCTTCCTGAGTGCCTGAGCATACCGAGCGGAGCCGCCAAGCCAAGCACCTGGTTGAAGCCGCAGCAGAGCTGACAAGGCTCCTGTTGTCGTCTCTTGCCACATCTCGGCCCGTCTCTCTCGCCGGGCGCTCGGAACGGATCGTCAACCTGCGCGCTCGGGTCCACTTGAGGCAAAGACCAAGTGCGAGAAGCATTTATTCACGGCGTGCTTAGGGAGGCTCGACGCAGGGCGATCGCCTGAACCAAGCCCGCCTGCCAGAAGGCGCCAATGAAATGAGGCCAACTAATCGACGAGACACAGGACCGCGCGATGCCTTCTGGTATGTCATCTGACTGGTAGTTCCGGATGCCGAACGGCGTGATCGACCTCTTTGAGCACATCCAGCGCCAGCCAGGGCTTGGCCATGAAGACGCCCTCATCCGACAAGTCGTCGATCTGAGCGTCGGCATGACCTGAGGTTACAACGCGACGAATGTTCGGCCACAGGCCATTTACAGCCTTCGCGAGTTCGATGCCGTCCATCGATCCGGCTAGTTGCACGTCCGTGAAGAGCATCGCGATGTCCTCGGCGCGATCCTTGAGCAACTGAACGGCTGCCTCGCCGCTCTCGCATGTGACCACATCAAGAACCGTCTCCTCCAGGAGAGCCACGGCCAAGTTGCGAACCTCGGGATCGTCCTCGACGATCAAGACGAGCCTTGTGGGTTTGGGCACCTCCTGCTCTCGCAGAAGATGCACAAGCTCCTGCAGGCGCGACGGCAGGTCCCCGCCAGGAAGCTCGCATCTGTCAGCAAGGCCATGAGCGACGCCATGGGTAACGGCTGCGATGGGGCCGGCACGAGAGGGCAGCAGAGAGCTGGCGTGGCGCATTGAACCTCCGTCCCGGAGGTGAGAGCCCCTCACGCTCCGGCCTCGAGCTTAACCCATGTTGTGTTTGCTGTAGAAAATGGCGTGAAAGGAGAAGGGTTTCAGCTTGGCCTTAGCAAAATTTACCATCGGCGCCGTATTGCGAGCAAATCGGTTGCGCGGCATTTAAATCTTTGCGTGTGCGAATGTGCCGGATCTACCGAAATTCACCGAGTTGCATCTTGGGGCGGAAGCTAAAGCGATTGCCATAGCAGACACCGGTCACACCCAAGCCGATCCCATCGAGCAAGGCGCATGGGCTCGCGCTCATGCCGGCCGAAAACGCCTGTCCGTAGCCGCGGACAGTGAGGAGTGCGCGCCCTGAGCGGAGGGCTATGATGGCGCACCCCACGATAGAGCATCAGATCTGCCGCCGGCCGCCGGCTGAGCCATAGCGCCTTTGTTCAGCCCGCTCGGTTAGCCGCGGCGGGTTTTCTTCTGCACCCCACTCCCGAAATCGCGCCTGCCGAGTTCAGCGTCAGTACGCTGGCTCCAGGCTGGTCCCAAGCCGCGTTTGACATAGGTTAGCAAGTCGGCGGTTCGGCTCAGCGCGGGCCGGGGGCCACGAGAGCCATGTGCTTCCGCTTGCGAGAGGGGGGCGTGTCGTGACTCCTGGGCACAACGCGATCCTGCTGTTGCGCAGGCTCGAGAGCATCGCCAGCCTTGCGGATGAGGAGCGGCGCGCGCTCGAGAACCTCCCGATCTCCGCCAAGGTCATCCCGCCACATCAGGACATCGTTCGTGGCAAGGAGCGCACCTCCCACTGCTGCCTCGTGCTGGAGGGCTGGGCCTACCGCTACAAGATGCTCCATGAAGGCCGCCGCCAGATCCTGTCGCTGCACATCCCGGGCGACGCTCCGGATCTGCACAGCCTCTACCTGGACGAGATGGATCACGCCCTCGGCGCCCTCTCACGAGTGACGGTGGGCTTCATCCCGCATGAGGCAATCCACAACCTGATCCGACGTTTCCCGAACCTTGTTGCGGCTCTCTGGCGAGAAACGCTGATCGACGCAGCGATCTTCTGTGAGCGGATAACAAGCCTTGGGCAGCGCGACGCCAGCAAGCGGCTCGCTCACCTCTTCTGCGAGCTGTACCTGCGCCTTCGGGCCGTTGGGCTCGCTGATGGTCACTCCTACGCGCTTCCGGTCACGCAACTGGATCTGTCCGATGCCCTCGGTATGACGAATGTGCACGTGAACCGCGTGCTGCAAGAACTTCGCCGTCGCGAGTTGATCACGCTGCGCGGTGGCCGCCTGACGATCAACCATTGGCCTGAACTGGTGGAGGTGGCCGAGTTCGATGCTGGCTACCTTCATCTCAGACCTCGCGCTGATCTGTAGGCGCGTTCGTGCGCCTCGCACTTCACTTTTGCGAAGGCTGCTGGCGGCAAGGGACCAGAAGGTGCCCCGGTCGGCCTCGACACCCGACATGGCCCCGTCAGCCCCGGTTCACCCCCCCCAATCGACGCTGACGGGGCCAATCCCCAGACACGCTTCTCCGCCCCGCAGCTCCTGGCGCGCGGGGCTTTTTGCGTCTGGCGCTTGGCATGCCATCATACCAGCGAGAGCGCTCCCAAGGTCGCTTTCACCTGAGCCCGCCCGGCATCCTTACCCTCGCCGTGGCGGGCTCAGTCGTGCTTTGATCAGCCCATCTTATTCAGCTGAGCGGGATCCTCTTTCGCGAATTAAGCTTCGTATCGATCACCGGCGTGCAGCATCTCGCAGCGCTCGCAGGGCCTGCTCCACCGCCTCAGCGAACGGGACCTTCATCAAGCACCGTCCGGCAGCGTCCGTGATCTCGAACCAGCAGCGCTCCGGCAAAATCTTCCGAACGTCGGCCTCGCTCATGATCTCCATGATGCACTGGCAAATGGCGAGGTAAGCCGCTTCGAAACTGGGAAACTCCAGCCCCGTCCGATCGACCTCGATCCCAGCAGGCGTGTGCATATGGCCGAAGAAGCGTGGCATCGCAGCACTCTCCCTGTCCTCGCTCGGCGTTCCGGGATGACGAGGTAAACAACTTACTAGATCGTCATGCTTGTGGGAAAAGTCATTTTCTTCCTGAAGTTGCATTGCTTGGGCGAGCAGATTTTGCAGGTGTGTAACTTGCGCAATGAGCGAGGGTCTGTACATGGCCGACACCGAAGAGGCACCAAATAACAACCACATTGACCTTACCGTCGACGTCGTCTCCGCATACCTGTCGAACAACCATGTCGCTGCTTCGGATCTGGCCTCGCTGATCTCAAGCGTGCATGCCGCAGTGATCGGCTTGGGCCAAAGTGCGCCTGCGAGCGAGCCGGAGATCAAGCTGACACCGGCTCAGATCAGGAAATCGATCATGCCCGATGCGCTGATCAGCTTCATCGACGGCAAGCCCTATAAGACGCTTCGGCGTCATCTGACGACGCAGGGGCTTACCCCTGAGAGCTACCGGGAGAAGTGGGGCCTTCCGCGCGATTACCCCATGGTGTCGGCATCCTACTCAAAGCAGCGCTCCTCCCTCGCCAAAGCTCTCGGGCTCGGCCAGCAACGCAACAGAGCCGCGTCGAAGGCATCCGCCAGGGCTGAGAAGGTCAGTGTACCGGCTCCCGCTGTGGCGGCGCCGAAGAGCCGCGGCTCTCGGATGAAGGCGGCAGACGCGCCCGCAAAGCCACGGAACCGCCGCAAGGCTGCCGAGACAGCTCCGGGGGCGTAAGACGCGCGCCGGCGCAGGAGAAGTCTGCGCCTGCGTCCCCACACTTACAACGAGCGAGTGATGCGTTGGGAAGTTACGCCGGTCGACACGGGCCCTGATCCGCAGACCGGCGAGTTGGTCTACCTCGTCTCTGTGCACTCAGACCGATTCGCAGAATGGCTCTCGCTGACCGTCATGATTGAGGACGCGGGTGGAGACGCTGAGAACGAGGCGGCTGCGCTAGCCAGAGCAGCCAATTTCGCTCGGAAGTTCGCGGCTGAGACGAAACGCTCAGGGCGCCAAACGCGGCCGGTAACGTCATCCTAGTGCGCGGCACAGCCTATGCACCTCGTTCCAACGACTGGTAGCCCGCCCAGCGCCCTTTCGCCGTGGCGGGCTTTTCCTTTCCGTGCCCTCCGAGATCAGTCCGACGTCTGCCACCTGATCGCTCAACCCTCTGCGGCAGACTGCGTCGTCCGCGACCGGTGCGCATGCTGATGGAGTTGGATGGAAGGCCGCATCTCCATCCAGCACGGCCTTGCCGGCGCCCCTCAGGGATTCTCCGCTGGCAGGGCCATTTCGCCGGCAATCACATACTCAGGCCGGCCCCGCAGGCTCACGGCTCGCGGCACTCTTCGTGCAGTTGTCTCGCGCTGCCGCTGTCTCGCGCTGCCGCTTCGGCCTGCATAGCCGACTTGCCTCAGCACCTCGCCACCTAGTACTACTGTGTCACAAACGGAGAATAGCAGCAGGGACATCGCTGAAGCGATTGCAACAGGGCGCGCGTCAGTCCCAGGCGCAAGGTCGTAATGGAGTCAGGCACGTGACGCTCGGGCCGGATCGGGGGCGCCGCGGGGTCTGTAATCGGCGGGTAGGACAGGTGTTTGGAGCCTGACGAACTCGGATGCCGAGGGGGGAATCCGGCCCCGCTCAGAGACCAGAAACCCGTAAGCAGCGATGCACAAGCTGGCGTGATGATGGAAGCCGCGCCAGCCCCGGCCCTCGTAGTGACCCAATCCGATCTCCTGCTTCAGCTCTTGATAGTCCCGCTCAATGCGCCAGCGCAGTTTGGTCTGGCTGACGAGCTCGGTCAGGGGCGTCTCGGGTGGCAGGCTCGAGAGCCAGTACTTGGTGGGCGCGGCCTCGCCCTGCGGCCACTCGATCAGGACCCATTCCTCGGGACGGGGCTCGTGTCGCAGCTCATCGCGATGAGCCGGACGCACCCGCTCTGCCGCAAAGCGCGACACCAACAGCCCGTTCGTGCCGGCACGCCATGTGACACACTGCCAAGCTTCCTCTGGCAGAGACCGGGCCAGCTTCTCAGCCGAGAGCGGCTTGTGATCGGGGCTGCGCCGCACCCGGGTCGGCGGCCGGCCGCGCCCGCTCCAGGGTTTGGGTGGCAGCGGTGTCGTTCCGGGTGACCACAGGCTGGTCGAAGACTGAATGCCGAGACTGTAGGGCAAGCCCAACTCCGTCAGGGCCGTGCGGAAGGCTGTGTCGATCCCGTATCCGGCATCCGCCAGCACGAGACCGGGCGGCAGCTTGTCGGCGTGAGCGGCACGGATCTGATCCAGCGCGATCTGCGGCTTGGTCTGGAAGCGGATCGCCGCGGGCACGCCAGCCTTCCTGCGCCGCTCGGGATCCAGGGCCCAGGCTTCCGGCAGGTAGAGGCGATAGGCGACCGGCAGGCTGGCCTGGGCATTAGCCAGCGAGAGCGTCACGGCCACTTGGCAATTGTCCTGCTTGCCGACCTGTCCGCAATACTGCCGCCCCACCCCGACCGAGTGTCGGCCCTTCTTGGGGAAGCTCGTGTCATCGACGATCCAGGCTTGGATTGGGCCTTGGCTCTCGATCATCGGCAGAACAGCGGCACGGACCCGGGCCAGCAAAGCAGTGTCTGACCATTCGCCCTTGGCCACAAAGTGGTGCAGGGACTGATGGGTGGCCTGAACACGCGCTGGCGCGATCCGCGCTGCCATGGGCTCGATGCTCTTGCGCGCGCCCGGCAGGAGGAGACCGGTGCAGTAAGCCTTCAGCGGCGCCACCCGATCCGCATGGCCAAGGGCGTCCGAGAGCGTGTCGACATAGGCCGCAAAGCGCGGCGGGTCGGCCAGCGGGGTGTTCCAGGGATCCATGTCGCGCTCCCGCACGAGGTCGGATCACCACTCATACACCGCAATCTTGTGACACAGTAGTACTAGGAGCCCGTCCGAGTAACGGTGTTTGAGGCCTGGGTAGAGGGGGCGAGACCGGAGCCGATGAGGGCGGACAGCGGGCTCAACGGTCGGCCTGTGCCAGCTTCAGGAGGTTATGGGCCGTGCAGATCATCGCCCACTCGCCCCGGACCTGCTCAAGCCCTCTCATCAGGAACTGTCGGAAGCCTCGGGCCTGCTTGATCTGCCCGAACACCGGCTCGACGACCTGCTTCCTGAGGCGATAGCGACTGCGGCGGCCAGCCCGTTTTAGGCGGGCGGCCATCGCGCTCATCAACGGCATCTTGGTCAGCCTCCGGCGGCCGGCCGCATCCGCCTCGCCGTGTCGCGCCCGGCCCGGAGCGAGGTAGCCCGTAATGCCCCGCTCCCTGAGCGCGACGAGGTTCGCCTCGTTGGCAAACCCGGCATCGCCCGAGACCTCCCGCGGCTTGCGCCTGAGATGAGCGCGGACCCCGTCCACAAGCGGCACGAGGGCGCGGTAGTCGGCCGAGTTGGTCACGAGGCGGTGCGCGACGATCACCTGATGCGCGGCGTCGACCGCGATCTGACCGTTGTAGCCCTGCACGAAGCCGTCGCGCGTGGGCAGGATCCGGCTGTCCGGGTCGGTGAAGTTGCGCTGCGCCCGGTCGGGCGGACTGCCGTCGTCACCGCGCAGTGGCCGACCCTGCCAGCGCATGCCCGACGAGGCACCCGGCCCGTTCTCGTCCTCCGGATCGGGCGGATCTGCGGCCTCCGCTTCCAGCGCGGCCTTGGCGGCGCGGATTGCTTCCAGCCGTCGCTGCTTGTCGGCCATCCAGTCCGGCGTTTCGTCGCCCCGACGGCCGGCACCGTGAGCCTGATCCTCCGCCGCGTCAGCCTCGCGCGCTCGCTCCAGCCAAGCGTCCACCTCGGCCGCCAGGGCCGGCTCGGCCGTCTTCATCCGCCCGTAGCTCATCGCTTTGTGGCGCGAGGCGTTTGCCTTCAGCTTGGTGCCATCCACCGCCACGTGAGCGAACTCGACGAGACCGGCCGCCCGACACAGGCGCAGCACCTGCACGAACAGGTCCGACAGGGCCACGAGGTGGCGCTTGCGGAAGTCGGCGATGGTTCGGAAGTCGGGCCGGTTCAGGCCGGTCACCGCCATGACATCGACCCGCTCCTCGCAGGCGCGGGCGAGCTGGCGCGAGGAGTACAGGCCTCGGCTGTAGCCGTAGAGCAGGAGCGCCACCATCATGCCCGGATGGTAGGGCGGGTAGCCGCGCTCCTCGGTGTAGGTGTCGAGAATGGCCGAGAGGTCGAGCGCCTCTCGCACCGTGTCGCGCACGAAGTGCGCCCTGTGCCCGGGCGGCACGAACTCGTGCAGCGAGGGCGGCAGCAGCCAGCCCTGATCGACGTCCCAGGAGCGAAACACCTTGGCCATGAGCCAAGTGAATCATCCCGCGGCCTCGTCGTCGAGACGCTTACTCGGACGGGCTCCTAGGCGTGACGGACGCCGTTTTCCCGAGCCCAGATCGCCGCCTGGGTCCGATTCTGCGCACTAAGCTTACGAAGGATGTTCTTGACATGAATTTTTACTGTGGCTTCGGCCAGACAATGCTGGAGAGCTATTACTTTGTTTGAAACCCCTTCAGCCAAACACTTGAGAATTTTTAACTCGCTGGGAGATAGCGAGCGAGCTTTAGAAAGATCCAGCTCTGGATCCCACCCTTCACTCTTACTCTGCCCCCCGGGGTCTCGGCCGATATCGAATCATCGCGGCAAGTTCGCCGATCTAGCAAAAATTCCATTATCTTCGCTGAATGAACGCGCACGCCATCCATCACCAAGTCGAGCGCATTAATGAGCGTCTTTCCGTCGATCTCACAATCAAGAATGCCCGCTACGTCACGAATGGCACTTGGTTCCAAATATTTGACCGAATCGACATGGCACAGCAGAACAATTTTTACATTTGGACGGGATGATCTAACGCTCGTAATGAATGGTGACTTTCCAAGGTCGTCTGCGGTAGTTATGATCATTGATGCGTTATCTACGGTATCGCATTCCTGCGTCTTTCCAATTTCCATAACACTGAAGCGAGAGCCTGATAGATAAGACCGAATACCCTCACGGGTGAAGGAACTTGCGGCAACTACTACCGTTGGAACAATAGAATGCGACATTTTGACCCCCTCAAATGGAAAACTCTAATCCATTTGAGCAATAAGGTAGTTCAAGCTTTAATGGTTCCGACCGTACTTTTGTGGTCAAATACCTAACCGTGGTGTACTAGATCTAAGTACTAGATCTGAGGTCGCGTGCGGGTAAATGACGCGCACCATCGCCCTGCTCGACGGCAACAGCTTCTATCGCTCTTGCGAGCGGGTGTTCGACCCGAAGCTCGCCGGCGTGCCCGTCATCGTGCTCTCGAACAACGACGGCTGCGCCATCGCCCGCACCGCCGAGGCCAAAGCGCTCGGCATCCGCATGGGCGAGCCTGACCTGACCGGTATTTTGGACCGAGCCAGTTGCGAGGCTACTGCATGGTAGCGGCCATGGGTAGCCGGAAGGCCAGATCCAGGAAGCTGACGGGTGCGGGCGGCTGGTAGCCCAGTGACGAATGCGGCCGCACGCGATTGCAGGTGTTTTGCCAAAGCCCGATCACAGCCTGCGCTTCTTTCAGCGAGTAGAAGATCTCTTGGCGCAGGCACTCGTCGCGTAGCTCTGCTCGCAGATGCCCGCCTCTTTGCAGGCAATGGCGATGCTCTTGCCCTGGGCTGTCTGCACCTCGATCTGGCGCAGCGTCAGCACCACCTGCTCCGCGCTCGGCCTCTGTCCTCGCCGCATTTCCAGCTCCTCCGGTCCTGGCTGATCCTCGCAATCAGCCCGGTCCAAAGCCAGCCGGTCAGGTCAACGGCTTCTCAAAAGCGGGTATTTGCTGGCTGGGTGTTACCGAACCGGCAGAGGTTACCCTCTCGCAGCGCAAGCACTCGAAGCCGGCGCGTGAGTGGAGCGTTCTGGCAATGGGGCTTCTAACGTGAACACCACGCCGCGCGGGCGATACTCGATCTCGGCGGTGCCGCCCAGTTCCGACGCCAATGCACGCTCGATCATGCGGGTCCCGAACCCTGTCCGCGTCGGCGCGACCACGGGCGGGCCACCCAGCTCCTCCCAGCGCAGCCAAAGGTGAGGGGGCTGGGACCCATCGACGATGTCCCAGTTGAGAATCACCCGGCCCTTGTCGTTCGACAGCGCGCCGTACTTCACAGCGTTGGTCGCCAGCTCGTGCAGGGCCATCACGAACGCTAAGCTCAGGCGCGGCGTCAGCCAGACCTTGGGACCGCCAACCTTAAACCGACCGGCCGACCCGTTGCGAAATGCCTGCAAGCCTCCGTCGACGATCTCGGCCAGCGTCGCGCCCTCCCAGCTCGCGCGCGTCAGCACGTCGTGAGCGGCAGCGAGCGATTGCAGCCGGGCTTCCAGAGTCACACGAGCATCGTCTAGCGAGGCGGCGTTGCGCAGGGTCTGATAGGCGATCGACTGCATGGTCGCCATCGAGTTCTTGACCCGATGGTTTAGCTCGCCGGCCAACAGCGCCCGATGCTCATCGCTACGCTTGCGATCGGTGATGTCGATGGAGACCCCGGCCATGCTCAAGGGCTGGCCGTCAACGCCGTAGAAGGTCTGCCCGCGGATGTGCAGCCAGCGCACCTCACCGGCGGGGGTGCGGACACGGTACTCGATGTTGATCCTCCCCTGTTTCAGTGGACACGGAGGTTACGTTGCCCAGCGCTGCTCAGCTTGCTCAGGCGTATGGTAGCCGAGGGCGGAGTGGAGGCGCTGTCGGTTGTAGTAGCCCTCGATGTAGGCGAACAGGTCGCGACGTGCCTCGTCGCGGGTTGCCCATCGGCGCTGATGGACGAGTTCGACCTTGAGTGTGTGGAAGAAGCTTTCCATCGGGGCATTGTCGAAGCAGCATCCTGTCCGGCTCATCGAGGCGACCGCCCCTACGACGGCGAGTTGCTCGCCGTAAGCTGCCGCAGCGTATTGGCTCCCGCGATCCGAATGACAGATGAGCCCGGCAGCTGGCCGTTGCCGCTGGGTGGCCATCATCAACGCGGCCAGGGTCAACTCGATGCGCATGTGCTCGCGCATGGCCCATCCCACGAGCTTGCGGGTGGCCAGATCCAGCACGGCCGCGAGGTAGAGCCAGCCCTCGCCAGTCGCCAGGTAGGTGATGTCGGCTAGCCAGACGCGGTTGGGGCTGCCGCCACGAAGGTCTGCTGCAGGAGGTTGGGAGCGAGCGGCAGGGGATGATTGCTGTCGGTGGTGCACGGGCGATAGCGGCGGCCTGCCAGAGCCCGGATGCCGTGTCGGCGCATCAGCCGCTCGATGCGGCCTCGGCTGACGCCGCGTCCCTCCGCGCGCAGAGCGGCATGCATCCGCGGTGAGCCGTAGCGGCTCTTGTGCTGTTCCTGCAGGCGTCGCACGTCCGCCAGCAAGGTACGGTTCTCCTGGGCGCGGCGGCTCTCAGGCCGGGAGCGCCAGGCATAATACCCACTGGCCGAGACCCCGAGCACGCGGCACATGAGACGCACCGGCCAGATGCTTCCATGCTGCTCGATGAAGCGAAACGTCATTTCGGCACCTCCGCGAAGATGCCGATGGCTTTTTTTAGTATGTCGCGCTCCATGCGCGTGCGATCGAGTTCGCGCCGCAGGCGAGCGATCTCGGCGGCCTGATCGGCCGGTGAGGTCAGAGGCGAAGCCGCCACAGGCGTAGGCCCACTGCCGACCACACGTGGCGGGCTGTCCTGTAGGCTCGCGCGCCAGGCCCGCAGCATCGAGGGCTGGATGCCAAGCTCGGCTGCGATCTGCATCTGCGGCCGGCCGCTGCTCTCCAGAAGGGCCACGGCCTCACGCTTGAACTCAGGCGTGAACGTTCGTTTCGTTGTCCCCATCAGACACCTTCCAGCCCCCGTAGGAGCGTAGCAGAGGTGTCCACTCATTCAGAGCCTGTTTGAGCACCTCCGCCGGCCGTCCCCATCTGTCTCATGAGCCAACATGAATTCCGCCTGGCGGGGCGGAGTGGAGAGCAGATGTGGACGGACCGACATCGGACGCGTCATGAGTCGCGCCTGAAGGACATGGTGTTGCAGGCTGGCTTGGACGAGGTGGCCTGTTTTCTGAAACGAGCCGATCCGCCGGGCCGTCCAGAAGCGACAGCGGCGCGTCAAGTGCTGGCCGGGATCGCTTGGCACCTGCGGACGGGCGGAGGTTGGCGGGCATTGCCGGCCGGCTTTCCGCCCTGGCGCACGGTCTATGGCTGGTTCCGGCGCTGGATCGAGAAGGGCCTGTTCGAGAGCCTGATGCGGGCTCTGGCGCGCCGTCAGCGGCGGCGTTGCGGACGTCGGCCCGATCCACGGCTGGCGGTCATCGACACGCAAAGCGTCAAGTGCATCGGGGTCCGCGGGCCGCGCGGCTACGATGGTGCCAAGAAGCTGGTCGGGCGCAAACGCGTGGCTCTGGTGGATGCCCAAGGGCACGTCCTGGCGCTGGCTGTCGTGCCCGCCAACGTGCAGGATCGCGACACGCTGCCGGCGCTGGATGCGGGCAAGCAGACGTGGCCCAGCCTGCGTCTGGCTCTCCTCGACGGTGCCTTCACGGCCGAGCGCTGCCAAGAATGGTGCAACCTCCACGGCATGCGCCACCGCGTGGTCGAGAAGCAGCCGGACCAGAAGGGCTTCGTCGTGCTGGAGCGGCGCTGGGTCGTAGAGAGAACCTTCGGCTGGCTCAGCCACTGGGGTGGCCTGCTCCGTGAGCGCGCTGGTCGCCTCGACGTTGCAACGGGACGCCTCGCCTGCGTCGCCAGCCTCATGGCCGCCAACGCCCTCAACAATCCCGCCTGAAAACAAGACCTCAAACAGGCTCTCAGAGGAAGATCAAGGCCCGTCGCTCGCTGATGCCGTAGGCCACCTGAAGATGACCGGCGACCTCGCGGCGCACGACGGGCCTCACCACTTTCGCTTGAGCACGTCCTGCAGCATGGAGCGATCCAGGGTCAGGTCAGCGACCAGCCGCTTGAGCTTGCTGTTCTCATCCTCCAGCTGCTTCAGCCGTCGGATCTCCGGCACGCCCATGCCGACGAACTGCTTCTTCCAGCGGTAAAAGGTCGGCTCGGACACGCCCATCTTCCGGCAGATCTCGTCCACCGTCGCACCGTTCTCCGCCTGCCGCAGGGCAAAGGCGATCTGTTCGTTCGTGAAGCGTTTGCGAGGCATGGCATCCATCCTCCGTCAGGGTTCAGGATGCCCGAAAAACTCGCGCTCAGCGCGGACCAGTTTGGCGGGTCAGGGTCAGCTGCACTGCTGCCTCCAACTCAGGGGCGCGTTCGTCACCGCGGAGATCCCCTGCCCCTCTGGCAGCGTGCCTGCCACCGCTGCCCGAATCAGATCGGGAGCCAGAAACGCCAGGTTCAGCGTCATGCGAACGGAGCGCTCGCTGCAGCCCTCCTGCCGCGCAATCTCGGCCGTGTCCTGCACGCGGCCACACAGCAGGTCGTCCAGCCACAGGCGGGCCTTGGCAATACCCTCGACAAGCCGCGCCCGCGTCTCTGAGCGCATCACCGTCACAGCCTCACCGCTGCCGCCTATCGGGATCATCTCACGTCGGCAGCGGCTCGCCCTAGCAGACCATGGCACGATGAGGTCTTCGGGTGGTGGCTGATCTGGACTCATTGGCATACGCCGGAGGATCAGCCGGTTCGGATGCACCTCGACGCGGCTGACGCAGGTAGCCAAGCGCGCAGCATCGTAGGCTGCCGACTCACTACCCACCTCGCCTCCAGACAGCGCGCTCAGCACCGCCTGCTCGATCTCCGGCGCAGGCACCCGCGCAACAGAGCCGACCTCCTCACGCCGGTCCTCCTCCAGTGCACGCGAGACGTAGTAGCGGTAGCGCACCGCTCCCTTCCTCGCACTGCTCGGCGTCATCCGGTTGCCCCGGTCGTCGTAGAGCAAGCCCTTCAGCAGCGAGCCGGTGTTCGCCCGCCCTGCTCCAGCTGCCGGTCCCTTGGCCGAGAGCGCCGCCTGCACCGCCTCGAACAGCTCGCGCGGAACGATCGCCTCGTGCTCGCCCCGGTAGTGCTGACCCTTGTGCACCACCTCGCCGATATAGACGCGGTTGCGCAGCAGGTAGGCGAGCGGGCCCTTGCTGAAGGGGATGCCGCCGCGGTCCGTGCCGTCCCGCCGCACCGACGACTTCGTCAGCATACCGCGCTCGCGCAGGTCCGCTGCCAGTGCCGACAGGCAGCCGAGTTCGAGGTAGCGCGCGAAGATCCCCCTCACCTGCTCGGCCTCGGCTGGATCGATGACGAGTTTCTTGTCGCGCGCCGCGTAGCCGAGCGCCACAGGTCCGCCCATGCGCAGGCCTTTCCGCTTGGAGGCTGCGATCTTGTCGCGGATGCGCTCGGCCGTGACCTCCCGCTCGAATTGCGCGAACGACAACAGCACGTTGAGCGTCAGCCGGCCCATGCTGGTCGTGGTGTTGAAGGCCTGCGTCACCGAGACGAACGAGACGCCGTGCTGGTCGAACAGCTCGACGAGCTTGGCAAAGTCCGACAGCGCCCGGGTGAGCCGGTCGACCTTGTAGACCACGATCACGTCGATCCGGCCGGCCTGCACCTCGGCCAGCAGCCGCTGCAGGGCTGGCCGCTGCAAGCTGCCGCCGGAGTAGCCGCCGTCGTCGTAAGCCTCGGGCAGGAGCCGCCAGCCCTCGTGGGCCTGGCTCTTGATGTAGGCTTCGGCCGCCTCGCGCTGGTTGTCGAGCGAGTTGAACGCCTGCTCGAGCCCCTGCTCGGTGGACTTGCGGGTGTAGATCGCGCAGCGCAGGGGCTTGGGGGTGGGAAGACCCTTCATCACCGCCCTCCCCCGCCTCCCACGGCAGGCTTGTCGCGCAGGCCGAAGAAGCGGGGTCCGTTCCAGCGGGTGCCGGTGATCGCGCGGGCCACCTCGGACAGGCTGGTGTAGGTGCGGTCCTGCCAGGTGAAGCCATCGGCCAGCACCGTGACGGTGTGCATCTGACCGGCGTGCTCGCGCACCAGCAGCGTGCCGGGCCTGAGTCCTGGGCTGGGTGGGGGCGGGATGGGAGGCGCTGCCTTGGACCTTTTGCCTCTCGCCTCGGCAGCGCGTCGGCGCAGCCGCTCGCGGGCGAGGCGATCGAGCAGGAGGGCTGTGTCGCGATCGAGGTCGCCGAGAGCCTTGGCCTGCAGCCGGTAGGCGAGCAGCCGCAGCAGCAGGGCTCGCGAGAGTTGCGGCGGAGGTGCGCTGCGCAGGCGCTGCCGCCAGCGGCTGCGCAGACCAGCAAGATCGAGATCGGCGAGAGCGGTAATCTCCCGATCGAGATCTGCGCTTGCGTGCGGAAGGAGGCTGCCGGTAGCAGAAGAGGTGGGCATGGGCTCCTCCGGCTCAGGCAGAAATGGTGTCGGCTGCGGCGACAGATCCCATGCCCTCGGTGCTGATCCGGTAGGTGCTCTCGCCCTCTGCATCGAGGGTGCGCGTCAGACCGTAGCCGCGCTTGCGCAGGCCGGTGAGAGCGGCCCGTGTGGAATGGGGCAGCCATCCGGTGGCTCCGATCAGATCCTGCAGCGTGGCACCCTGTTCCCGCCGCAGCAGGCTCAACACGAGGGCTAGCTTGCTGCCGGACCGCGGCTCCGCGATGCGATCGGCGACTTGATCGTCGCTCTCCAGCGAAACTGCTGGTGTTGCAGCTTCGGAGCCGACCTCGGCCAGTCCTGCGGACGTGATCCGCAAGCCGACAGGGCCGTTGGCGAACTCTCCCCAGCTTGGCTGATCCGCTGTCACCTCCACCTGCGTGACGAGGTCAGCGCGAAGCAGCTTGGTGGCTAACGTTCTAGCTGCTCGGGTGCTGATTCCATCTGGGCAGGTGAGCAGCAGGTCCTGGCGTTGGGCCGCCGCGCGGAGAAGGCTGAGGTGTATCTCGCTGAGGGGCATAATTTGTCCTGCGGAGGTTTGAGCAGCTCGTGCTACCACCACCGCGACCCTGCGGACCGACGTGGGTCAGCAGGGGATCCGAGCGGCCTCCGTTGGCCTGCTCGGGACGGGAGCATGTCCGCTCCATTCGCAGCAGAAGTCCAGTCGCGAATGCGGGCTGTGGAGAACGAGCTGCTCCGCTTCAGCGCGGCGAACGGCGTCTCTGCGGGCCAGCGAACCGGTCTCCTGGCATGACGGTTCGGCAGATGCGGAAGCTGCTCAAAAAGCTTGCGAGAATAGGCCTGCTAAGCGGCACCAAAAGGCCCATGCGGAACGGCCGGAGAATGGGCGTCAGAATGCTGACATTCTGCTAAGAGCCTGAGATCCCGACTATCTCTGGTGTGCTCGGAAACGGCGCGGCTCGCGTGGAGTGCGTGGTGGTGCACGCAGTCATCTGCGAGCCGGTCTCTGCGGCGGCTTCCCTGTTCATGCGGAAAGAACAGGGAAAATTGCCCGGGAAAACAGACTGAGCGTGGCGTACCGCTGGTGATCCGCCCGGCGCAGCAGGCACTTGCAGGGCATTTCCCTGCTCACCGAAACAGGGAAACCGCGGCAGCAGAACAGCGATCGCAGTCGCGATTTTGTTCGCATTTTGTTCTTGACGGCCGAGCGGCCCAGCGGTACCGACCTTGGCAGGAGTCCGGCATTCCTCCACGGAGCAGGGGGAGCATGACACATACTCTGTGTCCGCACCGGCCTCTTAGTCAGCAGCACCAGCCCCTCAGCGGGTAAACTAAAGCAGGGCAGCAGACGACTTCATCCGGATTTCCGTTCAGGAGGCTGGAGGATGTCGATGCTCGCCTCGTGCCGCCCAGACGATCCTCTGACCTGCTGATCCGGAGATCCCTCGTCACCTCGCACGCGCTCTCTGCCCGTGCTCGCGACCGAGGGTCTCATGTCCAAGTCACCACGCACGCGGCTGCGCGCTACCGGCAGCTCCCCTCCCCCGCGCTCCAACACCTTCCTGCCGGATAGTGTCGAGCTTGTCTCGACAGCCGGGCTCAAGGCCTATGCGCGCGACCTCCGCCAGCACTCTGACAAGCAGGTGAACCAGATCGCCGTCAGCATCCGCGAGTTCGGCTTCCTGGTGCCCGTCGTTGTCTCGCCCGACTACACCATCGCGGCTGGCCATGGTCGCTGGCTGGCAGCCAAGCAACTCGGCCTGCCGCAGGTGCCTGTCATCCGGGCTGCCCACCTCTCGCCCGAACGCCTGCGCGCCTTCCGGCTGGCCGACAACCGCCTGGCCGAGAACGCGGACTGGAACAGAGAGGCGCTGGCGCTGGAGCTGTCCGAGCTCACCGGCCTCAACCTCGACTTCGAGCTGGAGCTGACGGGCTTCGAGGTTGCCGAGATCGACCTCATCATCGACGGCGAGGCGACTGTTGCCAAAGCCGATCCTGCCGACACCTGTCCGGCTCCGGCGGCAGGTGCTGCCGTCTCGCGAAGCGGTGATCTCTGGCAGCTCGGACCGCACCGCCTGCTCTGTGGATCGGCCCTCGAGGCGGGGAGCTACGCGGTCCTGCTCGCAGGCGAGCCGGTGCGCATGGTGTTCTCCGATCCGCCCTACAACGTGCCTGTCTCCGGCCATGTCTGCGGCTCGGGTCAGATCCAGCATCGCGAGTTCGCGATGGCGTCGGGCGAGATGAGCGAGGCGGAGTTCGTCGCCTTCCTGGCCCGAGCCATGGAGCTGCTGCGTGAGAGCCTGGTCGCTGGCGGTCTGATGTACCTCGCCATGGATCATCGGCACGTCTTCGAGCTGACCTCCGCCGCGCGCCGCGTGGATCTCGAGCAGCTCAACATCTGCGTGTGGAACAAGACCAACGGCGGCATGGGCTCGTTCTACCGCTCCAAGCACGAGCTGGTGTTTGTGCTCAAGAAGCCGGGCGGCGCGCACCTCAACACGATCGAGCTCGGCCGCCACGGCCGCTACCGCAGCAACGTCTGGGACTATGCCGGAGTGAACACCTTTGGCCGTCGCCGCCTGGAGGAGCTTGCCTCACACCCCACGGTGAAGCCCGTCGCCCTTGTGGTCGATGCCATCAAGGACTGCACGCGGCGCGGTGAGCGGGTGCTGGACGCGTTCTGCGGCTCAGGCACGACGCTGCTCGCGGCTGAGCGTGCAGGACGTGTCGGCTACGGCATCGAGTTGGACCCCGCCTACGTCGACGTGGCCGTGCGCCGCTGGCAGGCACTCACCGGCAGGGCTGCCGTGCACGATGGCACAGGCGTGACCTTCGACGAGCTCGCCCGGCAGCGTCGGAACGACGGGCCTTCGAGTGAGACCAACGACCGCGCCAGTGTGAGCGGTGCAGACGCACTCGGCAGCGAAGCTGGGGAGGCGGCTCATGTCTAAGAGCCTGTTTGAGGTCTTGTTTTCAGGCGGGATTGTTGAGGGCGTTGGCGGCCATGAGGCTGGCGACGCAGGCGAGGCGTCCCGTTGCAACGTCGAGGCGACCAGCGCGCTCACGGAGCAGGCCACCCCAGTGGCTGAGCCAGCCGAAGGTTCTCTCTACGACCCAGCGCCGCTCCAGCACGACGAAGCCCTTCTGGTCCGGCTGCTTCTCGACCACGCGGTGGCGCATGCCGTGGAGGTTGCACCATTCTTGGCAGCGCTCGGCCGTGAAGGCACCGTCGAGGAGAGCCAGACGCAGGCTGGGCCACGTCTGCTTGCCCGCATCCAGCGCCGGCAGCGTGTCGCGATCCTGCACGTTGGCGGGCACGACAGCCAGCGCCAGGACGTGCCCTTGGGCATCCACCAGAGCCACGCGTTTGCGCCCGACCAGCTTCTTGGCACCATCGTAGCCGCGCGGCCCGCGGACCCCGATGCACTTGACGCTTTGCGTGTCGATGACCGCCAGCCGTGGATCGGGCCGACGTCCGCAACGCCGCCGCTGACGGCGCGCCAGAGCCCGCATCAGGCTCTCGAACAGGCCCTTCTCGATCCAGCGCCGGAACCAGCCATAGACCGTGCGCCAGGGCGGAAAGCCGGCCGGCAATGCCCGCCAACCTCCGCCCGTCCGCAGGTGCCAAGCGATCCCGGCCAGCACTTGACGCGCCGCTGTCGCTTCTGGACGGCCCGGCGGATCGGCTCGTTTCAGAAAACAGGCCACCTCGTCCAAGCCAGCCTGCAACACCATGTCCTTCAGGCGCGACTCATGACGCGTCCGATGTCGGTCCGTCCACATCTGCTCTCCACTCCGCCCCGCCAGGCGGAATTCATGTTGGCTCATGAGACAGATGGGGACGGCCGGCGGAGGTGCTCAAACAGGCTCTAAGAAGCCGTCACGGCATCCAACTGCCGATCGCACACCAGAGTACGAGGTCGGCTACGGCCGCCCTCCCCTCGCGAGCCGTTTCAAGCCGGGTCAGTGCGGCAATCCCAAGGGCCGGCCGAAGAAGGTTCAAACACTCGCTGCCGCCACGGAGCGCGAACTCGGGCGCATCGTCGTCGTGCGCGAGGATGGGCGTGAGAAGCGGCTGACCAAGCGCGAGGTGATCGGCCGCCGCATCGTCAATGACGCCTGTCGCGGTGACCTGCGCGCCACGCGGCTTCTTCGTGATCTGACCGGCGTGTCCGGGCCAACCGGCATGGCGGTTCCTGCCGGGAGCAACACGATCGCGCCTGCCTCGCTGCCCGTCGATGCCACGGATCAAGCCATCATCGCAGAGTTCGCGGCGCTGATCCGCACAGGGGCCGCCTTGGCCACTTCGCAAGATGGGCCCGCGGCAGAGTTGCTTGGCTCTGATGCGCAGAGCCATGAGGACGCATTGGTCCGACCACCCTCCCCGACCAGCCACTGAGGAGCGGGGCCATGATCCAGGATGCTGCCCTGCGTGACGCCATCCTGCGTCAGCACCTGTACTTCTTCATCTGGAAGGCCTTCGCCGCGCTCCATCCGGGCCAGGATTTCACCCCGGCCTGGCACGTCCGCGCCATCGCCCATGCCCTCGAGCGTGTCGCCCGTGGCGAGTGCCAGCGACTGCTGATCACCGTGCCCCCTCGGCACCTGAAGTCGATCTGCACCGCGGTTGCCTTTCCCGCCTGGCTGCTCGGCCGCGATCCCGCGCTCAAGATCATGGTGGCGAGCTACGGGGGCGAGTTGGCCACCAAGCACGCCCGTGACTTCCGGGCGGTGCTGTCCGAGGACTGGTACAAGACCCTGTTCCCCAGCACGCGGCTGGCGGTGGGCGGCAATCGCGAGGACGAGCAACTGACCATAGCCCGGGGTGGCCGCAAGGCGATCTCGTTGGGCGGCGCGGCAACCGGCTTCGGCG
This sequence comes from Methylobacterium durans, assembly GCF_003173715.1. Classification (NCBI taxonomy): domain Bacteria; kingdom Pseudomonadati; phylum Pseudomonadota; class Alphaproteobacteria; order Hyphomicrobiales; family Methylobacteriaceae; genus Methylobacterium; species Methylobacterium durans. The sequence continues at coordinate 4,877,885 of NZ_CP029550.1, read as the reverse complement.
CCGACCTGATCATCGTCGACGACTTGATGAAGGCGGCGGACGCGGGCTCAGCAACTGAGCGAGAGCGGGTAAAGGCCTACTACGAGCAGACGCTGCTCTCGCGCTTGAACGACAAGGGGGCAGGCAAGATCATCGCGATCCAGCAGCGGCTGCACGAGGATGATCTGGCGGGCTACCTGATCAACACGGGGCAGTTCGAGCACCTGAACCTGCCGGCGAAAGCGATGGCGGAGGAGGTCATCCCGATCGGCTTTGGTCAGGTTCATCGCCGTGCCAAGGACGAGGCGCTGTGCGAGGCACGCGAGCCGGTCCATGTACTCGACAAGCTTCGGCTCGAGATGGGCGCCTTCGCGTTCTCGGCTCAGTATCAGCAGGATCCGACCCCGCCGGGTGGCAACCGTCTGCGCTGGGAGTGGTTTGGCAGTTACGATGAGGTTCTGCCTCGGGAGGCGTACCAGTACGTCGTCCAGAGCTGGGACACGGCGCTGACGGCCGAGCCGACTAGCGACTTCTCTGCGGGGCTGACCTGGGGGTTTTGCAGAGGCAACTGGCATCTGCTCGATGTCGCGCGTGAGCGGCTGGACTTTCCTGACCTGAAGCATCGCGTGCGCGGGCTGGCCCACCGCTGGCGTGCTGATCTCGTGCTGATCGAGCACACGGGTTCAGGCATCTCGCTGCTTCAGCAGCTTCGCACAGAGGAGGCTGCCCCTTTATTCCGGGCCGGTGCAAAACCCCGTCAGGATAAGCAGACCCGCTTTGAGGGGCAGACTGCACGGTTGGAGACCGGCCGCTATTGGCTGCCGCAGCAGGCGCCGTGGCTTGAGGCGTTCCGACGTGAGCTGCTGGCCTTCCCGCACGGGCGCTACGACGATCAGGTCGACAGCTTGGTGCAGTTCCTGGAATGGTCGGGCTCGCCGCGTGGAACCGGGTTCGTCCAGCGCGATCCTGTGACGGGCCGGCGGCTAGCATGCGTGCGACCTGGGGGCTACGGCTTTGAGCGAGGGTAGCGTGGCGGTCGCGAGGTTCGTACGCCAACGGCCACTTCGACTCCGAGTGCGGCGAATTCGAAGGCTCGCAGGCTGTTGCTCAAGCCTGATCGTAGCGCTCGCAAGGGCGACTTATGAAGGAGCATTCAGACAGTTGTCGAGGCAGCCGAAGCTGACTCATTGCAGATAAGCAGACCTTCTCCTTTGCGCCCATTGCCGCCGTACAACCTTACTTCAGCGCATCTCGGAAGCAGACGCCTCTTCAGCCGTCGACGCGTCGCGGGTTCAGAGCCGCGTGAACGTACGCAATCTGGTCGAGACCATGAGTGGGAAGTTGGCAATGGCCGACTGCGAATAGCGCGTCACCAGTGAGTGAGCATCAGAGGTTGTGAGGCGAGGCGCCGATGATCCGACGCAAAACCCGGCCAACCTGCGCGGCCGAATAGGGCTTGTGGATTAACTCGAAGCCGTGGCTGTCCTCCTGGGCCAGGACATGGCTGTAGCCCGAGGCCAGGATCACCGGCAGGGTCGGAATGCGCATGCGCAACGCTCTGGCGAGCTCGATCCCGCCCATCCCTGGCATGACGACGTCGGAGAAGACGGCCTGAAAGCCTGCACCGTCCATCCCGAGACGCTCGAGCGCTTCTTCCGCGTTGACGACCCACTCGGGTGCGTATCCGAGATCCTCCAAGATCTGGGTGCAGAAGCCTCCGACCTCCAGGTTATCTTCCACGAGCAGGATGCGCTGACCGAGACCGACCGGCGACAGAGCGGCGTCGGGGTCGTAGACAGGGGCTTCGGCAGCCTCGGACGAGACTTCGGGCAGGTAGAGGGTGAAGACTGTCCCCTGGCCGCTCTCGCTTGTCACGTCCACGTCGCCGCCGGACTGCTTGGTAAACCCGAACACTTGGGAGAGCCCGAGACCCGTGCCGCGCCCGACGTCCTTGGTCGTGAAGAACGGTTCGAAGATGCGCCCGAGCACCTCCAGGGGGATGCCCGAGCCGGTGTCGGCGAGCGAGACCGCCACGAACGGCCCCCGCGAGCCGGCGTGCCCCGGATCATCGGCATGGCCTGCCCGGCCGCCACCCGCATCGTCAGCGTACCGCTACCGTCCATGGCGTCGCGGGCATTGACGGCGATGTTCACCAGGGCCGTCTCGAACTGGTTGAGGTCGGCGCGTACCAGGGCGGGTCTGTCCGACATCTCGACCCTGACTTGGATGCGCGCGCCTGTGATGGTGTCGAGCATCTCGGCCACGCCGCGCAGGCGTTCGCCGACCTCGAACACCTCGGGCTTCAGGGACTGGCGACGTGCGAAGGCCAGAAGTTGTCCGGTAAGCTTGGCGGCGCGGTCGACGGTGTCGGAGACGGCGTCCATGTAACGCTTGCGCCGGTCTTCTGGCAGATCCGGGCGACGGAGGAAGTCGACGGACGAGCGGATGATGGTCAGCAGGTTGTTGAAGTCGTGCGCGACGCCGCCGGTCAATTGCCCGACCGCTTCGAGCTTCTGGGATTGCCGCAGGTCCTGCTCCATCCGCTCGCGCTCGACCGCCTCGGCCAGGAGCCGAGCGTTTGCCTCAGCAAGCTCGGCAGTGCGGGCCGCCACTTGGCTTTCCAGGAGAACGCCCGCCTCGCGCAGGAGCACGGCTTGCGCCTCCAACTCGGCGTGGAGCGCGACCACGCCCCGGTTCGTCTCGGAGAGTTCCTGGTTCAGGCGCTGGGTTTCCTCCTCGCGCTCGGCCAGCGCGGCGAGGCTGCGCAGAAGCTCCCGGTTCTGCTCGCGCAAGGCGACCAGCGGTTCCTCAGTCCTGGCCCGGGCGACATCCTCGGCCAGGGTCGCGAGACTCGGTCCCGTGAAACGTCCGGTCCCGGATGGGAGCCGCTTCCCGAACGTCACGACAGTGCCGTTGCCGGCCACCGTGTCGACCTCGAAGCGGTCCATCAGCCGCCGTGAGCCGGTGATGCCGATGCCGAGGCCCGTCGTCGAGCGGAAGCGACCTTCAAGGATGGCGTCGAGTTCGGCGATGCCCGGTCCCTCGTCGCTCACCCTGATGACCAGGAACTGCTCGCCTCTGTCCCGATCGAGCTGATCAAGGCCGTACTCGATGCGACCGCCCCCGGCGTAGCCGTAGGCGTTGCGCGCAATCTCGGACACTGCCGTGGCGATGCGGGTCTGGTCCTGGATCTCGAAGCCCAGGCGCTCGGCCAGCCGGCGCACGCGCTGGCGCACCGTCGCGATGTCGTCCTCGTGCTGGATGGCACTGGTGAGGAGCGGCCACCTCATCGCGCGCCCTCCCGTACGACGAGCACGGTGGCATCGTCCCGGGCCCTGGCGAAGTCGCGATAGATCACCCCGGCCACGAGTGTCGGATGGGCGGCTGCGAGGCCGGGGTGGGCGTCCAGCGACCAAGCCGTGGCGATCCCGTCCGAGCACAGCACGAACAGGTCGTCCGGGCGCATAGGGTACTCGAACTCCTGGATGCGCCGAGCCGCGTGCCCCGCCGTCCCGGCGAGGCTGACCGTTCGCTTGGTCACAGTGCCGGAGACGACCGCACCCAGCACGTTGCCGATGCCCGCAAATGCGAGAGTGCCCCGGTTCCGCTCATACCGCGCGACGGAGATCGCACCTCCTCGCGTGTGCGACAGGCCTGCATGGATGGCGGACAGAATCGCGGCGGGCGGCTTGTCCTGGTGTCTCCGGAACAGCTTCAGCGCCTCCTCGGAAGCCTTGGCGGCCTCCGGCCCGTGGCCGAGGCCGTCCGACACCACGGCGGTCCAGCCGTCGGCGCGCTCACGCACGGCGTAGGCGTCGCCGTTGGCGGTCTCACCTTTCAGGGGGACCGCCACCGCCCCATAGCCCGGCACGGCGTCCGAAACGGTCTTCCTATCGATTGACAAGCGCGCCAACACTGCCGTGCCCAGCCCGGGGCGGGACACGATGTCGAAGACGTCGGAGATGCGGCGCACCGCGCCAAGGCCCTCGCCCGCGCTGCCGCCCGTGGAGTGTCCGTCCGTCAGGGCTAGGCCGAGATTTGAGAATCCTTCGCCCTTGTCGAGCACGAGGATCTCGACGCCCGAGCCTGTCCCGTCTTCGTAGGTGGCGACCAAGACCTCGCCCGGCACGCCGTACTTGACCACGTTGGTGGCGAGTTCGGTCACCACGAGCGCGATGCGGCCGGCCGCGGTCTCGTCGAAGCCGATGGACTGAGCGACGGCCACCGCTCGTCGTCGGGCCTCGGCCACCTGGCTCGCTTCCGTGACGGTGACCCGGTCCATGTTCATTTCCACCGGGCGATCATGACGCGCGTGCCGACGCCGGGCGTCGATTCGATATGAAACTCGTTCGAGAGGCGCTTGGCCCCGCCCAGGCCGAGGCCGAGGCCCTTGCCGGAGGTGTAGTGGTCAGTCATCGCCTGCTCGATATCGGCGATGCCGGGGCCCTGGTCCTCGAAGGTCAGGCGCAGGCCCTTGCGCGTCCCGGCCTGGACGCTCTCCGCACGGACCTCGCCGCCCCCGCCGTAATCGAGGGTGTTGCGCGCGAGCTCGCTCGCGGCGGTGACGATCTTCGTCTGATCGACTAGCCCGAGGCCGATGTCGATGGCGAGCGCACGCACGCGCTGCCTCACGCGGACGACGTCGTCACCGGACCGGACGGAGATGGTCTCAGTCTTTGAGACCGTCACGGTCGCTCCCATACCCAGCGCCGTCCCCGGCCAAGCCCGCCTTCAGCAAGGCCATGCCGCGCTCGACGTTGAGGGCCGTCCTGATGCCGGTGAGCTCCAAGCCGAGCTCGACCAACGTGATGGCGACCGCCGGCCGCATGCCGGCCAGGACCGTTTCCGCGTCGAGGACGCGCGAAACGGCCGCGATGCTCACCAACATGCGCCCGATGAAGGAATCGACGATTTCCAGCGCCGAGATCTCGATGAGCACGCCGCGCGCGCCGGTGCGCGCGATCATCGCCGTCAGGTCCTCCTCCAGGGCCAGCGCGAGGCGGTCGTGCATGTCGACCTGGATGGTGACGATCAGCGTGCCGCCGAGCTTGAGGATCGGGATGCGGTCCATGGCCTCAGCGGCGCTCCTCAGCCGCCTGCTGGCGCACAACCTTGCGGCCGGTTCGCCTGAGGGCAAGCGCGAAGGCGTCGGCCAGCGTCGCCTTCGAGATGACGTTCAACTCGACGCCGAGATGGACCATGGTCTGCGCGATCTGCGGCCGGATGCCGGAGACGATGCAGTCGGCGCCCATCAGGCGGGCGGCCGCCACGGTCTTGAGCAGGTGCTGCGCCACCAGGGTGTCGACGGTCGGTACGCCGGTGATGTCGATGATGGCGATCTCGGCCTCTTCGTCGACGATGGCCTGCAGCAGGTTCTCCATCACGACGCCGGTGCGGGCACTGTCGAGGGTGCCGATGAGCGGCAGCGCCAGGATGCCGTCCCATAGTCGAACCACCGGCGTGGAGAGTTCGGCGATCTCCTGCCCCTGGCGCCCGATGACCTCCTCGCGGCTGGCCAGGAACACCTCCATCGTGAGCAGTCCGAGCCTGTCGAGCACCTTCCCCGCCGCCCATACGCCTGCGGCCAGGGCCGACGCGTCTGCGGCCGAATTGCGCCGTAGCGCCTCGAAAATCGGCTCTTTGAGCGAGAAGACAAAGTTGGCGGTGTCGGTCGGCGTGAACCCCTGGATCGCCCGCGAGCGCGAGATATCGGCGAGGTTCTCGCGCAGCGGGGTATAGCTTTCCGCGTCCGCGTCGACCCCATCGGACGAAAGTCCGTCCCGAAGCTGGCCGAACACGGCCTTGGCCTGGGTCTGGAGCTCGGCCTCCCGGATCCGACCGCTCTGCAGGGAGGTCCCTTCGCGGAGAGATATGTACCAGGCTTCGAGGATGGCGGCCTCGTCTTCCGTGAGCGTCCTTTTCAGGACCTCGGCGCCGTCCATTCGCATCAGGTTTTTCCCATCGTTATGATGCAGTCTCTATCCCGATACTGAGCCTCTCGATAGGCGGCACCGCTACAAAGGAGCTGACCGCGGCAAATTATTTGCCGCCTTCGGCTCTAACTCTTGTCTCGTTAATTTCGGCAACAGGGATCGCTGCATTGCCGCCGCGGACTCCTCACGCTCCCTGGGCGCGGGCCCCAGACCAAGATAACTTATACAAAGGTGAGGCCTGACTAGCATTACAGTTGCAGGGTGAGGCTCCTATCTGAGTGGTTTCGGATGGGAGAGCGCGATGTCCTCAACCTCGCTCGAATCCACGCTGGAGCTCTGGTCGACGACACTGCGGCAGGCCAAGCAGCGCATCCGCCCGCTGTTTGCCGCCCCGAGCGTCGCCGCCTCCGCCAACGCCTTCCTGGAGGGCTTGCTTGGGGGTGAGCGGCGCAAGACCGGCTGGATGCGGGCTGAAGCTGCTGGTGATCCAGGCCCCTGGCGCCAGCAGGCTGTCCTCGGTCGCACGCACTGGGACGCGGAGGCGCTGCGGGACGTGGTGCGTGACTACGTCCTCGAGACGCTCGGCTCACCTGACGCGGTGGTGGTGATCGACGAGACCGGCTTCTTGAAGCAGGGCAGAGCCTCGTGCGGTGTGGGCCGGCAGTACACAGGCTCAGCTGGCAAGATCACCAACTGCCAGATCGGGGTGTTTGCCGCCTACGTCTCGGATCAGGGCCACGCCTTCATCGATCGTCAGCTGTACCTGCCCAAAGCCTGGGCCGGAGACCCGGCTCGAAGGCGGACGGCGCATGTGCCGGAGGCCATCACCTTTGCCACCAAGCCGCAGCTGGCGCTGGCCATGATCGAGCGGGCGATAAAGGCAGAGGTGCCGTTTGCGTGGGTTGCGGCTGACAGCATCTACGGGGTTGGCGAGATCGAGCTGGCGCTGCGCCGTGCGTACAAGGGCTACGTGCTCGGTGTCACGGGTCAGCATCGGTTCTGGTCCTGGGACCAAAACCTCGACGTTGCGGGCACCGCCGAGGAGATCGCCAAGGATCTCTCCGAGACAGACTGGATCCGGCTCTCGGCCGGATCTGGCACGAAGGGACCGCGCCTGTTCGACTGGGCCTACCTGCCGCTGGCCACGCTGCCGGCGGATGCGCTCGACGCCGCTCTTGATCAGAGCGTGTGGACGCGCGGCCTGCTCGTGCGGCGCAGCCTGTCGGACGGGAGCTTCTCCTACTTCACCACTTGGTGCCCGGCCGGCACGCCGGTGCAGACGCTGGTGGCCGTGGAGGGGCGACGCTGGGCCATCGAGGACGCGTTCGAGACCGCCAAGACGGAGCTCGGGCTGGCCCACAACGAGAGCCGTTCGTGGCACGGCTGGCACCGGCACGTCAGCTTGGTGATGCTGGCTTTTGCGATGTTGGCGCGGGTGCGCCGGTTGGCCAACGGAACGCCCCCAAAAACGCCGCTCATCGCCAAGCTCGCCGGTGCCGTGGTCCATTCAGGAGATCCGGCGCGTGGCGATGCGGCTGGCGCAGCGGCGCATTGAGCCCGCGCTCGTGCTCGCTTGGTCAGCCTGGCGGCGCGCCCACCAAGCTGCCGCCCGACAGGCGCACCTCAGAACGAAACTGCAACTGTAATGCTAGTTATCGAAGTTTTTCTCAAAGCGGCGGCAGCGGCGGCGACAGGACAGCGCCAGCATATGAGAAGGCGGCTTCCTGGATCGACAGGGACTATCCAAGTCGACGCGGTTGCTTGTGGAGCAGCGCCTCTGCTTTCCCGTCCGACCTGCTCCGGAACGGACCAGCGGCTGACAGCCAACTTCAGGCGATCAGATAACCCGCGGGCGGGCGTCTCCAAGAACTGCTTCCGGTCGCAAAAGACTCTCGCATCAGGTACGAAACGCCAGGTTCGAAAGACTACGTTCTTAACCGTTTCGGGTGCCTCTCGTCCGGCAGTGTTTTGCGGACATGATGCCGGACGATCTCGGCGCTGAACGGTTTGCCGATGAACGTCGCGCCCTCCGGCAGGTCGCCGGGCTCAGGGGCGGCCCGGCCCGAGGCGACCACGACCGCGATGTGTGGCCAGCGCTCGCTTGTCTGCCTTGCCAAGTCGAAGCCGTCAGCGCTCCCCGGCATGTGCACGTCAGTGAAGAGCAGTTGAACCGCGTTGTGATGCTGATCCAATATTCGCAGAGCCTGAACGACGTTAATCGCCTCCAGCACCTGGAACCCTGCATCCTCAAGGATACTGGTCGCCTCCATCAGGATCAGGGCGTCGTCGTCGACGACGAGGGCGTGGGGCGCATCGCCCTTGGAATCATGGGTCACACAGCTAAAGCCCGCTCGGGAGCGGAAGGTTGCCTCCCGATGGAACCGTGATCTGGGCAGATCGTCCGATTTTCAGGCCCAGTACGTGGCCGGATCCATGCTAGGCTGCCTCGGGACAGCCTGCGTGCCCTGCACAGCCGGACCGGACCGAAGGGACAGATCTTTGGTCGACCTGCGTATCCGCCACCAGACGACGTACCGCTATCGCCAGCCCGTCAATCTCGGACCGCACCGGCTGGTGATGCGGCCGCGGGAGAGCCGCGACCTGCGCCTGCTGTCGAATACCGTTACTCTGTCGCCTGACGCCACCGTCACCTGGGCCTACGACGTTGCCGGCAACGCCGTGGCGACGGCCACGTTCGGGGTCTCGACCGATCGCCTCGTCGTGGAGAGCGTATCTCGGGTCGAACTCTCGGCCGAGGCTTTTCCCGTCTTCGCCATCGCCGCCGGCGCCATCGCGTTCCCGTTCCAGTACACCGATGACGAGTGGACGGACCTCGGCGCCCTGACGATCCCGCAATATCCGGAGGGGGAGCCGAGCCTGCGGGCCTGGGCGCAGGGGTTCGTGGCGTCCTGCCCAACCGACACCCTGTCGCTCCTCAAGGATCTGAACGCCGGGGCCGGTGGCACCATCGCCTACCAAGGTCGGGAAGACGAGGGCACGCAGTCGCCGAGCGAGACCCTGTCCCTAGGGATGGGGTCGTGCCGGGACCTGGCGACGCTCTTCGTCGAGGCGGTGCGCAGCCTCGGCTTCGGAGCCCGGGTCGTGTCCGGCTACCTCCACGACCCGTCGCGAACGCTGCTCGGCTCCGCCGATGCGGGAGCCACGCATGCCTGGGCGGAGACCTTCCTGCCGGGTGCCGGGTGGATCACCTTCGATCCGACGAACCGCAGCGTCGGCGGCGCGAACCTGATACCGGTCGCGGTCGCACGCGACATCCGACAGGCCATGCCGCTGGTCGGAAGCTTCACCGGGCCGGCGGACGCCTTTCTGGACATGTCCGTGGAGATCAGCGTCGGCGGGTAGGCTTGATGCAGCCAGAATCCGTCGCCTCAGGCAGCGGTCCGGCTGAGCCGGGTCTGGCATGGGGATCGACGTCACAACGCTCCGGCGATCCAGAGGCCGGCACGCCGGACGTGGCGGCCATGCGTACGGGAGACGGATCACCGACTACGAAGTCTACTTGCGCAACAGCGATGGGTTTCGCCGTATCCCACATGCTGACACAGGTATCCGGCCGGAGCCGCGGTGGGCCATTGAGGACTGCTATATTCTCAGCCGCATAAGCTGACTGCGGTCTGCCTTGAACGGAGTTCGCCTGCCCGGCGCAAACTGGGCACGTCGCCGAACCGCTTGGCCGAAACGTGGGATGTCGGGCCAGCTGTATCGCCTACAGGCTTTGCCCGCTTACCGGGTGGAACATGCTCTGCTCGGCTGAGCGCACACGCCGGAAAATTGTGAAGGAAGCGACTCGCCACCCTGAACAATGGTCAAGGTTGGAGCGTTGTCTTAGTGGGCCTATCCTGAGGTCTCAGCCATGCTCCGCCTTGTTCTGCTTCTCGCGCTCCTTGCCATGCCGGGAGCGGTCGCTGCACGTCCTGCTCAGGCTCCGAAGGTGGCTACAGCGGTCACCGCTGCCGCGCCGGCACCTGTCTGTGAGCGCGTGCGGAAGAAGTCCTTCCAGCAAGCAGAGGGTTGGTCTGTGAAGACAGTCTCGCTCGCCTGCAAGATGGTCACAGCTGTGGTCAGCCGGCCAGGCGGCAAAAGCTTCACGAGCCTGCGCGAAAAGGCCAGCCGCAAAGCCAAGCAGTGAGTCTCTACTTGAGGCGTTCGCCCAGGCCGTAACGAACGTCCGCTTCCGCGTTTCAGAAGCGAAAAGAGGACAGGCAGCTTGCGGCGGATTGTGTTGAAAAACTCCGTTTGCCCCTCTTTCGAGGACATCAACCTACAACACCTGGGGTCGTATCGGGCGACAAATACTAGCTATAGAGGACTTCGACCGCGCCGCGGAGTTTTTCAACACAATCGGCCAAAGTCAGCCGTTCGGCATTACGCCCATCTCGGTCATCCAGCCGATTCGACGGGCAACTCCGAAGCGGACCTCGCAGACGCCCAGGTTCCAGGTATGGGTCACGCCAACCTCGGAGGTCCGCAAGAAGCGATCTCCAATCCCGCTGACGATCAAGGCCAAAGATGCGATGCCATAGCGCCACAGGGTCGGACCTATCGGAATTGGTCCTTGTTGACGTTGCAGGGTCTGCAGAAACGGACGGGAGGTACTCAGTGTCACAAGAGCCTCCCGGCCAGGGCGCCCCTCACGGTAAGGGCGGCCACTCGGCTGCACATGTCCTCGCCACGAACATTAGTTGGATGCTCGTCGCGTCCGCCGGATTGCTCGTTTGGAACGGCGCCAACGCACCGCAGAGTTATGCGGATCAGAGGCAAGCGGCCTTACGCAAGGAAATCACTGGCTTGAGGAACGGCGTATTAAGCGTGCCGGCATCCTCGTACGCCGCCAGCGTCCCGACCAGCAATTCGGCTCCTCCACAACCGGCCGTGCGCAGCATCAATCTTTGAGACACGGGGAGCCGCGAGGCGAGCCATCGCGGCTGCCCTCCCTTTGCGCCTGAAGCCCTGACGCGGCCTCGCTCTCGGCTCGGACACTAAACTTGAATGGAGGATGGCATGGCCGATCCCGTTACGATCAAGCCCTACAACGGCCCCGCTGGTGGCTGGGGGTCGGCCAAATCCCTGGCTGAGATCCTGCTGCGTGAGCAGGTTCCCCTCAGCGGCGGGACGCTGCTGATGCATCAAAACAAGCCGGATGGCTTCATGTGCGTGAGCTGCGCTTGGGCCAAGCCCCACAAGCCTTCCGTGTTCGAGTATTGCGAGAACGGCGCCAAGGCCACGGCTTGGGAGGTCACTCGTCGACGCATCACCGCCGACTTCTTTGCAAAGCATACCGTCACCGAGCTGGAGCGCTGGCGTGACTACGACCTGGAAGAGCTCGGCCGCTTGACGGAGCCGATGCGCTGGGACGCCGCGACCGACAAATATGCTCCCGTTTCCTGGGACGAGGCCTTCCAAGAGATTGGAGCCGAGTTGAAGGCGCTCGAACCGAAGTCCACGGTGTTCTACGCCTCTGGACGCGCCTCGCTCGAAGCCTCCTACATGTACGGGCTGCTGGCACGCCTCTACGGCAACAACAACCTGCCCGACAGTTCCAACATGTGCCATGAATCGACCTCGGTGGCGCTGCCCGAGAGCATTGGCTCACCGGTCGGTACCGTTCTGCTCGAGGATTTCGAGCACACCGACTGCATCCTCTTCTTCGGTCAAAACCCAGGCTCGAATGCGCCACGGATGCTGCACCCGCTTCAGGAAGCGAGTAAGCGGGGCGTGCCGATCATAACCTTCAATCCGCTGAGGGAACGCGGCCTCGAACGCTTCACAAATCCGCAATCACCGGTTGAGATGCTGACGCGCTCCGAGACGCGGATCTCGTCGCAGTATCTTCAGGTCAAGGCAGGTGGTGACCTCGCAGCGATCTACGGGCTCTGCAAGGCCTTGATCGAGGCTGACGATACGGCGCACGCGCATGGCACCCCGCGCTTGATCGACACCGCCTTCATTGCCGAGCACGCCCATGGCTTCGAGGCCTTTGTGGCTTCGGTCCGCAGCAAAACCTGGGAGGAAATCGAGCGGCATTCCGGCCTCCTTCGCGCAGACTTGGAGCAGGCCGCCCGCACCTACGCTCGGGCCAAGGCGGCAATGGGCATCTATGGCATGGGCCTGACTCAACATCGCAAAGGTGTTGAGACTGTGCAGATGCTCGTCAACCTGCTGCTCCTGCGCGGCAACATCGGACGTCCCGGCGCCGGGATCTGCCCCGTGCGGGGCCATTCCAACGTCCAAGGCCAGCGTACCGTCGGCATCACCGAGAAGCCTGAGCTGGTGCCGAGCGGTAAACTCAAGGCTCTTTATGGGTTTGAGCCACCGCAGGAGACGGGCCTGAACACGGTCGAGGCCTGTGAAGGCATCCTGGATGGTTCGGTTCGCGCCTTCGTGGCGCTCGGCGGCAACTTCATCCGTGCCGTGCCTGAGACTGGGCTGTTGGAGGCAGCGTGGCGCAAGCTGCGCCTGACCGTGCAGATCTCGACGAAGCTCAACCGCAATCACCTCATCCACGGCCAGATCGCCTACATCCTGCCCTGCCTCGGCCGGATTGAGATCGATACGCAGATGGGCGGGCGGCAAGCGGTGGCAATGGAGGACTCGACCGCCTGCATCCATGGCTCCAAAGGCTACGCCGAGCCCGCGAGCCCGCACCTTCTCTCCGAGCCCAGGATCGTAGCAGGCATCGCCCAGGCGACTCTTGCACCCAACCCGCACATCAACTGGGATCGCTGGGGCCGCGACTACGCGACCGTTCGTGACGCCATCGAGGCGACCTATCCAAGTGAGTTCAAGGACTTCAACGCCCGGCTTTGGAAGCCGGGCGGCTTTCGGCGCCCGATCCCAGCCGCTCAGTGCGACTGGAAGACCGAGACCGGCAAGGCGAACTTCATCACGCCGGGTGGCATGTCGGCCGATCCCGACACCGAGCAGGCTGATCCCGACGTGCTACGGCTGATCACCATGCGTTCGAACGATCAGTTCAACACCACGATCTACGGCTATGACGATCGCTTCCGGGGTGTGAAGGGTACCCGCATGGTGCTCTTCATGAACAAAGCCGACGTTGCTCGCCTCGGCCTTCGCGATGCGCAGACCGTCAACTTAGTTGGTGCTGCAAGCGACGGTGTGAAGCGCCGCGTCGATGGCTTCCGGGTACTCGCCTACGACATCCCTGCCGGTTGCGTCGGCGGCTACTATCCGGAATGCAACCCGCTAATCCCACTCTGGCATCATGCGGGGCGCAGCAAGGTACCGGCAGCGAAGTCAGTTCCGGTTCGCATTCAGAAGCCATGACGTGATTGGCTTGATCTCGGCCGTTCCACGTCAACTATGCGGACGGTAGAGAGGCATTCGTTCCTGCCGTTCAGACGACTCAGACTGCTTATCCGAAGCGGTCACTGCAACACCGAGCAGGCGACGGGCTGAGGTAGCTAGTAGGTGGCTCGGGCAACATGGCAGCTCCGGCATTGTGCAATGCGTTTACGGCCTGTGATCGCTTGAACTGTCTGATGCGGTGAGCGTTTCGCCTCTCCTGAGCGAGGAGGAGCGATGCTGTCGGACGCACAATGGGCCGAGTTGGAGCCGCTGGTGGAAGCCTGCCGACCGAAGGGCAAGACGCCGCCTCAGGATCTGCGCCGCACCGTCTCGGCCATCCTCTGGCGCCATCAGAACGGAGCCAAGTGGCGCGCCGTGCCAGCTGAACTCGGACCCTGGTGGCGTGCCGCCCAGGTCTTCATCCGGTGGGCGCGTGCCGGTGTGTGGGAGCGGCTCCTCAGCCTCGTCCAAGAGCGCGGGGTGCAGCTCGGCATGGTGTTCCTCGACGGCACCAGCGTGCGCGCTCACCAGAAGGCGGCGGGGGCTGCGCGAAGGGGGGATCTCAAGCTGAGCGAGACCATCGTGAGGCGCTTGGCCGCTCTCGTGGCGGCTATGGCACCAAGGCTTGCGTGATCGCTGACGGCGCTGGTCGCGCCATCGCGTTCCGGATCGCGCCTGGGCAAGCACATGAACTGCCTCAGGCCATCCCGCTGCTCGAGCAGCTGCCGGGCGTGCCCAAGTGGGTGGTGGGCGACCGCGGCTACACCAGCCATCGCTTCCGCGCGCACATCTGGGGCATGGGCGCCCGGCCTGCGATCCCGCCGCAGCGGTGAACCGCTCCGGGATTTTCGGAGGCTCCAACTCTTGAGAGACTGGAGCCATGACGAAGCATACTCCACCCTTCTCCCCTGAGGTTCGCGAGCGGGCAGTCCGGCTGGTTCGGGAGCATGAGAGCGAGCACGGTTCACAGTGGGCGGCGATCCAATCGATCGCGGCCAAGATCGGCTGCTCGGGTGAGACGCTGCGGAACTGGGTCAGACAGGCCGAACGCGACGGCGGCGTACGAGCCGGGCCGACCACGGACGAGCGCGAGAGGATCAAGGCGCTGGAGCAGGAGAACCGCGAGCTTCGGCAAGCCAACGAGATCCTGAGGAAGGCGTCGGCGTATTTTGCTCAGGCGGAGCTCGACCGCCGGTCCCGGTCATGATCGCCTTCATCGACGATCATCGCGCCACCTACGGGGTCGAGCCGATCTGCAGGGTTCTGCCGATCGCCCCGTCGACGTACCACGCTCATGCCGCGCGGCGGGCCGATCGCGGCAGACTGCCGGCTCGAGCCAAGCGGGATGCCGTGCTCATGGCCGAGATCCGGCGCGTTCACGCGGCGAACTTCGGCGTCTACGGCGTGCGCAAGGTGTGGCGGCAACTCGCCCGCGAGGGGATCGCGGTGGCGCGCTGCACGGTGGCGCGGCTGATGCGGGCGATAGGACTGCAGGGCGTCGTCCGCGGACGCAGAGTTCGCACGACCATTCCCGATCCGGCTGCCTTCTGCCCGCTCGACCGGGTCAACAGACAGTTCAAGGCCGAATGCCCGAACAGGCTGTGGGTAGCGGATTTCACCTACATCGCCACCTGGGGCGGCTTCGTCTATGCGGCTTTCGTGATCGACGTCTTCGCCCGCCGGATCGTGGGCTGGCGTGTGTCGCGCTCAGCCCGGGCAGACTTCGTGCTCGATGCCCTGGAGCAGGCCCTTCATCAACGTCGGCCCTTCGCCAGCAGCGGGCTCGTCTGTCACTCAGATCGCGGATCGCAGTATGTGAGCATCCGCTACACCGAGCGCCTGGCCGAGGCCGGCATCGAACCGTCTGTCGGCAGTGTTGGCGATAGCTACGATAACGCCCTCGCTGAGACGGTGATCGGCCTGTTCAAGGCCGAAGTGATCCATCGGCGTGGGCCGTGGCGATCCTTCGAGGCGGTCGAGTACGCCACGCTCGAGTGGGTCGATTGGTTCAATCACCGTCGGCTGCTTGAACCGATCGGCAACGTGCCTCCCGCCGAGGCGGAAGCGCGCTACTATGCAGAGGTCGAGGTTCAAGCCTTGGCCGCCTGATCCAAACCAAACAGCCTCCGGGAAACCCGGTGCGGTTCACCCTGCGGAAGCGTGGCTTGATCTGACCTGGGAGCGCCTCGGCTCGGTGGAAGACGTTCGCCCGCGTCATGCAAAGGGCATCTCCTACCGCGACGTTCGGTTGAAGGCAGAGGACGTTCGCGCGCTCTGGCCCGCAATGAAGCCCGGCACCGCTAAAGCCAAGGCAACCGCTGCCGCGGAGAAGGACTGCCGCCGAGAGCTCACGAAGCTGATGCGTGCCGCACCCGATGGGCCGACGTCGAAGGCGGCTCTTCGGGATCGATTCCCTCAGGTGTCCAACCGCGGCTTCGAGCGCGCTTACCGAAGCGCGGCTCAGGAGGCGCAGGCGCCACGATGGCAGGCGCCCGGACGGCGCGCGCGTAAATCACCGCAGGATTAATCGCAGCGCCAAGTTAATCGCGTCGCCTATTTCGGGTGGAAGGCCTCGGGCACTCTTGCTGCGCGTCTGGAGTGGCCCTGCGCCAGGGCAAGCCCCTTGCGCGCTGTCAAACCCGAGGAAAGTCATGACACCGCGACCCGACTCGCTACTCGAGCGAGTGGAATCACGCTCGCCCTCAGCACTGCGCGCCAACCCGCGCAATGCGCGCACCCACTCCAAGCACCAGATCCGGCAGATCGCCGACAGCATCGAGGCGTTCGGCTTCCTCAACCCCGTACTGGTGGACGAGGCCGGCATGGTGTTGGCCGGTCACGGCCGCCTGGCTGCCGCCAAGCTCCTCAAGCTGACCGGCGTCCCAACCCTCCTCGCCAGTGGATTGAGCGAGGCCCAGAAGCGCGCCTATGTCCTGGCCGACAACAAGCTGGCCGAGAAGGCCGGCTGGGACCGCGCGCTGCTTGCCATCGAACTGGGCGAACTCGCCGAGCTCCTGCCGCCGCTCAACTGGGACCTGACACTGACCGGCTTCGAGACCGGTGAGATCGACCTCATCCTCGCTGACCACGAGGAGGAGGAGCCCGCCCCTGAAGACGCCATGCCCGAGGTGACCGGGCCGGCGGTGACGCGGCGAGGCGACCTCTGGTGCCTGGGCGCGCACCGCCTCCTGTGCGGTGATGCGCGCGCAGCCGACGATCTCGACCGCCTCATGGCCGGGGTGCAGGCCGACATGGTCTTCACCGATCCGCCCTACAACGTGCCCATCGCCGGACACGTGCAGGGCCGCGGGCGCGTGCAGCACCGGGAGTTCGCCTTCGCCTCGGGCGAGATGAGCGAGGAGGCGTTCAGCCGCTTTCTCCACGACAGCCTCGGCAACGCCGTGCGGGTCTCGCGTGCCGGCGCCGTGCACGACGTCTGCATGGACTGGCGCCATGTCGCGGCCCTCATCCGCGTGGGTGAAGAGCTCTACGGCGCCCTGCTGAACCTCTGCGCCTGGGCCAAGACGAATGCCGGCCAGGGCTCATTCTATCGCTCGCAGCACGAGCTCGTGGCGGTGTTCCGAGTGGGCGATGAGGCGCATCAGAACAACGTTCAGCTCGGCCGCTTCGGGCGCAACCGCAGCAACGTCTGGAGCTATCCTGGCAGCAGCGGGTTTGGCGGTGAGGCTGACCGGGCCGACCACCCGACGCCGAAGCCGGTGGCCCTGGTGGCGGACGCGATCCGCGACTGCACCGGTCGGGGTGCGCGCGTGCTTGATCCGTTTCTCGGATCCGGCACGACGCTGCTGGCCGCTGAGAAGGTGGGCCGCTGCGGCTACGGCCTGGAGTACGAGCCGGCCTATGTGGATGTGGCGATCCGGCGCTGGCAGACCTTCACGGGCCGGGATGCGGTGCTGGAAGCGGATGGCCGGACCTATGCTGAGGTCGGGGCAGAGCGGAATGAGGCTGAGCTAGATCTGCGTAGCCGCGCAGGAGACCGGTCATGAGCCGATCCCGGCGCCCAGGCCCAAGCGAGAGCTCTGACTACACGGTGGGCTTTGGACGGCCGCCGCAAGGCTCGCGTTTCAAGCCAGGTCAGAGCGGCAATCCGCGCGGCCGGCCGAAGGCGCAGAAGAGCACGGCGCAAATGCTGTCGGAAGCGCTGTTCATGCCTGTGGCGGTGACGGAGAACGGCCAGCGCCGCCGCATGCCGGCACAGGCGCTGTTGTTTCGGACTCTGATGCGGGATGCGCTCCGCGGAGACCGGCACGCCATCCGCTCACTGTTGACGCTGATGAAGGCCTTTCCGGAGACGGGCCCTGAGCTGAAGATTACGGAGGAGGATCATGGTGCGCGCGTGCGGGAGATGCTCGACCGCATGGCGCAGAACATGGCGATCGAGCAGGGCAGCTCCGAGCCGTTGCCCTGACGACTGGCTCGCCTCTCATCTGGGACTGTCGGAAAATTATCAAGATGCCGCCAATATCGTGATTTACATGTCTCGGCCGGAGGCAGCTCGAACAGGCCTGTGGAATCGCGGGGAGATTGCGAGCTTCGGCGCGCGGCAAGCGCCACACCGCGACAAACGGGCTTGCCAGTCGATCCAGGGGCCGGCAATCTCAGCTTAGCAGTACGCTGACGGGTGTATGCCGGAGCGCTTTCTCGTCTGGCCGCAGGACGCGGGAAATCTGGAATCATGATCAGGGACGATAGAAATGCCGATTTCGGCGAGGTTGACGAAATTGCCTCGCTCGGACGTCGGGCGGGGTTACTCAACCGCCGGTCATTTCTGGCGGGTTCGGCCGCTGGTTTCGGCGCGCTAGGGTTAGCCGGTTGCGGCACGTCCGACGGCGTGATCCTGGCCGAGGCGGCCAAGGTCTACGGGCCGATGCCGAACGAGAAATTCCCGATCCCGGCGGTCGATATCAGCAAGGTCGATCCGAAATATTATCGCCGGACAGTTCGCTACGAGTCCAAAGAAGCGCCCGGCACGATCATCGTCGATC
Organism: Methylobacterium durans; assembly: GCF_003173715.1. Classification (NCBI taxonomy): domain Bacteria; kingdom Pseudomonadati; phylum Pseudomonadota; class Alphaproteobacteria; order Hyphomicrobiales; family Methylobacteriaceae; genus Methylobacterium; species Methylobacterium durans. The sequence continues at coordinate 4,859,638 of NZ_CP029550.1, read as the reverse complement.
CCGGGAAATTCTATGTCTACCGCATCGAGGGCGACGGGTCCGCCACCCGTTACGGCGCCAATGTCGGCCGCGATGGGTTTTTGTGGAGCGGCGACGCTTACGTGGGTCGCAAGTCCGAATGGGCGACTTGGACACCGCCGAAGGAGATGATCCGGCGCCAGCCCGAGGCCGCCAAATACGCCCGCGGTATGCCGGGCGGCCTCGACAACCCGCTCGGCGCCCGCACCCTCCACCTCTACCGGAACGGCGCCTACACGCTCTACACGATTTACGCCAGCAGCGAGCCCGAATCGATCGGCACGGGCATCACAAGTGGCTGCGTCGGCCTGCTCAGCCAGGACATGATCCACCTCTACGCACGGACGCCGGTCAAGACGAAGGTGGTCGTCCTGCCGGCGTAGGTAAAAGTCTCAACCTTGCTTCAGACGCCACTCGGTTCAGGCAAGCTCGCAACCTGTAGAGGTGCTTTCAGCACCCGCCATAACCAAATCCCGGGACCAAACATCTAGGACCTGGCCGCCAGCCGCGTGCCGAGCGAGACGGACTGGTCCGGCCCGACGAACACCGAGTGCCGGGAGCTCTGGCGGCGGATCATGGAACTCCTGCAGCGCCCGGCTCAGGGCTGAGCCGGCGCCGCGCCGAAGCGGGTTCTCCGGCGGATCGGACGAAGGTCTGAGCGGAGCCCGCCGAAGGGTCGGTGAAGCGTCGGGCCTTCGCCCGTTCCGCGCCCCCGCGAGTCCTGCGAGCCTGTCGGTCGGCGAGCCGGCACGGGTCGCGGCCGCGCTACCGCGGTCGGGGCCCGACCGTCCGGACGAGCCGACCGGTCCGGGACGCCATGGCTGCGCAGCTCTTCGCCTTCCTCGCCAACGATCCGCTCAGCGGCCAGGAATTGTGGGTCACGGACGGCACGGCTGCCGGCACGCGCCTCCTCAAGGATATCGCGGCCGGACCCGACAGTTCGGGCATCCGCAACCTCACGCCGCTCGGCGACGGCCGGGTGCTGTTCTCGGCCGACGACCTCGCGAGCGGGCGCGAGATTTGGGTCAGTGACGGCACGGCGGCGGGCACGCGGCTCCTCAAGGACATCGCGGCCGGCGCCGCCGACGCGAACCCCTACGCCCTCACGCCGCTCGGCGGCGGCCTCGCGCTCTTCGGGGCGGATGACGGCCTGCACGGCCAGGAAGTCTGGGTGACCGACGGCACGGCGGCCGGCACGCGCCTGCTCACTGACATCGTGGCGGGCCTCGGGGACGCGAGCCCGTTCGGCCTGACGGCGCTCGGCGACGGTCGCGCGCTGTTTGCCGCCTCGGACGGTCAAGGCGGCTTCGGCCTCTGGGCGACGGACGGCACGGCGGCCGGCACCGGCCTGCTCCAGGGCTTCGAGGCCGCCTCGCTGACGCAGCGGCCGCGGAACTTCACGGTGCTGAGCAACGGCCGCGTCGTGTTCACCGCCGGCGACGCGGATCACGGCCAGGAGGTCTGGGTCAGCGACGGCACGGCGGCCGGCACGGGGCTCCTCAAGGACATCTACGCGGGCCCCGACAATGCCAATCCGCAGGCCTTCCTCGCGATGGCCGGCGGCCGCGCCCTGTTCACGGCCGGAGACGCGGACCACGGGCCGGAGCTCTGGGTGACCGACGGCACCCCGGCGGGCACCGTCCTCCTCAAGGACATCGCGCCCGGCGGCAGCGGGTCCTACCCGCAGGGGTTCACGACCCTCGCCGATGGCCGCGTCCTGTTCACGGCGGCCGACGCCTCCGGCTACGAACTCTGGATCACGGACGGCACGGAGGCCGGCACGGTCCTGGTGAAGGACATCCGGCCGGGTGCGGGCAGCGCCTTCCCGCAGGGGTTCACGCCGCTCGCGGACGGCCGCGCCCTCTTCACGGCCTTCGATGGGACCACCGGCTACGAGCTCTGGGTCACCGACGGGACGCGGACCGGCACGAGCCTCCTCAAGGACATCAATGCCGGGCCGGGCTCGTCGAATCCCCAGGATCTGATCCGCCTGGGCGACGGGCGGGTCCTGTTCACCGCCGCCGACGCGGCGAGCGGACAGGAATTGTGGGTCACGGACGGGACTGCGGCCGGAACGAACCTCGTCAAGGACGTATACGCGGGCGCAACCGGCTCCAGCCCGGCGAATTTGACCCCGTTCGGGGACGGCCGGGTCCTGTTCTCCGCGACTGACGCGATCCACGGCGAGGAACTCTGGATCACGGACGGATCGCCGGCCGGCACGGGCCTCCTGCGGGACCTGAACGCGGTGACGGCCGGCGCCGCGCCCGGGGGCTTCACGCCGCTCGCGGACGGCCGGGTCCTGTTCACCGCGACGGACCCCGTGAGCGGTGAGGAGCTCTGGGTCACGGACGGCAGCGCGGCCGGCACGCTGCTCCTGAAGGACATCGCCGCGGGAACCGCCGCCTCCGACCCGGCGGTCGCCGGGCGGCTCAGCGACGGCCGCCTGCTCGTCCTCGCGACGGACGCGGCGCACGGCCGGGAACTCTGGGTCACGAACGGGACGTCGGCGGGGACCCAGCTCCTGAAGGACATCGCCGCGGGGGCCGACAGCGCGAACCCGCACGGCTTCACCGCCCTCGGCGACGGGCGGCTGCTCTTCACCGCGACCGATGCCAGCGGCGAGGAATTGTGGGTGACGGACGGGACGGCCGCCGGGACCCGCCTCCTCAAGGACATCTTCGCAGGCGCGACCGGCTCGGGCATCCAGAACCTCACGCCGCTCGGCGACGGGCGGATCCTGTTCACGGCGGCCGACGCCACGAACGGCCACGAGGTCTGGATCAGCGACGGCACGGCGGCCGGAACGGCGCTCCTGTCGGACATCAATCCGGGCCCGGACAGTTCCGGCGCCGAGGACTTCGCGCGGCTCGCCCCAGGCCGGGTGCTCTTCGCGGCGACCGACGCCACGAACGGGACCGAGCTCTGGGTCACGGACGGTACCGGCGCCGGGACCCGCCTCGTCGCCGACATCGCCCCGGGCTCCGACGCCGCCGGCCCCAACGGTTCGCGGCCGACGAACCTGACGCCGCTCGGCGACGGCCGCGCCGTGTTCCAGGCGAATGACGGGGCGAGCGGAACGGAGCTGTGGGTGAGCGACGGGACGCTTCCCGGCACGAAGCTCCTGCGGGACATCAACCTCGGCGCGGGCTCGTCGAACCCGACGAACTTCACGCCCCTCGGCCACGGCCGGCTCCTGTTCACGGCCCGCGACGGCGCGGGCGCCTACGGGCTGTGGGTCACCGACGGGAACGCCCCCGGCACGCAGCTGCTGGCGACCCTCAACGACGGCTCCGTCGCCCTTCAGCCGATCACCGCGACGGCGCTGGCGCCGGGCCGGGTGCTGTTCACGGCGAACGACGCCGCCCACGGACAGGAACTCTGGATCACCGACGGGACGGCGGGCGGGACCGGCCTCCTGAAGGACATCGGTCCCGGCGCGACGAGTTCCTACCCGCAGGGCTTCAGGGCGCTCGGCGGCGGCCGCGTGCTCTTCTCCGCGAGCGACGGGGCCACCGGCTCCGAGCTTTGGGTGACGGACGGGACGGCCGCCGGGACCGTCCTCCTTAAGGACATCAACGCGGGCGCGGGCAGCGCCTACCCGCAGGGATTCACCGCCTTGGGGGACGGGCGTGTGGTGTTCTCGGCGGTCGACGGGGCGACCGGCTCCGAACTCTGGATCAGCGACGGGACGGCGGCCGGCACGCGGCTTCTCAAGGACATCAACACGGCGAGCCTCGGCTCGAACCCGACCGATTTCGTGCCGATCGGCCGCCCGAACCAGCCGGGCCTCCTCGCGCTGGCGGGCCCGGGCGCGGCCGAGGGTCAGGCGGTCGCCGCCACGGTCACGGACGGCGACGGCGTGCCGGCGGGCGGCGTGACCTACACGTTCCGGCTCGACGGGACCGTGCTCGCCACCAACACGACGGGGCTGTTCACGCTGGATTTCTCGAGCGGCGGGAAGAGCTTGACGGTCGAGGCCGCCTACACCGACGGGGCCGGCCACGCCGAGGCCCTTGCGGCCGCGGGCGGCAGCGTCCGGGACGTCGACCAGGCGGGCGTGCTCACCCTGTCGGGTCTCGTCGGCGGCAACACCGTCGAGGGGCAAGCCGTCGTGGCGGCCCTGTCCGATCCGGACGGGGTGGCGGCCGCGACCTACACGTTCCGGGCGGGCGGGGTCGTGCTCCAGCAGGGCGGATCGGGGAGCTACGTGCCGGGCCACGACCTCGTAGGGCAGGCGATCTCGGTCGAGGCGAGCTACGCGGACGGGCAGGGCCATGCCGCCACGCTCGGCCAGAATGCGGGGCCGGTGCGCGACGCCTCCGGCCCGGTCCTGGCGATCACCGGGGTCAGCGGCGCGCCGAACGTGGTCGATCATGTTCTCACCGGAACGATCACCAAACCCGACATCGGCGCGTTGATCTCGATCATGGACGGGACGACCCTGATGGGGACGGTGGCGAGCGACGCGACCGGGCATTTCGCGCTGCCGTTCCACGCGGGCCAGGGCACGACGCGGCACGCCTACGCCTTCACCGCCCACGCCACCGACGCGGCCGGCAATCCCGGCAGCAGCGACGGTTTCGCCTTCAACCTCGACCTGACGCCGAACGGGCCGCTCTTCGGCATGGTGAGCCACACGGCCGCGACCGCGGGCGGGCAGGTCTACGCGCTCTACTCGGGCCTGCTCGGCCGCGCCCCGGACCCGCTCGGCCTTGAATTCTGGGCCGACACGTTCGAGCACGGCGCCTCGGTGCGCGATCTCGGCGAGCAGCTCCTGTCCTCGCCCGAGGGCCAGGGCCGCGCCGGGGCCCTGGGCAACGCCGATTTCGTGAACCAGCTCTATGAGGCGACGCTCGGGCGCGGCGCCGACGGCCCCGGCCTCGGCTACTGGACGGGGCAGCTCGACCACGGGGTGCAGCGCATCGACGTCGCGCTCGGCTTCGTCTTCTCCGACGAGCATGTCGGCAGCCTGCACGGCGTGTTCGATGCCGGGCTATTCGTGCCCGACAAGCAGGCGGCGGACGTGGCCCGGCTCTACTACACGATGCTCGCGCGCGCGCCCGACGCCGGCGGCCTCACCTTCTGGACGGGCCAGCTCGACCACGGCGGCTCCCTCGTGAGCCTGGCGAAGGGCTTCCTGGCCTCGGCCGAGAACGTCGCCAAGTACGGGGCGATGTCGAGCGCCGACTACGTCGACGCCCTCTACCTGAACGCCTTCGGGCGGCACGCGGAGGCCGGCGGGCAGGCCTTCTGGGCGGCGCGGCTCGACGCGGGCACCTCGCGGGCGGACCTCGCGGTGCAGCTCACCGACAGCGCGGAGGCGATGAGCGTCCATCTCGGGGTGATCGAGCAGGGCTGGCACCTCGTCTGAGGGGTAGCCCCCGCGGCCGGCCGTGTCCGCGCGTTGTCCGGGCGAAGCCGCCGTCCCGCTGAGGAGCCCTCCGATGCACGCGACCGAGCCTCAGCCTGTCCCACCGCCCGTGTCCGAGGCCGGGTTCGACGGCGGGGCGGGGGCGCATCCGGAGGAGATGCGGGCGAGCCTCGACCTCGCGATCGGCCGATTCGTCAGGCTCCGGGCCACTGCGCGGGCGACGCCGGCCGGCCTCCTCGCCACCGCCATCCTCGCGGCGGCGACCCTCGGCCCCCTCCTGTGGTTCGCCCGCTCCCGGCGCCGCTGCTGATCCTGCCGCCGTGGATCAACAAGTACTACATCCTCGATATGCGGCCGAAGAACAGCATGATCCGCTACCTGGTCGAGCAAGGCTTCACGGTCTTCGTGGTCTCCTGGAAAAACCCTGACGCGTCGATGGATGCCATCGGCATCGAGGACTACATCGACCTCGGGCCGCTTGAAGCCAGCGATGTGGCCCGTGAGATCACCGGCAGCCCGAGCGTCAACGTCATGGGCTACTGCATCGGTGGCGTTCTCCTGACGCTGACCCTGGCTGTCCTTGCGGCCAAAGGAGACAAGCGCTTCAACGCGGCAAGCTTCATGGTCTCGCCGCAGGACTTCTCGCGGATCGGCGATACGGCTGTGTTCATGGGCGAGCCGACGCTCGATCTCGTCGAGCAGCAGATGATGGAGCGGGGCTATCTCGATAGCCGCGAGATGAGCAACATGTTCAGCCTGCTGCGGTCAAATGACCTGATCTGGGCGAACGTCGTCAACAACTACCCGCTTGGCAACAAGCCGCCCGCCTTCGATCTTCTATACTGGAACAGCGACGGAACGCGCATGACCCGGGCCGCGCACAGCTGGTACCTGCGCAACACCTACGTCGAGAACAACCTGATCAAACCCGGCAAGATCCGGCTGAAGGGTTGTCCGTCGTCAGATGATTTGAGACGATCTGGGACGCTCAGGAACGGAGGCTCTGGTCCACCTGGGTTGAGAGGTTAGGCAGCCCGCGCGTGGTGGCGCAAGCGGCGGTCGATGAGGGTCTGACGCTTGATCTGCGCCCGCTCGCGCAGGATGCCCTCGCCGCGGCCGAGATAGACGTCAGCGGGGGTGAGATTGCCCAGGCTCTCGTGAGCTCGGACGTGGTTGTAGTGCTCCACGAAGGCGGCAACCCGGGCCTCCAACTCGCCCGGCAGGTAGGCGTGTTCGAGCAGGATGCGGTTCTTGAGCGTCTGGTGCCAGCGCTCGATCTTGCCCTGCGTCTGGGGATGGCGCGGCGCACCGCGGATGTGGGTCATGCCTCGGCTGCCGAGCCATGTCGCCAAGTCACCCGCGACGTAGCTCGATCCGTTGTCGGTCAGCAGCCGCGGGCGATGCGCCACCGGCACCTGATCGAGCCCGGCCGCGGTCAGCGCCAGATCGAGCGTGGCGGTGACGTCGCTGGCCTGCATCGTGGCGCAGAGCTTCCAGGCCACGATGAAGCGCGAGAAGTCGTCCAGCACCGTCGACAGGTAGTACCAGCCCCAGCCGACAACCTTCAGGTAGGTGAAGTCGGTCTGCCAGAGCTGGTTGGGCGCCGTGGTCTTGTCGCGGAACGCGTCGGCGGCCTTGACGACGATGTAAGCGGGGCTGGTGATCAGGTCCTGGGCCTTGAGCAGGCGGTAGACGCTGGCTTCCGAGACGAAGTAGCGCCGCTCGTCGGTGAAGCGCACCGCCAGTTCGCGTGGGCTGAGTTCCGGCTCCTCCAGCGCGAGGGCGACGATCTGCTCGCGGATCTCTGTCGGTAGACGGTTCCAGACCCGGCTGGGCCGGGATGGTCGGTCAGCCAATGCCTCGGGACCGCCTCTCAGGTAGGCGTCGTACCAGCGGTAGAACGTCGATCGGGTGATGCCGAGCTTCTCCAGGGTGCGGCGCACCGGCAGGTGGGATTGCTCAACCAGCCGGATGATCTCCAGCTTCTCAGGGGCTGGGTACCTCATGCCTCGTCGTCCCCAGCCCCGCTCATGCTTTTTTTGAGCAGGCGGTTCTCCAGGAGGAGATCGGCCACAACCTCCTTCAGCGCGCCCGCCTCGCGGCGCAGCTCCTTGACTTCGTCTGCTGTCGCCGCCCGCGCCGTGTCGCCCGCCAGCCGCTTCTTACCGGCTTCCAGGAACTCCTTGGACCAGCCGTAGTACATCGAGCTGGCGATGCCCTCGCGCCGACACAGCTCGGCGATACTGTCCTCGCCGCGCAGGCCCTCCAGCACGATGCGGATCTTCTCCTCGGCCGAGAACTGCCGGCGGGTGGCCCGGCGGATGTCTTTGATCACCGCGTCTGCCGGCTTGCGTGCCAGTCCGGATGTCTGCTTCATCGTCGTGCCTCAGGACTACGATGAACCAGCCATCCTCCGTTCGTGAAGGGCCTCGATGTGTCTCAGGAGCGCTGACGGCGGACAATCTGTAGGGTACCGCGGAGGCCGTGCGGCGCTGAGTGTGAAGGGATGGCGTCGGCGGGCATTGGGCTGCGAGGTACCCATCTGGGCTCAGAGCAGGCCAGCGATACCGATAGGCGGGCCACGAGAGAAGCGAGTGGGACTGATCGGAGGATCGGACGGTCAGAGAGAAGACGGAGCCTCAATTGTTGCGGCTGAGGCACGTCTTAACCCTCCCACAGTGTGTTACCGTTGAACGTGTTGTGCGGCCTTGCCCTGTGGCTCAGCTTGATCGCATGGAAAGAGGCCCGCCCCGAAAAAACACTACAGGGACAACTGTCGCTTTCGTCCTGGTACATGTGCTTATGGTACAGGCCGTTCTCGCGTTTGGCGCAGCCGCCCAGCGTGCCGTCGCTGTTTCCGCATCGGTGAACGGGAGCATCATCTGCTCTGCGCATGTCGAAGGCGCATCCGTCCGACCCGATCAGCGCGCCCACTCAGAGCATAACGATGTCTGCTGTATCGCGCATTGCGGGGTCGCCCAGGCTGTAGCCCTATCAACCTCTGCCGAGGTCAGGGGCCTTCGCTACGCAGAGGCGCCCAGCCTTATCAGGGCTCCCCCTGGCGTAGCTGTTCTTCCGCGAACCATCTTGCCGCCTGCCGGATCGCGCGCACCGCCGTCCTTCAGTTGATCGCGCGTACTGTGTCTTCAGTCGACAGTCAAGGCCAACTTCATGAACGCCGCTATAGCCGCTGGTCTCCTGCTGCTCACCAGCACGTTGCCTGCGCTCGCACACGGCATCGTCGGCAACCGCTTCTTCCCCGCCACTCTTGGAGTCGATGATCCCTTCGTCGCCGACGAACTCTCCCTGCCCACCTTCGTCATCTTCAAGAACGGCGACAACGCCCGCGAGGTCGATCTCTCGTTCGAGTACTCGAAGCGCTTCACCGAGCACTTGGGCGTCTCGTTCGGCGAGACGTGGACGCACCTGCGTCCCGGCGGCAGCGGCTGGCAGAACCTTGAGACCACCTTCAAGTATCAGGCGATCACCGATCCTGAGCACGAGTTCATTCTCTCGGCAGGCTTGAGCGTCGAATGGGGCAGAACCGGTGCCACTCGCATTGGGGCCGAGCGCTTCAACGTGTTCACGCCTACGATATGGTTCGGCAAAGGCTTGGGCGATCTGCCGGACACACTCTCCTGGATCCGGCCCTTCGCTATCACGGGACAGGTCGGCTACGCCATCCCTGGTTCAGGCCGCACCGTGACACTCACCGGCATCGATCAGGATAGCGGACTGCCCAGCTTCGACATCGAGCACAATCCGCGCAACATCGTCTGGGGAGGCACGCTCCAGTACAGCCTGCCCTATCTCAAGGCCAACGTCGTGGATCTCGGCCTGCCCGACTTTGTGAACCACCTGATCCCGCTGGTGGAGGCCACCTTCGTGAGCCCTGCGAGCAACAACTTCGCCCGCCTGCCGACCACCGGCACGATCAACCCTGGTGTGATCTGGGTCGGGCAGAAGGTGCAGTTCGGGCTTGAGGCGCTGATCCCAGTGAACCGGCAGAGCGGGCGGCACGTTGGCGTGCTCGGACAAGTGCACTTCTATCTCGATGACATCTTCCCGACCACGATTGGGCGGCCGATCTTCTGAGGGCGCTCAGATGCGCACAATGCTCCTCACCATCCTCGTGGCATTCGGCCTGAGCGCGTCAGCCTTCTCGGCGTGGGCTCACGCCGAGTTGGTCACCGCAACCCCGCGCGTCGGCAGCACTATTCCGGTGCCGCCGAGCGAGGTGCGTCTCAGCTTCAGCGAGGGTGTCGAGCCGCACTTTTCCGGGGTTGCCGTCACCTCGGCCGATGGCCGCTCGGTGGCCGCTGGTCGTGTACAGGCACAAGGCTCAGAGATGCGGGTCGCGCTCGTGCGAGGTCTTCCTGCGGGCACTTACCGCGTGACATGGCATGCGGTGTCGGTGGACAGCCACCGAACGCAGGGCAGCTTTACTTTCGAGGTCAGGCCCTGAACCGTGGAAGCGGCTCAGGTCACGATCATCCTGGCGCGGGCGGTCTACTACGTGAGCATCGTCCTGCTGTTTGGCGCAGCGGTATTCCCGCTCTACGCGGGCCGGAGCACCTGGGCGGCCCTACCACGCTGGCTGACCGCAGCACTGGCTGTTGCCACCGTTCTGGCGCTGCTCACTTGGCTCTTCGCTCTGGCGGCGACGCTGGACGACACGGGTGAGGTGCTGCCCACCGTCAAGGTCATCCTGACCGAAAGCAGCTTCAGAATGGTCTGGCTGGTGCGGCTTGGAGCGGCGCTTCTCCTGCTGCTGATAGCCCTTGCTCTCCGGCCGAGCCCTGTAATCGCGACACCATCGGCAGTGCTGCTGATCGGCGAGGGGTGGGGCGGACACGCCGTCGCCTGGGGTACGCTCGGCTCAGTGAACCTCGCGGTGCATACCCTCTGTGCTGCGCTCTGGCTCGGTGGTCTGGTGCCGCTCGGACTGGTCGTGTTCTCGGCTCACCGAGGAAGTGCTGATTTACCGACCGCCGAGACGGCGCTGCGCCGTTTTTCATCAACGGCGGTCATGGCGGTTGCTGGCGTTGTCGCAACGGGGGCCGTCAACACGTGGCATATGCTCGGCGCAGGGCCGAACTTCACGGACGCCTACGTGCGCGTCCTTGCACTCAAGATCACGCTCGTCATGCTCATGATCGGGTTGGCAGCGCTCAACCGCTACCGCTTTCTGCCACAACTACGAACCGCCGGCCGAGCAGCAACCATGCGCTCCCTCGTTGGCAGCATAACGTTGGAGCAACTTGTGGGCCTTCTAGTGCTGCTTGATGTGAGCGTCCTCGGAACGATGAACCCACACGCCTGAGGGCCAAGGGAGCGTTCGTCGCCTATTTCTGCTACGTCCTCCTGAACGCCCCGAGACGGTCCGCCCGCAAATCTCCTCCACGATTGGGGTAGACCGTCAGGCCGCAGCGGTCGGCACCGCGATCCCCGTGAGGATGAAGACGGTGCTGCGGAGCCATTTTGGCGCTGGTGGTGGAGAAGGGCGTCGGCAAGCGTCGGACTACGAGGTGCCCCCAAGGGCTCAGAGCAGGCGAGCGAAGTCGACCGGCAGACCGCGAGAGAAGCGAGTGGAACGGCTTTCGCGAGGCGCGCCTGGGCAACGTGGTTTTCGCAAGCCCGTCAGTCCGTCAGGACCGCGACCAGGGAGAATGTGCCAGCGATAGCAACGTTGCTGGCAAGCAGGATCGTGAGAAGGGTCATGGGCCTGAAACTCCGTACTGTCGAGGTTCAACGCCAATGGTTACGTTTCGGTGCCATCCCGAGTGCTTCTCACCTGCCTTCCACAAGCTCCGGCCGCAGGTAGGCGATCAGTGGTCCGCATCCGAGGGATGAGCTTGCGTCCGTCGAACGGCGGCTCGACCCAGGCAGCATCGGCGCGCCGAATTGAAAAATCCGGGAAACAGCCGAGCGCTATACCTCTGCGTCTTGATGAACCCAGGAGGATTTGTCTCTCATGAAGCGCCTGATCGCCGCCGGCCTTGGGGCCGTACTCGCCAGCACCGTCTGCTGGGCTCAAACGGCACCCGGAGGCTCCTCAAACCCACCGCCGGCAGGTGGCTTCGCACAGGATGGTGGCGGTCGTCCCGAAGGACAACGGCGAGGGCCGCCAGACGCTGACGGGGAGCGCGAAGGCAGTTGGCATCATCGCCGTCCTTTTATGATGGGTAAGAAGGGCGGCCATCTGCGCTTCCGTCGCGGCGAGACCGAGATCAACTTCAAGTGCGCCGCGGACGACAGCACCAAGGCATGCGTGGATGCTCTGATGCCCCTCGTCGATAAGCTGCTCCAGGTCCGCTGAGAGCGGCGGACGGCAGACTGCGTGCCGCCTCAGTTTCGCCCAGCCTTCTCCGCCAAATGCTCAAGCCAGCACCACAGAACCAGTCTGCGGCCTCGGCATAAGGACGACGCGCTTCAGCCGAGTGGCGGCCGGAGCGCGCAGTCTCTGCCGCCCGGCAGGATCGAGGTCTCACGATGCCGTTGCACCTTGATGAACAGAGGCCAAGGACTGTCCGCCGTCAGCGCTCCTGAGACACATCGAGGCCCTTCACGAACGGAGGATGGCTGGTTCATCGTAGTCCTGAGGCACGACGATGAAGCAGACATCCGGACTGGCACGCAAGCCGGCAGACGCGGTGATCAAAGACATCCGCCGGGCCACCCGCCGGCAGTTCTCGGCCGAGGAGAAGATCCGCATCGTGCTGGAGGGCCTGCGCGGCGAGGACAGTATCGCCGAGCTGTGTCGGCGCGAGGGCATCGCCAGCTCGATGTACTACGGCTGGTCCAAGGAGTTCCTGGAAGCCGGTAAGAAGCGGCTGGCGGGCGACACGGCGCGGGCGGCGACAGCAGACGAAGTCAAGGAGCTGCGCCGCGAGGCGGGCGCGCTGAAGGAGGTTGTGGCCGATCTCCTCCTGGAGAACCGCCTGCTCAAAAAAAGCATGAGCGGGGCTGGGGACGACGAGGCATGAGGTACCCAGCCCCTGAGAAGCTGGAGATCATCCGGCTGGTTGAGCAATCCCACCTGCCGGTGCGCCGCACCCTGGAGAAGCTCGGCATCACCCGATCGACGTTCTACCGCTGGTACGACGCCTACCTGAGAGGCGGTCCCGAGGCATTGGCTGACCGACCATCCCGGCCCAGCCGGGTCTGGAACCGTCTACCGACAGAGATCCGCGAGCAGATCGTCGCCCTCGCGCTGGAGGAGCCGGAACTCAGCCCACGCGAACTGGCGGTGCGCTTCACCGACGAGCGGCGCTACTTCGTCTCGGAAGCCAGCGTCTACCGCCTGCTCAAGGCCCAGGACCTGATCACCAGCCCCGCTTACATCGTCGTCAAGGCCGCCGACGCGTTCCGCGACAAGACCACGGCGCCCAACCAGCTCTGGCAGACCGACTTCACCTACCTGAAGGTTGTCGGCTGGGGCTGGTACTACCTGTCGACGGTGCTGGACGACTTCTCGCGCTTCATCGTGGCCTGGAAGCTCTGCGCCACGATGCAGGCCAGCGACGTCACCGCCACGCTCGATCTGGCGCTGACCGCGGCCGGGCTCGATCAGGTGCCGGTGGCGCATCGCCCGCGGCTGCTGACCGACAACGGATCGAGCTACGTCGCGGGTGACTTGGCGACATGGCTTGGCAGCCGAGGCATGACCCACATCCGCGGTGCGCCGCGCCATCCCCAGACGCAGGGCAAGATCGAGCGCTGGCACCAGACGCTCAAGAACCGCATCCTGCTCGAACACGCCTACCTGCCGGGCGAGTTGGAGGCCCGGGTTGCCGCCTTCGTGGAGCACTACAACCACGTCCGAGCTCACGAGAGCCTGGGCAATCTCACCCCCGCTGACGTCTATCTCGGCCGCGGCGAGGGCATCCTGCGCGAGCGGGCGCAGATCAAGCGTCAGACCCTCATCGACCGCCGCTTGCGCCACCACGCGCGGGCTGCCTAACCTCTCAACCCAGGTGGACCAGAGCCTCCGTTCCTGAGCGTCCCAGATCGTCTCAAATCATCTGACGACGGACAGCCAAGGACGACCTCTGGCTTCGGCTACAAGCAGACCGTCTGGGTCATCGCGGCTGGCATCCTGCTGCTGGCCCTTGTCGAAGCGGCGTGGGCACATGCCATTGGCTCGAAGGATCTGCTGAAGGACGCTTCCGGCTTCGGCTACGACATCGCTCTCAATGCTGTGGCCGCCTTTGTGTTTGGCCGAGGTGCGCGAACAGAGCGCCTGTCTGCTATTGTCATCGGCTTGATCCTGGCGGCGACCGGCATCGACGGCCTGTGCGACCTGTGGTCGGATCTCCAGAGCCCCGACACCAGCGGCTTGGGGGAGATCGTCGCCTCCAATCTCGTTGCAGTTGCGGCCGCTTCGTTGGCTGCCGCCGCTCTGGCTCGCTTCCGCAACGACGCGAATCCACTGATCCAGGCAACATGGCTGAATGCGCGCAATGACGCGGCTGCTGCTGTGCTGACGGCCATTTTGAGCATTCTCGCCCACTTCGCCCCGGTGCGCTGGCCGGAGTACGTGCTCGATCTGATCTTCGTGATCTTCTCGTTTCAAGCCGCCGTGACGGTACTGCGGATGGCATGGCGCGACCTCAAAGCATCGCCGAGTTCTGAAGGCTTGGCCGCCATCGCTCGTTCTACTCGGTAGTCGCGAGCAGCCTGTGCAGAACGGATGAGGCTATGCGGAGTCTGAACTCTGGCCCAACTTCCGTCATGGCAGTGTTGTTTAGGATGCCGCGCGATCAAGCTTGAGGGGGCGTCCTGGTCATGCAAGCGTGGCCATACGTGTCGTGTTCGGACCCAGAATGGAACTCCTTCGGCAGACGAGTGTGAGCGTGTACCGGGCCAGGGTGGCTCGAAGCGCGCTCAAGATCGCCGTCTACCGGCTCGCCGCGAACCGGAAGGTCGGTACGCTCGCCGCAGCCGCCGCGTTGCTTCTCTCCACTCCTGACGCTCCACTGCGGGATGAGGCACTGAGCCGTCCAGCCGTAGCCACCGAAGCCCCTCCTGCGACCGAAGCGGGGGTGGCCGTGCCGAGCATCGTTGCGACAACTGCTCCGGGAGGCGCTGCCTACGCCTATGTGCAGCAGGCGCTCACAGCGGGCAGTGCCATTCACTTCGAGCGGTCCGCGTTCCAGACGATCGAGGAGGCTTGGTCGGCTGCCTTCTTCGGTGACAAGCAGCGCATGAGCGAGTTCATCGAGCACGCAGCGGTCATCAATGGCCTGCCGATCGAGTTCCTGATGCGCCTGCTGCGGCAGGAGAGCGGCTTGAACCATCGTGCCGTCAGCCGAGCAGGTGCGCAGGGCGTCGCTCAGTTCATGCCAGGAACTGCGAGCGAACGCGGGCTGGTCGATCCGTTCAACCCCTTCGAAGCCATTCCGAAATCCGCAGAACTGTTGAAGGAGTACCGGACCCGTTTCGGAAATCTCGGCTTCGCTGCCGCAGCCTACAACGCCGGCCCGCAGCGGGTCAGGGATTGGCTCGCCGGTCGTTCGCTGCTGCCGAAGGAGACGCGGGACTACGTGGCAAAGATCACCGGCAGGACGACCGACGATTGGCGGCAGAGTGGTGACCTTTACGCCACGGCGGAGCCGTGGCTCAGGCCCTTGCGGAATTAGGGAACCGAACGGTGAACTGGTGAGATCGCTGCTGAGTTAGAGCCGTTCCAGCCCCGACGCTCAGTGAAACACGCCAAATAGCCAGAGCAGCAGGATGATCGGCAGCGGAATGCCGAGCAACCACAGAAGACCACCTTTCAGCATCGTACTTCTCCTTACTGAGGTAGCCCTCACCAGCCCGGTCACGGGTCCGTGAGGGCCAATCGGCTGCTACTTGCCTTTGAGCGTGTCCTTGATGCCGCCCACGACGTTCTGGATCTTGCCTTTAACCTGATCTGCAATGCCTTCCTGGCGCATCTTCTCGTCGCCGGTCAGTTTGCCAGCGCCTTCCTTGATCTTGCCGCCCATGTTGGTGGCCGCGCCTTCGACTCGATCCTTGTCCATCGCTTCCTCCAAGTGGATCAGAAACCCTGACTTCAGAGCCGCCCAAACGAGCAGCAGAGAAAGACCGTTCCGAGCTGTCGGAAAAGGAACGGAGTAGGTGGGGCTGCGGTTCTTCGAGATCAGAAACACGGAGACGCACGATGAGGCGGATAGCTTTTCTGCTTGCGGCTGCCACACTGGTGAGTGCCCCAGCCTTTGCTGCCGAAGAAGGTGCAGCAGCCGGGGCGGCTGCCGGTGGTGCAGTTGGTGGGCCGGTCGGTGCTGCTGTGGGTGCTGGCGTCGGGCATGCTGCCACTGGACCCGATCGGGGCACGGTAATAGAGCGGCGCGGCGGCTGCTCGCACACGACCGTGCGTAAGGAGAACGAGGTCGGCGACTCGAAGACTGTGCACCGGGAAGACTGCGACTGAACCGGGCTGCTGCGTCTCTCACCAACCGCCTAGCCGTGTGTCTGCGGCTGGTGGGGATGTTCCCTTAGCCTCACCTGCAAGCTGTAGATCTGGGCATCCGTACGGGCATGCTGGAGTTCATCCTCGGTGACCTGTCCCACCTGATCGCCACACACGGGCTCTGGATCGTGGCGCTGGTGATTGGCCTGGAGAGCATGGGCCTGCCGCTGCCGGGTGAGACCTGCCTCGTGACCGCTGCGATCTATGCAGGCGCGACCGGCAATCTGCACCTTGCAAGCGTCATCGCCGCAGCGATGGCCGGGGCCGTGATCGGCGACAGCGTCGGATTCTGGATCGGCCGCAGCGTGGGGCAGCGAACGCTGATCCGGCACGGGCCGCGCGTCGGCATCACGCCGGAGAAGATCAAGCTCGGGCGCTATCTGTTCCTGCGCCACGGCGGCAAGGTTGTGTTCCTCGGCCGCTTCGTGGCCGTGCTGCGCGTACTGGCGGCGCTGTTGGCGGGCGCGAACCGGATGACGTGGCCGCGCTTCTTTCTGTTCAATGCCACGGGCGGCTTCGTTTGGGCGACGGTGTTTGCCTGCGGGGCCTATTTCTTCGGCTCGCGCATCGAGACGGTGACCGGTCCCGTGGGCATCGTCCTGATGGTGTTGGCTGCCGCTGGTTTGGTCTGGCTCACCGTCCTGCTGCGCGGGCCCGAGGCGCGACTGCTGGAGGAGGCTGAGCGAGCACTGCCTGGCCCGGTGTCTCCGACCTGAGACCGCCTGAACAGGCAGCCCGCAGCTACGACCTTTCGCTCTGACTGCCGAGGCAACGGTTTTGCACGCGTGCCCGTTCTAAGCGACGGCAGCGAGTGAGTGCGTCGCAGTGGCGTCCAGCGAGCAGGTCAGCGTAACAGAGCAGGCCCGCAGCCCGGCAGTCGGGCCAACCAAGCCGCGCCTGCTCAAGGTGCTGGGCCCCGGTCTCATCACCGGAGCGTCGGATGACGATCCGAGCGGCATCGCCACCTACAGCCAAGCCGGCGCGCAGTTTGGCTTCTCGATCCTCTGGACCCTGCTGTTCACCTACCCGCTGATGTGCGCCGTGCAGGAGATCAGCGCCCGGATCGGCCGGACCACAGGTCGGGGCATCGCCGGAAACCTGCGCAAGCACTACCCGCCCGCCCTCGCGTTCACCATCCTGCCGCTGCTGTTCTTCGCCAACGTCGTGAACCTCGGGGCTGATCTCGGCGCCATGGCGGACGCGCTGAGCCTGCTCAGCGGTGGACATCGGCTGCTATTCGTCGTCCTGCTCGGCGGCCTGTGCGTCGCCATGCAGATGGCGCTGAAGTACACCCGTTACGTCTCGATGCTGAAGTGGCTGACGCTCTCGCTGTTGGCCTACTTCGGTACGGCGCTGCTCGTGCATGTGCCCTGGGGCGAGGCGTTGCGAGGCCTGCTGGTGCCCACCCTTCAGACCGACAAGACATTCTGGCTCACGGTCGTGGCGGTGCTCGGCACCACGATCAGCCCGTACCTGTTCTTCTGGCAGGCGGCTCAGGAGGTCGAGGACACCAAGATCAAACCGACCCGTGATCCGCTGAGGCATGCCCCGGGCCAGGCATCCAAGGCGCTCGCGCGCATCCGCCTCGACACCGTGATCGGGATGGGCTTCTCCAATCTGGTGGCGCTGGCCATCATGGTGACGACAGCCGCCACGCTGCACGCGCAAGGGATCACCGACATCCAGACCTCAACTGACGCGGCCAAGGCGCTGGAGCCGGTGGTGGGGCGCTTTGCCTTCGTGGTGTTCACCCTTGGCATCGTCGGCACGGGCTTCCTAGCGCTTCCGGTGTTGGGCGGCTCAGCAGCCTACGCGCTCGGCGAGTTCCGGCGCTGGCCGGTCGGCCTGGAGCGCGCGCCGGTCGAGGCGAAGGCGTTCTACGCGACCATAACGGTGGCCACGCTGCTCGGAGCCGCGCTGGCCCTGTCACCGATTAGCCCCATCGACGCATTGTTCTGGAGCGCGGTGGTGAACGGGGTGCTCGCCGCGCCCGTCATGACGCTGCTGATGCTGATGGCGGCGAACCCAAAGATCATGGGCGCGTTCGTGATCACCGGGCCGCTGCGGATTATCGGCTGGACAGCGACCGGTGCGATGCTGCTGGCCGCCCTGACACTGGGGGTTATGTCGTTGGCGTGAAAGAGCGCGCCGCAGGTGCTGAGAGCGACCGAGTTGACCCCCGCCCGCCCTCGCGGGTGCCTACACCCGCCACGCTTAGAAGGGCAGGCCATCATGTCGAAGAATCGCCCATCCCTGGAGCGGATCAGCACCTATGACGAGGAAACTGGCGATCTCGTTGTGATCATCGAGACACCGAAGGGCAGCCGCAGCAAGTACGCTTACGATCCTGAGATCGGAACATTCGAACTCAAGTTCGTACTGCCGGAGGGAATGAGCTTCCCGGTCGATTTCGGCTTTGTCCCTTCAACGCTCGCCGAGGATGGTGATCCGCTCGACGCAATCATTCTGCTCGATGAAACTCTGTCGGTCGGAACCAAGGTCACGGCCCGGTTGCTCGGCGTGATTGAGGCCGAGGAGCGGGAAAAGGATGGGAAGTGGGAGCGCAACGATCGGCTGGTCGCGGTTGCGACCCATGCTCATGACCATGCGCAAGCGAGGGAGATCTCTGACCTGCCCTCGGAGATGCTGACCCGCATCGAGGGCTTCTTCAAGCGCTACAACAAGCTGCACGAAAAGGAGTTTCGGGTTCTCTCGCGCGGTGACGCCAAAGTAGCAGGCAAGCTCGTGAAGAAGGGCGTGAAGGCTTATTAGGACGGCTGAGGAATATACAGGCACTCTGGAAAAGACCGTAGCACCTCAGAACATGAAGCCAATAGCTGCGATCTCAGCAGCTTGGCCGGCCCTTGTCTTGTCAGTTTTCGCTTAACGCGAATTGGCCTCCGCCGCAGTTGAAGTATTGGCCGCAGATCCTCGGTCGCCACTACGGCGAGGCACGCGTGTCCAAGCTTGACCCGATATGGGCGTGCTCCTTTTTCTCGTTGGAAGCCCGTGCGACTTCAGTCACCCGCGCTCATCACTCCCCGGAAGTCGAAGCTCAGTCGAAAGCGGATGTGAGCGATAGCACTCTGGCAGCAAGGGACTGCTGCGATACATCATCTCCACGGCGTGCCAGTACGCAGGCTCATCGCCACCGTGCCGACCAAGCCGGTGCTCAATCTCCCGATGCGCGATCCGAGCAAGCGTCTCGGTGTGGGCTGGTAGTACCTCAAGCTGAGCCATTGGCTCCTCATCTGCGCGAGGACGGGTGAGACCAACTGGCCATACAGCCAGCCGATCCAGCGGCGCGACGACAAGGCTTGACTCTGTACGGCGCGGTCAGGCTGCCGAGACAGCAGACACTCGCGGCTCGGCATGCCTTTGTTCGGACGTTGAAGCGCTGCCAGCAAAACGCGCCTGAAGACCCGTGCAGGTGTCGATGCTGACGAGCACCACATCACCCGGCTGATAATACTTGCGGAGGTACGGCATTCGGCCATGTGCGATGACCCGGCCGTCACGTCTCAGGCCGAAGAAGCCGTTCCGGATGAAGGGACTGACTTCAAGGTTGATGCTGGTGGTCAACGCAGCCTCCGCATGCCGTGGGAGGCATTGATGGTAAACGGTCAAGCTAGAGCCTTGTTCCCTACATCTTTGTCGGACGAGTGCTGCCGGAGATGGGCCTGCGACGCATCCGTCCGACCTTCGTCGCTGTGAGAGAAGGGCGGTGGCTGCCACCGCCCTTCTCAAACTTGAGATCTAGCGGCACTCACTCGAAGCGGAGCCCGGCGCGACCTGAGGTGCGGCTGCCCGCTGAGGCGCGACCGATCTCCGAGCCACGGCCCATCGTCTCGCCTCTGCGCGCTGAGACGTTGCGGAAGCCCTCACGGCCACCGCGTAACTCGCGATGGCTGCTGCTCACGCCGACTTCACGATGGGCTCGGAAGCCACGTGAGCCCTCGATGCTCCGGACGCTGCCTTCGCTGCGCACTGAGGCGTTGCGGAAGCCGCTGCGGTCTCGGTAGCCGTTCTCGTAGCCATAGCGCGCAGAGACGGTGCGGCTGCCGTAGCTGTGCCGATGACCAGTCTCGTAGCCACGGTGGGCAACGCTGCGGTAGCCGTAGTCACGCTCGTAGCGCGTCCCATAGGCGCGCGTGGCGACCGGGCGCTCGTAGCCGCGCCGCACGGTGCGCGACTCGTAGGCGTACGTAGAGCGGTAGGCGGGCGCGTAGTCTTCATTGACCACAGTCCGGCTGACGGTGCGGGGCCGCGTCACGATGGTGGTGTCCACTTCCTCTGTGGCCGGATAGGCATAGCCCGCAGGCGCCCACGCATAACCTGCGAAGCTGGGACCGCCCCAACTGTAGCCGCCGTAGGCGGGGCCATAGGCGACATCGTAGCTGTAACCGCCATAGGCCGGATAGCCGTAACCACCGTAGTAGCCGTCACTGGCTGCCGCCCCGATCAACGATCCGACAGCAAGGCCAGCGACGCCCGCGCCGACCGCAGCCCCGACACTCAGCGGTCGAGCTTGGGCATTCGGTGCTGCCAGAACGAGGGCGGAGAAAGCAGTGGCGGAAACAAGAGCGATCTTGCGCATGAATACTCCGATCATCTGAAGGGAAGATGGCTCACGAACGAGGATGCATGTCGTACAGTTCCGCACCTTAGCCGCAGTCAATACTGCCACGCTTTCCGCTAATGCACGGCAAGAACATAGCCGTTGCGTACCTTCTTTTTCAGGAACGCTGTCCTCAAGCGCGGCGTTTCTGCGCCAGCCTTGACCCGCTCATCGTCGAGCCGAGGTCAGCGGATGATTGGAGGAGTTCGTCATGTTGAAGCACTTCGCCCTTGCTGTCATTGGCTCGGCCGTGCTGGCGGGGCCGGTCCTGGCCGAGACAGCGCCCGCCCCGAACGGCGGGCAGTTCGTCACCCAGGAGAAGGCCGGGCAGTGGCGCGCGTCCAAGCTCAAGGGCCTCAACGTCTACAACAACAACAACGAGAAGATCGGTGACATCAACGAGCTTCTGGTGGACAGCACCGGCAAGATCGAGGCCGTCGTAATTGGGGTGGGCGGCTTCCTTGGTCTGGGCGAGCACGACGTGGCGGTGCCGTTCGGCCAGATCAAGTTCACGAACGAGTCGCGGCGCGAGGCCAAGAAGGATGACGCGCAGAAGAAGCCGGCCGACACGACCGCTTCCACAAACACCAGCAGCACGGTTGGCGCGGACGCGAACCGTGCGGCTCCGGATCACGCGGTGCTGAACGCGACAAAGGATCAGCTCAAGGCTGCACCGCAGTTCAAGTACGCTCGCTGAGACACCGCAGGCTGGGACGGGCCGGGCACACCGCTCGGCTTGTCTTAGCCGCGGCCTTCAGGCGCCTGTCGGCGGAGTGGTGCACGCCTTAAAGGCAACTCGTTCATGAGCTGGCGGTTAGAGGAAGCCGTTAAGCCGGATCAAGGAAGCGCAAGTGGCGTGGCGAATGTAGCTCGCCTGTGAGGCGGTCCGCGGTATGCACCCGCTCACCAGCCAGCGTTCAACAGGCGCTGGGGCTGCATTGTTGCGTTGAAACCGCTACTTCGAGTGCAGAGCGTGTTCGAACAGCTTCGCCAGCGGATCCGCAAGCATGAATGGCGTCTCGGCGTCGCCGCTCTCGTGCTGGCGACCGGGACGACACTTGTCGCAATCGGCTACTGGTACTTCGCCTCACCAACTGCGTTCACGGTCGCGGTCGGCCCGACGGGCAGCACCGAGATGCGCCTCATCCAAGCCTTCGCTGATGCTCCTGCGGAGCAGAGAAAGGATGTTCGCCTCCGCATCGTCCCGTTCAGCGACGTGCGGCAGAGTGCCGAGGCGCTTCATCAGAAGAAGGTCGATCTGGCGATCGAGGGCGACTTGGACTCGCAGATCAGGGCGCGACCTGCTTAGTCAATCAGATTGCTCCGCCGACGCTTCCCCCTCCCCGCCCGATTCATCGGTCCCGGCGGTGAACCATTGAGGCTCTCGTCTGAGCCGTTAAGAATGTCCGGTTCTGCTGGTCTGTCGCCGGAAGCGGACAGGCAGCTTCCGGCCACCTTCGGCCGGCCGCTTCGTGCCCGTCCGCGTCGTTGAAGCCATCTTCGTCGATCCCCGGAAACGGACATTGGCCGGCAAGTGACCTAAAGCACCTGCGACAGGTCACCCAACAGCACGAAACCGAGAGCCGACGGAGTTCATGACCTCTTCTCCGGCCGTTCCATGCCGAGCATGTAAGCCACCGCCAGGATGTTAAATCTGTCAGTCTCCCGGCCTTCAAACCAGAACCAGGTCTTGTGGCCGTCCTCGACCACCTCAATGAGAAAGCCGCGCGCCGCCAGGAAGCGCAACGCGTCGCTCAAGTGGCGGTCACCCTCAAACGGATCGGTTCTCATCAAGCGAGCAGCCTTGATCTTAACGGCTGAGGCGCACCTCGATCAGATATAGGAGAACGCTGGCCTCGTCAGTCTGCTGCGCGCTCACCTGATCCCATCTGCAAGGACAGAAGCAGATGGCGAGCGGCTACCCGCACACCTTCTCGCTAACGGATGAGTACGCTACTGCACCGGATGCGCCCGATTTTGGGTGCGCTGTACTAGTCCGTATCTAGCGCCTCAAAATTATTGCAAAGCATGCCGGATTATTTCATTCATTTGGGCGTGGCAAGAAAACATTCACCATCGGCAGGTCTCGAAGAAGCTGCGCGGTTCGCATCAGGCGACTACTTACGTAGCCTGATCGTGATAAGTGCCAGCTTTTGCTTGTGGTGATGCTCGATGGGCTGCGGATAGGCGCCGCTTTCTTTGCAGAGATAAGGTTAATCATCCGAGGGGCCCCAAGGTGAACGAGATCCGTGCCGTCGTCATCGATAGCGATCCGCTGTTCCGCACCGGCGTCGCCTACACCCTGAACGGCGAGGCCGACATCGCGGTCGTCGGAGAGGGCGCGTCGGCGTCCGACGCGTTCCGCCTCGCGGCCGACCTGAAGCCGAGCGTCATCGTCCTCGACATCGGGATACTCGGCGGCGGCGCGGAGGCGGTCGAGACCCTCGTCGCCCATTGCGCCGACGTGAAGATCCTGATGCTGACGAGCATCGTGGACGACCAGCAGGTCTGCGCCGCGATGCAGGGCGGCGCCTGGGGCTACGTGCTCAAGGGCGTCAGCGGCCCGGAGCTGGTGCAATCCGTGCGGGTGATTCACCGTGGCGAGCGCTACGTCACGCCGGCGCTGGCCGCCCGCCTCTTCGCCAAGCCGCGGAACCCGGCCCCGAGGCCCGAGCAGACCCTGTTCTCGAGCCTGACCGGCCGCGAGGAGCAGATCCTGACGCTGCTGGCGGAGGGGCTGAGCAACAAGGAGATCGGCGGGCGCCTCGAGATCAGCGAGAAGACGGTCAAGCATTACCTGACCATCATCCTCGACAAGCTCAACGTGCGAAATCGCGTGCAGGCGGCGCTCCTCGCGGCCAGCCACCTGGGTTTAAGTTTTTGATCCCGCAGTGTGGTGGGGCGGTCGACCATCGGGCTGCGAGGAAGGCGCCAAGGTCAGATTCGTCACGGGAGCGCCGCCACGGAGGCAAGTTTAAGTGAAGATGATCAGCGACAGGGCCAAGTCTGAAGTAGTGCGGTAGCTGCAAGGCTGCCTGCTCGATGGCTCCGGCCCTCCGGATGATCGGTGAGGTGCTTGCAGACAGCTTCCGTCACTTTTTTGGCCGAAGTCCCTTCGGGAATGCAGAAGGGCCGCATGGCCTCAACAATTGGTGCCGTCGAATCAACGATGCCCATCATGTAGACATTGAGCATGCTGTCTAATTCTAGCGACATGTTTTTCTGAGAGCAGAGTTCCTGCAGCCGGATTCCGGTCAGATAAAAGGCGAAGCTTTGGTTGGGCGCCGAGACGAGCAACAGGGCCAACGCGAGTCGTGTCATCATGCCACCCACTCTCCTGACGGGCGCTCTCTACGACAGCAACATCACACCACCCTGCGGGTTAACGCTTGCCAAACCGCCGTCCGAGATCGTGGCTGAGTTTTGGTTTGAGGCAACGCTCCATAGCTCCATGAGTTTGAAAGCAGTCAATCTGACCGAGATCGGTAAAGATTCCTTAATTACATGGATATCGACTGCCACAAATGGGTGGTGCAGGGCGTCTCATGACAGCGCTGTCCTGGCCTGAACGGATCAAGGCGCTGCCAGTCGACACCCGTGGCTTTCCTGTTCCCTGGTTTGCTGCCTGGGCTGACGGGAAGCCGGACTTCCGCTGCGTCGCGGCTGGTAAGCTGGAACAGGCAGTACGCCGCTCCCTCTGCTGGGTGTGCGGACAGCCGCTCGGGCGCTTCAAGACCTTCGTCACCGGACCGCTCTGCGCGATCAACGGTGTCTCGGCCGAGCCGCCCTCGCACAAGGAGTGCGGCGAGTTCTCGGCCAAAGCCTGCCCCTTCCTCTCGAAGCCGCGCATGCGCCGCAACGAGAAGGACCTGCTGGACAGCAGCCCTCATCCGGCCGGTCAGATGATCGACCGCAACCCTGGCGTCGCGCTGCTGTGGACCACGCTTGCCTACCAGGCCGTGCCGGTCGCAGACGGCCTTCTCTTCCGGGTAGGCAAGCCTCAGACGCTGCAGTGGTTTGCCGAGGGGCGCCAGGCGCAACGAGCTGAAGTGCTCAGTTCGCTGGAGGGCGGCCTTTCCTTGCTGCGAGCTGAAGCAGAGCAGGAGGGCCCTCCTGCTCTGAAGGAGCTAGAGCTGTTCCCGGTCAGGTAGCGACGGCCAAGTCGTCTTCGTAGCCGGCTGCGGCGAGGTAGTTGCGGCACTCCTGCGGGGTGAAGCACGAGAGGGCCTGCCGGATCGCTGCCCAGAGATCCGGGATGGTGCGGGCTGCTGCGCTGCGCAACAGGGCCTTGAGCTTGGCGAAGGCCTGCTCGATCGGGTTGAGATCGGGGCTGTAGGACGGCAGGTACATGAGCCTGGCCCCTGTGGCCTCGATCGCGGCCTGCACGCCGGCGACCTTGTGGGCTGGCAGGTTGTCCATGACGACGATGTCGCCCGGCTGCAGCACCGGGATTAGGGTCTCGGTGACGTAGCTGCGAAAGCGCCTGCCGTTGGTGGGACCGTCAAGAAGCGCGGTGGCGCACAGCCCACTCGTGCGCAGGGCGGCGGTGATGGTGGTGGTTTTGTAATGCCCCCACGGCGCTGCGAGCCGGCAGCGCTCGCCGCGCGGGGCCCAACCGTAGCGTCGCGCCATGTTGGTGGCAGCCGCGGTCTCGTCCAAGAACACCAGCCGGTCCGGGTCGAGCTCGGGCTGGGCCTCGAACCACGCCTCGCGGGCCGCTCTTACGTCCGCGCGCTCCTGCTCAGCTGCGTGCGTCGCCCCTTTTTCCAGCTGATCCCGTGCCGCTGGAAGAAGCGTGACAACCCGCTCGTGCTGGTCTGCACGCCCTGCTCGGCCAGTCGGTCGCGCAGCTCACGCAGGAAGAGGCGCGGCTCCTGCTTCGAGGTCGCCAGGATGAGCGCGGCATGCGCCTCAATCCGCTTCGAGGTGTGATCGCCGCCCATCGGCTTGGAGGCGAGTTGGCCCTCATTGCGGAAGCGCTCCGACCAGCGGCTGGCGCTCGACACGCTGACCCCGAAGCGAGCGGCGACGCGACGGCAGGAGGCACCCGCCGCCACGGCAGCCACGACACGCTCGCGCAGGTCCACAGACAACGGTGAAGGCATGGGCAAGCTCCTTCACCCGTCAACGTGCCAGCCGCCAACCCGTCTCAAGCGGCGCGGGATCTGCTCTAGATCGGCTCTTCCAGCAGGCGCTAAGGTTCGTGCCTTAATGACTCGTCGATTTGACTTGCAGCTGCAATCGACGTCCGCATTTGTGGCATTGTTTCAAAAAAAGCGGACGGGCTGCTTTCGGCCAAACTCGGCCGGCAGCGGTACGGTCATAATCGCTATTCAACCGGCCCAGGCACCATCGCGAAAGCGGCTATTCACCGCCTTAGCACCACACTGACCGACATACGCAGGTATGACGCAGATTGAGAGCTGCTGTGCTTATGAACTCCAGTCGGTCTTCAAAGCCAGAAGGCAACCTTCACCCGCGTTCTCAAAGCGCTCCATGAGCTGGTGCGCCGTCTGGGCCAACATCCGCTCCGCAGCTTCGAGGCTCGCGCAGGCGTTCGCCTCAATCGCTTCGTTGTCTGGCCCGAGACAGACCACAAGCCAGGGCAGCCCTGTCGCAGGCGGCCCGTAAACCACCAGCCGGAGCTCGGTGTCGAAGCCGGAAGAGACCTCACCAAGACCACTTTCAGGCAACATTCCGCCTCCCCAGGTCGCATCTTCTAAGATGCAAGCTAAGCCATAAATGGGCCGCTTAGAAACAGCCTTCGCTGGGTTCAGACTCCTTCCCCTGCGACAGTGGTTTACGATTATGCATCTGCTTACGGAGGCCAAATTCATGCTTTGTGTTCAAACGGAGCGATGCAGCCAAGAGGCGGCCCCGAGCACGCTCGCGCTGATCCGCAACGGGCGTTTCGGACAGGCGTCTGCCGGCCAGCTATGGCTCGGGAGATTCGTCTGGCAGTTTCAGCATCGGCGCTCCAGCCAACTCCTCAGATTTGTGAGGCTTCCATCTTCTGGCTTCCCGCGTAAAGAAGCGCCGCATGCAGTCGGTCCCGGGCGTTAAGTTTTTTGAGCATTTTGCTGACGCTGGACGAGACTGAGGCTACGCTGGCACCAATATTTGCAGATATCTCTTTGTTTGTTAAACCATCTGCAATCAGTTTAAGGAGGGCCTCTTCGTCCGGATTCAGACCAGGAAATCCGGATTTAATATTGCCGACACTTTGCGTCGTAGTATTGCGATCCCAATGCGGCACCTTCAGCTCAGGCGTAACATACTCTATACCGGAGCTGACGATTCTGACAATTTCCGGGATTTGACGATGGTCTATGTTTTTGAGAACATATGCCCTGGCGCCGAGCTGCATCGTTCGCACCACAACATTTTGCTGCTCGATGTTGGTCAGAACCAATACAAAGGCCTTTGGACAAGCGCTGGCTACCATTTCTAATGCCGTGTCCCCTGCCTTGATTCCAAATATGTCAATAATGATCACATCTGGGCGAGCGATAGTCAGCAGATTTATTGCATCTTTTGGGCAGTCTTCTTCAAATACAACCTCGATATCTGTCTCGGACTGCAGCGAGGCGCACAAGTTGCGCCTATAAAGAACATGAGGATCGATTAGTCCAACCCGCAACTTCTCCTTCATGTCCCATCCCCGTCGTCGGCTGGCCGCGCATCTGCTTTCTGTCCCCGATAGATACTCCGGGACGGACGGCGGCGTAGAGGTTCCTGCTCAAATCTCGATAATCTCAACTCTATGCCTGCCTTGCTAACAAATCATGAGCTTGCTGTTTAGCATGGCAGGTTGAAGAGGCGGCAGCTTGCCCTGGTTACTGCTAATGGGCGGCCGAAGCGCGCTTCGACCGCCCTCATGGGATGCTCCGTACTCAGACCAAGTGCCAGCCCTGCTCGATGTGGTAGGCAAGATGCTCATGGGCCTCTTGGCTATGCACGATCGCAGTGGCTATCTCCTCCCGCGATACGCCGTGCTGGATGGCGTCAGCCCAATACTGCAGTCCGCCGGCTTCTGCGTGACGTCCGAGGGCGTTCTCGTAGAGCATATCCACATATTCGGCGTTGTTCAGGCCGCCGTGCTTGCTCTGGTATTCGCCCGAGCCGAGGAAGGCCTGCGCCATGCCCGTCTCGGCCAGGCCGCCCTTGAGGGCCTGCGTCCAGTTCTGGAGCCCGGCCGCGTCGGGTGCCCGGTCGAGGAGGGCGTAGTAGAGCCGGGCCGCGTCCGTCGCCGCGTGATCGTCGACGTAGATGCCCGCCGCGAGAGCCCCCTGCATCCCCGCTACGTTCTCGCCGGAGAGGGCGAAGGCGACGGCGATGTCGGCCCGGCTGGCGCCGTGGGCGATTGCGCCGGTCCAGCTATCGAGGCCGGCCGTCTCCCCGGAACGGTGTAGGGCGGTCTCGTAGAGGTGCCCGACGAAGCCGCGGTCGTCGAGGGCGCCGAATTTCGCCTGCGCCTCCGCCGAGTGGAGAAAGCTGTCGGCGATGTCCCGGAGCGATGCGCCGCCGCGCAGCGCGCCGACCCAGCCCTCCAGCCCGGCGGCGTCCGGCGCCCGGTCGAGGATGGCGTCGTAGAGGGCGTAGACCTGTCCCTCGTAGCTGCGCATGTCGTGGCCGACTGTGCAGAACAGGTCGCGATTGGCGGCGAAGTCGAGGTCGAACGCGAAGCTCTCGCTGTATCCGATGTTCCCTGCCGCGTCCGTGGCAGTGGCGGTGAGGGCGTAGTGGTGGCCCGCTCCGCCGCCCGTCATCGCGAAGGGCAGGCTCCAGTTGCCGGCCGCATCCGCCGTGACCGTCCCCAGAACGGTGCTCCCGTCCCGGATCGTGATGGCGGCGCCGGCGTCGGCCAGACCGATCGTTCCGGTGACCGTGTGGCCCACGACGTTGCCGGAGCCCGAAACCGCCGTCACGGCGAGGGACGGGCCGGCGGTGTCGAGGGTGAACGAGACCGGGGCCGACGTCGCGGAATTGCCTGCGGCGTCGGTGTGGCGTAGCGCGACGCTATGCTGGCCGTCGGCGAGCGTGGCGGGGTTGTAGATCGCGGAGACCTTGCCGTCGACGACGTAGGAGAGACTGCCTCCGTCCTCGGCGGGCGTCGCCGAGAGGTGGCCGTCCCGGGTGACGCCGTCGCCGGCAAGGCCCGTGTCGTCGGCGAGGGTGACGGCGGGGGCCTGCGGGGCGCCTCGGTCGAGCGTGAAGGTGATGTAGGCCGCAGCGGAGGCGTTGCCGGCGCTGTCGGTCTGGCGCACCGCCAGGGTGTGGCTGCCGTCCGCGAGCGAGACCGGATCGTAGCTGCTCCCGAAGGCGCCGCCGTCGAGGCTGTAGCTCGCGGTGGCGCCGGCCTGGGTCACCGCCGTGACGCGGGCATCACTCGTGACGCGGTCGCTCTGCGAGAGACCCGTGTCATTCGTCAGAGACAAGGTCGGCGAGCCGGGGGGCGCCGTGTCGAGGGTGAAGGTGAGGCTGCCGGCGAGTGAAGTGTTACCCGCAGCATCCGTGTGTTTCACCTTCAAAGTGTGCTGACCATCGGCAAGCCCGGTCGGATCGTAGCTCGCGACGTAAGCCGCGCCATCAATGCTATAGCTCAGGCTCCCACCATCCTCGGCCTGAGTGACGACGACATGGGGATCGCCGGTGATGCCGTCGCTTGGCGATGAACCAGAGTCGATTTTCAGAGCGAGGCTGGGGGCAACAGGTGCCTGAGTATCGAGTGTGAAGGTCAGACCACCGGCAAGCGATATGTTGCCCGCAGCATCCGTGTGCAGAACGCTAACGGTGTGCTGACCGTCAGCCAACTTGGTCGTGTCGTACTTCGACTGATACTCACCGTTATCGATGCGGTAGGCAAGAGTGCCTCCACTCTCTCCAGCCGTCACCAAGATGCTTGGATCGCTCGTGATCCTGTCGTTGGACGATGAACCCGTGTCGTGGTCTAGGGTCACAGTGGGGGCGGGGGGGGCTTGGCTATCGAGTGTGACGGTGATCGCGTTGCTCTGCCCGAGATTGCCCGCCGCATCCCGTCCGACGGCGGTCAGATTGTGAGGCCGGTCGCCCGCCAGGGTCACGTCGGCGTGCCAGTTACCACTGGCGTCCGATACTGCCGAACCGATCTCTGTGCCACCATCCATGATGTGCACTGTCATGCCAGCATCAATGATCCCAACTTTGCCAGCGATCGTTTGACTGGCCGTCTTTGTGAGACCAGGCGGGGAGGTGATTGACAGGTCCGGCGGTGTCATGTCGCCGTCACCCTCCGCGGTGCCGTCGCCATTGACGTCGCCGACATGGTGCTTGGCATAGCCGACGTGCTCGGCCAGACCGTCGCCGGTGTAGTTGAGCTTGAGCGCCGTCATCTCCTCAGGCGTGTAGGCGGTGGCAAGTGCCTGTGCGGCCTCGCCCTGCGCGACGCGGCTCACCGCTGAGGCGCCAACCAAGAAATCGACACCGTCAAGGGTCGCAGCCTGGGACGCAATCAGGGCATTATGGTCGATGATGAGGCTCGCGACATCGGTGGCGAACTCCCCGAAGAGATTGGCGGAGCTGACGAGGCTCTGCACAGTTTCAGGAGTGCTCAGATCAAACGGCTGACCGGTCGAAATGAGGGCAACGATGTCCTGCATCGGATTCGCAAAGAACACTGCGCCCTGCAGAAGTGCTACGGTGTTGAGGATCTGAGAGGCCGTGACGAACAGGTGTTCAGCCAAAGCTTTCGTCGTTGGATCGCTCGACTGAGCGCCGACGATCGGGTCGAACTTCGTGACGTCAACGCTGCTGTCGAGGCTGAGCGCAGACCGAAGCCGGACCTGTGCTGTCTCAAGTGACATGCCGGAGTCAACCAGCTCGGCGAGTACCGTGGTCAGCGGCGACAGGACCGTCGAGCCAGCCGGCGCCTTGAAGGTACCGTTGAAGGCGAGGCTGGTGGCGGTGTCGATAGCGCCGGCTCCACCCGAGGCGATGATCTGACCTGGCTTGCCCACCAGAGTGAAATGGCCATGCGCGTCAGTCGTGGTCTGAGCCTCGAAGCTCTGCCGAACTCCATCACCGTTCGAGTCCATGAACACCGTTGCGCCAGCGATGTAGCCATCCTGCAGTGAGCCATGGATGACGGCTTGGGCGCCTGGCGAGGGATGAACCACGTTGACCGTGAACGTGTCCGTCACGGTCAATGGGGCGCCGGGGCCACCATCAGTGGCGCTGACTTTGATGTTGAGCGGGCCGGTGACCCCCGCCTTCAGAGTTCCGGTGATCTGCAGGGCGCCGTTCGTAGCCACCGTGTCGACTACGGTGAGACCGGTTGCTGCGAACAGATCCGAGCCATCCGCAAGAGTGACCTTGTAAATAAGCGCGTTCGCTGCCGTCTGCGCGTCATTGAAAACTGTGGTCACCGGCAAGAACAGGCTCACGGGAGCGCTATCGAGAATGTTGGTGTCGGGCAGGCCGACCTGACCCTGCTGCGGAACGATGAACGGTGCCGTGTTAACACCAGGCGCAGTGGCTACAACGGCGGTTTGGGCCGAGGTCACATGTTCCTTGAACCCCAGGGCATCCACGAAGGAGGCCACTACCCGGATGGGCTGCCCGACGACAAACGGCGTTACGGTGTAGGTCGCACCGGTTGCTCCGGTGATCGGTACCCATTCACCGCGCGCTGGATCCAGATACTGCCACTGGAAGGTTTCATTGGTGACCAGCGTTGGGCTATTTGGATTTGGATCTAGGTCGAGCAACTGGGCGTCGGCGGTCAGTACCTGACCGATAACGGGGGTGCCCGAAATCGTGACCGACCCAACCGGGAGCTGATTCTTGACCTTGAGGCCGGGTCCAAACACAAGGTCGGCGAGGTTCACCGTCGTGTCCTGAAACTCTAGGCGCTCAATGTTGCGGATCTTGTCGACGCCGTCGTTGACCACCTTAGTGAGGGCGCCGGCCACACCAGGGCCTACCGTGACGTGCACCACGGAGTAGAAACCCTCCGAATCGGCACCGTTCCATCCACGACCATCGGCGGTCTGCACACCGATCGCATAATTCGCGGCGATGTCGGAGTAGACGGCAGTGTCCACGTCACCCTTGCGGCCACCGTCAAGGATCTCACGAACGATTTGGCCGTTCTGCAACTCGACATGAAGGTAGGCGTCGCCATCGATAATATCGTCACCGCCTCCGCCCTGAATGCGGTCGCTTCCCCCGCCTCCCAGGATGATGTTGCCGGAGTTGAAGTGGACTGGCACGTTCGGTGCGAAAAATGTCTCCAGACCTGAGATGAGATTGATATTCGTGAGCTCGTTAGTCGTATCTGCTTTTGCGTCATTCGACCCCATCAGGTGGTCATCATAGGACGAGCCGCTCAGGCCCTCCGTCTCGATAAAGATATCGCGGATCGCGTCCGGCGAGAGCGGAGGAGAATCGAGGATGAAGTCCCTCCGGTTCATGTCGACTTCGACACCCTGGGTATCGGCTTCGAAAGAGGCCCAGTCATAGCCCTTGTGGCCCCGGAAGGTGTTGAAGCCACCGCCGCCGACCATGATGTCGTCGCCGCTGAAGCCCAACATCTTGTCGCCGCCGTTGTTGTTCTGCAGGTTGGCTGCGTCGGGGACAGGATGTCCGTCGGCTCCGATCGCGACCCAGCTGCCGCCGATGATGACATCATCACCGCCGTAGAGCGGCAACTGTCCCGTTGGCGCGCCCACGTCCCCCGTTAGAACGTCGCCGCCCTGACCGCCTTCGATCCAGTCATTCCCTTCGTTGCCTAGGACTTCGTCGTCGCCCTCGCCAGCGCGGATGATGTCGTTACCAAGCCCCCCCTGGATATCGTCGATGCCCTTGCCGCCATCAATGATGTCATCTCCATCATTTCCGAAGACGATATCGTCGCCGATACCCGCAGAAATGATATCGTTGCCATCATCGCCGTGGATCGTGTCGTCGCCCCCCGTATCCGTAATGACGTCGTTACCGGCACCGCCGTACAGGAAGTCATTGCCGTTGCCGCCATCGATATGGTCGTCACCACCATCGCCGTAGACGGTGTCATCGTCAGCGTTGCCAGCCTGCAGCCACTCCGCCTTGTCGGTACCCCCAAGCACCATCGTGTTGCCGAGGAAGTTTTCGTCACCAAGGAAGTGGATGTGCTTCTGTGCTGCCAGGTCGGCGGCAGTAGTCGGTGTCCCGTCCGCCTTAACCCAGGACGCTTCGAGCAAGAACTTGCCGGTATCCGGATTTCTTGTCCACGTTGACGAATCGTCCGGATTGATATTGCTCGCCTCCACCGTGTACTCGGGCGTTAAGAAGACACTAGCAGACACGTGCTTTATGCCCGTGTTGTGCATGATCATCTCAGCAAACGAATTTGCCTCGATCTCGGTCCCGAAATGCGTGCCCTCGAGGCGGGGCAGGTAGTAGAGCCGGTCGCCGTCCTGCAGGTTCTCCAGCTGGATGCGGAAGATGTAGTCGAAGGTCGAGCCGAGCAGCCCGCCGAACAGGTTCTGCTTCTCTGCGAGGCCGCCGATCCAGAGATCGACTTGGTCGAGGCCGGTGATGCTGCCCGTGCTCCAGAACGGGATCGCGCCGCTGGCGTCGTGGAGCGCGTTCGGGTCGAGCTTGAGCGCCGCCGGGTCGGTGATGTTCGCGTAGGCGCCCGTGCTGTGCAGGAAATCATGGGCGTCCTTGATGTCGGCCGCCGAGACGCCGCTGCCCGAATAGCCGTCCTGGCCGTGTTCCACGAGGAGGAGCGCGGCCGCGCGCTTGCCCTCGAGCGTCGTCGCCTCGAGGATGGTGTGGTGCGTGCCGTAGGCGGCCACGAAGTTGATCAGCGACGCCTCGTGCTTGAGGTAGCTGCCGAACTCGCTCCAATTCGCGTAGGGCTTCACCGAGCTGTCGTGCGTCTGGGCGTAGATCTGGTTGCGCACGAGGTTGAGCGGCGCCACGCCGGTCTCGCGGCCGCGGGCGATGTTGAGGGCGGCGAGGTCGAGGGGCAGGCCGAGCAGGTTGTTGCGCAGCGCGCCGGTGACGAACTCGTCGATCTCGTTGCCGACCTGATTCGCAGCGCCGGCGATGAGCTCGCCCGCCGCGTCCGCTCCGTGCTTCGCGTACTCGAGAGGATTGGTGAAGGCCTGGATCAGCCCAATCTGGGTCATGATCGGGTGACCGTTGGCATCCAACTTCGTGGAGCCATCCGGATTCAGCTCGTAACGGTTGAGGTTCTCGTCGAGCATCGAGTGCCCGAACCGGTAGACCGCGTTCGCGAACTCGGAGGTGATGGCCGGGTCGAGATGGACGTTGGTGTTGCCGAACAGGTGGATGGCCGGCGAGACCTTGCGGGCGAATTCCTCGAAGACGAGGTGCTGGTACTGCGTCTCGGTGCCGAACTTCGCCGCCTGGAACAGGCGCTCGCCGTTCCACTCGTTGTCCTGGATGCCGTCCGAGAGGTTGGCGCCGTCGAGCACCCAATTGCTGGCGAAGGCGGTGTCACCATTGGCAAGCTCGGCGCGAATGAGATCCTTCGTCTGCTCGATCAGGCGGTTGTGCTCGTCATGGAAAATTTCATGGATGGATGTGAGGCCAATGTTTTCGTTGGCGCGCCCATCGCCCGCGATGAAGTGCGCGTTCAGCAGGTCAACGTCGAAGGAGCCCGCCGCCAGAGGATGTTCGGCATCGTTGATCAGGCCGTCGCTGTCTGGCGTGAGGAAGAGGCCGGTCTGAGGATCGACCGGATTGGCCGATGCTGCCACGTCGTTGATGAAGGCGTGACCGATGCGCAGCGCGCCGTCCGTAGTAATGGGATGAATCGTGCCATTCGCGTCTCGCGTGCCGTGGACGACAACGTCGTCATCGGTCCCATATTTTCCGTCCGGGCCGAGACCTGTGACGAGCTGGGCGAGACCGGTGGCCGGATCCGGGATGAAGTTGCCGTAGGCGTCAACTTTGACGAGCGGGATGTTCACCACGTCAATTGTGTCGTTCAAGACGATACCGAGCTTAAGCGCGTTCGCCTTGATATCCGCCCAGGTCGGCTCTCCGCCGATCGTGCCGTCGGAGCGGTGGTGCTCAAGCAACCGCCCAGTCGAGTGTATTTTGCCGTCTGAGCCGATGATGTACTCGCGCAGGAAGACTTGGTGCGAGGGGTGCGACGTGTAGGTCTGGTTCTGGTCGACGAAGGGCGTGACCAGGTTAGTATTGCTGTGGACGTCGTCGGTGGTACCTAGAACACCATCGGCTCCAGGCTGGTTTGTCGCTCGGGTTAACACCATGAAGTTCGTGTGGCCGCCCGGCACGTAAAGCGGATCGTCGGGCTGCAGCGGTATCATCACGGTCCCACTGCCGCCCTTGGCGATGAGATCGAGACCGTGGTCGAAGAACTGCCCGAACAGCGTGAACAGGCTATTGAATGGCGCTGAGAGGCCATTGTCTGGCGTCACGTTGTTGATGAATAAGCTTCCGTTCTCCGTGGCAGCCGGCGTCGCTGCATTGCTTACGACATCGTCAGCGGTACCGACGATGCCATCCGCACCGGGAAGTGAATGCTGATAGCCGGTCCCAAGGGAGCCTGCCGCCTTCTCTGCGGCGGCTACAGCGGCTGGGTTGTTGGCGCTCTGGTCGGCAATCAGGTTGCTGATCGTGCGCGGATCTGCGTCGAACACGAATCCGTTGGTGCTTGCGTAGGATGAGCCGGGAATTGCGGGGCTTCCAGGCCCAAAAAATCCCGCCGGCGCGCCGTCAGCAGCCTGGAAGACTGGGTTCGTTAGCTTGGGAAACGCCTGATCCGCCGCTCCGTAGAGAGGCTGACCATCGACCACGCTGTTGTTCTCGCCATCAACCTGTCGCAGGCCGAACGAGAGGTGAGGATTCAGAGGATCCTGTCCAGCCTCGGCCATTTGGATCTGGGTCAGGATGAAGTCCAGATCGCTGCGATTGAACTTAACGCCCATTTTGACCCCCATCACCTTCCGAACTCGGGATATGCTTGTTCGAGGCCAAGCATTTCCATGAGTCTTCGGCTCATCCCAGGGACCAAGGGCGGCTGATTTTCGGATCGTAGGTCCGATCTAGTCTCAGACCTTGGTCGGAAGGCGGCTGTTATTAAAGACTTAGTCTAGCACTAGATAGCTAATAACATCTCCAATTATCTTTGCGGCAGTCTGCGCCCTGCCTGGTCTGCGAAACGCAACCTTTCGAAGAAATCGTGGACTAACCCTCAGCGTTGTCTTTACTTAATCGCTTACGCCACGGCGAATGTCCGCTTCTGCGGTTTGAATGCAGAAAGCAGGCCGACAGCTTTCAGCCATTGTCAGCCATTCGTAATGGGGTTGCGGGCCCGGAAGCAGATGGCCTGGATGGCTCCCGCTCCCGGCGCTGCGGCGCCAGAAAGGTGCTGTCATGCAGCAGGAGCTCGGAGCCACTACGATGGAGATCGCATGGTGGTCAACAGTACCACCACACCGCGGGATCAAACAGTTAGCCATCGATCGAGAGAAGAGATCTTCGACGGCCGGCGGCACGGTCGACGGTTTTGGTTAGGGGTTCGTTACCGACGGCTGCGGCTGCGGCATTGCCCCGAAGTCGGTAGGAATGCGGGGGTTACACAAAGGCGTTTCTGGGGATGGGCAACTTTCCCTTTAACCCAGCGCAATGAGCGCGGCTCCGTTTCAGCTAGAGCAGAACTCACCTCAAGTGGATCGGCTGGTGGCGAGTGGCTGGGTGTCGAACGATCACGACGAAGCGGGTATGTGGTTCTTGAAGGTCAGCTTCGACTACGTGCGCGCCGCCGAGCCGCTCACGCTGATTGATCTCGACGAGGCGCGAGCCCGGATCGAGCAGCAGTTAGCTTTTGCGTCGAGACGAACATGACCGAGAAGGCCGAGGAACATGTTCTAAATCAACTTGCTTCAGCGATCGGGGTAGATCCACATATATTCAAGAAAATTGTTGTGCAAGAAATCTGTAATTATGATGTCAGTAAATTCAATTCAGGATCTGAGATTGCAAAAAGGTCACTAGATACTCTCCGCATCTTGAACACATTCACCCTTATTTCTGACGAGGCTGCACGCATGGAGGCGCTACAAGCAGTCGAGAGGATCAGCCACCGGAGCGAAGGCAAACACCACCCAGATCCATAATCGCCCTTACGCGAGGCGGCTGGCTCCATAACGCCCAACCTCCGAAGCCCTCGCGGATTTGGGCGTTATGGAGCCATCTGGTTCGCGTCAGCGCGTTTATGGATCGGCGCTAGGGGGCCGGACAGGAGCCAGCCGAATTCCTCGCCCAAGGCTGCCAATCTGCCCCGATGTTCGAGTGCCTTGATCCGGTGGTAGCGAGCGATGGCTCGTATCGCGTGGACGCTGGTTGCCGATCTGTGCGCCTCGATGTCCGCAGCCGCGTGGGCAAACTCGCGGACCAGCACCTCCTCAGGTTACGTCCGTCAATGAGGTGGACTTTCGGGGTGGAATTGGAGCCGCCATCGGTCAGGCAGCCTGTGGTGGAAGTGTCGTGACGCTCTCCTCGATCAACGCCGGAGCAAACCCGGCCATGCCCTCGATCTGCATATAGCGGTGCTGAAGCTGCCACTCGTCGTTGGCCTCCAGAAGCACCGCACCGATCAGGCGTTGGATCGAGTCCGTGTTGGGGAAGATGCCGACCACATCGGCGCGCCGCTTGATCTCCTTGTTGAGGCGTTCCAGCGGGTTCGTGCTGTGAAGCTTGGCCCGATGCTGGAGCGGGAAAGTCAGGTAGGCCAGCACGTCCTCGCACGTGGCCTCGATGAAGACCTTCAGCTTCGGCCAGCGGTTGTGCAGTTGCTCGCCCAGGTGCTGAAGGGCGGCCCGGGCGGCGTCCTGATCGGGCTGCTGGAAGGCGTGGCGCAGGCCGGCAGCCACCATGGTCTGCTGGGTCCGCGGCACGTAAGCCAGCGCGTTCCGGGTCCAATGAACGCGGCAGCGTTGCCAGGTCGCCTTCAGCATCCGGCGGATGGCCGCCTTGAGCCCCTCGTGGGCATCCGAGATGACGAGCTGCACGCCCGAGAGCCCGCGCTTGACCAAGCTCCGCAGAAAGTCTGTCCAGAACACCTCGGCCTCGGAGGGACCGATGTGCAGGCCGACGATCTCGCGCCGGCCTTCGGTGTCCACCGCGACGGCGACTATGGCAGCGACAGAGACGATGCGACCGCCCTCGCGCACCTTCAGGTAGGTGGCATCGAGCCAGAGATAGGGCCACGCACCCGAGAGCGGACGCGTCAGGAAGGCTCCGACGCGCTCGTCGATCTCCTTGCACAGCTTCGACACCGAGGACTTGGAGATGCCCGACAGGCCCATGGCCTGCACCAAGTCGTCCACGCGCCGGGTCGAGACGCCGGCGATCCACGCCTCCTGGATCACGGCGACCAGCGCCTTCTC
This sequence comes from Methylobacterium durans, assembly GCF_003173715.1. Lineage (NCBI taxonomy): Bacteria > Pseudomonadati > Pseudomonadota > Alphaproteobacteria > Hyphomicrobiales > Methylobacteriaceae > Methylobacterium > Methylobacterium durans. The sequence continues at coordinate 4,821,746 of NZ_CP029550.1, read as the reverse complement.
GACCGTGCGGCGCGGCTCCAGGAAGCCGGGGAAGTAGCTGCCGGTCCGCAGCTTGGGGATCTTCAGGTTGAGTGAGCCGAGCCGTGTGTCGAGGCTGCGCTCGCGATAGCCGTTGCGGTAGGTGCTGCGTTCGCCTGTGCGCTCGTAGCGGCCCGCGCCGATCAGGCCCTCCACGTCGGCCTCCATCAGGATCTGCAGGACCGTCTCGGCCAACGAGCGCAGGAAGTTGCCGTCGTCAGCCTTCTGCAGCGCCTCGATCAGTGCCACTCTGTCGTCGGTCATCGGGTGCTCCCGGCTCAGGTTGAAGTCCGCAAACTCCACCTTAGCCGCCGGCCCCGATGGCCACCCCAATCCCCACCGAAACGGTCCCGGAAATTACACCTCGTCCGTGGACGCTACCACCTCCTCAAGTGCGATGGTCTCGATGAAGGTTATCGCGAGTTGCTCGACCTGCGCACGCACGGTCTGCCTCCCTCCCGAGCCCACCTCTAGGTACATCCTGTACCCGGCCCGCATCGCGAGGCACCCTCATCTTCTGCTCGGTTTGACAGTCCTGCGTTCCGACCGGAGAGGCCGATGCGAGGAGGATACCGGCAAGGATCTGGGATGCGCGGCACATGCCTGCTGTTCTCACACGTATTCACTCTCTGCTTCTAGTCTGAAGTGTGTCTCCATCCGCACCAACGGCGATGAATACGGAGAGATTTCAGCGAGCCGGTTGTTGTAAGCCCCAGTGTCACTCCCGGGAAGCATTCGATGGCCGGCAAGGACCATGGGCTGAGCCATACCTTTATCATCTACGATCCGCCGGCGCCTGGAATGCCGTGGATCTCGATCTGCGTCGGCCCAAATCGGAAGATCTCCTTGTCTGAGACCTTCGGCACACTGGCTGCTGCGCAGGCGCGCATGGCCGAATGCGTTGATGTTTTTGTTGAGGGTGCCCGCAACGGGCATGGCTTCCGGCTCTGGAAGGTGCGGCCGACGTATCCGTCCGTCTGAAGGTGGGTTGACGACCGTTAGGTCCGCTGGGGATCAGCTGTCGAAGCGGATCAGCCTCGGCGGTCCTCAGCTGCGAGCATAAGAGATGTCGACGAAGCTGACCCTTGCCCAGATGCAGGCCCGGCGGCTCGACCCTGCTGTACGCGAGCTGCAGCTAGGCCAAGTCCGATCGAGATGACACCGTGCTCGGAGCGAGCCTGACGCTTGCGCACCGGTTCGCCCGCTGTTCGGCCCTGCATCTAGGCTGAAGCGGCCTTAGCGGCTGCCGGACCCGCTGCCCTTCGCTCCGGGCGATGAGCCTGAGCCCGCGTCATTCGCGCCCGTGCTGTTCGAGGTTCCCGAGCGGCTCATCCCAGGCGAGCCGGCGGTGCCTGTCGAACCGGTCGCATCGTCGCGCTTAAAGCCTGCCGCGTTGGGTGAGCCTTGCATCTTGCCTGTCCGACCGGGAGCGTTGCCCGATGCCCCTGGGCTGCTGTTGTCGGCTGCCCAGACGGTCGTACCCAGTACGAGCAGGCCAGCGGCAATCGTGAGAGTGGACGTTCTCATAGGAATTCGCCTTTGCGTCTCCTCAAGCCGCCTCATTAGGGTGGCCCTCAGCTAACGCAGGCAGAGCGCCCGCTGTTCGATCCTGTGGGAGATGAAGGCTCAGCGAGCCCTACCAGCCGTGCCACTGCTCGCGCTCGTGCCGCCGCTATGGCCGCCGCTGGGGTGCACCACGCGACTGCGACGGGGCGATCTGTGATGGCTTTCGTGCATCGTCGAGCGCCTGCGGTGGCGCATTCCGAACCGGCGCCACCATGGAGCCGAACAATGGGGGGCAGCATCAACTTCTGACCTTCTTGGCGAGCCCTGATGCGAGGGCATGGCCGGAAATGCGCGGGCAACGCTTTGGCCGCAATGCAGCCGCGGTCCGGGACGACTGTTACCTCGGCCGCGGCGATCAACCCCCCGCTTGCGGCCGGCTTAGCGACTCCTGCACTGGCGAGACGGCGGCCCCTACATCCGTCGTCTCGCCTTTCCTTGCTGATCCGCTCGCGCAGCGCCGTACAAGCAGGCGGAGAATGTGCAGCGCGAACATGTGAGACCCAGTCTCTTGCATGGCTGCAGAATAACGCGAGCGGGCCTGCTTGGAGCAGGCATCATCCTGCATAAACGCCGACCCTCGGGCCGCTTTCCGGCTGAGGCATGTCATAAATGCATGACTGGCCGGTGGAATGTGGTGTGCCAGAAAGCCGCGTGCAGTGCGATATATTTTGCAACGCAAACGCATGAGGCGCCGCCGATGATCAACCTGCTGCTCTACTACGCCTTCTTCGCCGCCCTCGCCGTGAATGTCTCGCTGGTGTTCTATGTGGCTGATTTCCTGAACCCCAAGGCCGATGCCGCTCCCGCTCGCCCTCTTGTGGTCAGCAACGAGAACGCGCCGGCTTCTGTGAAGCTCGCCGCCTGAGCAGCAAGCCTGCAGCTCCCGTACTGGAAGATGATCAGCCCCGCCTGGCTCTGGCGGGGCTTTTTCACATCCGAGCCATGCCCTCGCTGACCTGAAAGCGGATCCTGATCCCCGAGCGGCTTGGGCGTTATAGAGCGTCCGCTCGATCCCTGCTCCGAGTTGGCCCGCAGGCTGATCCAAGCGTGATCGCGGTCACAGTCCGCCCAGCACGCTCTTGCCACAACCCCTCATCGCTCGGTGTCCCATCACCCTGAGGAGGCGTTCATGGCCCTGACAACTGCGCAGGTTTCCATGGCCTTCGAGAACGTCCTGCAGCGCGCGCCAGGCGACGCCGACGTGAATGCCTTCGTCTCGGCCTCGCAATCCGGATTCTTCACCGACGCGCAGATCTACGACTCGATCGTGCATTCGCCGGAGGCCAACGGAAACGTCGACCCGATCATCCGCCTCTACCAGGGCGCGTTCGGCCGCGTGCCGGACAAGGACGGCCTGCACTTCAACGTCAACGCCTTCGAGGCGTCCGGCCAGAACCTCAAAGCGATCGTCGAGATCTTTTCTCACTCCGCGGAATTCACGGCGCTCTACGGCAGCGGCGAGACCGTCACCGAGAGCTACCTCCAGTCGCTCTACGCGAACGTGCTCGGCCGGAGCGCCTCGGCCGTAGAACTGCATTCCTGGCTGGAGGCGGTCAATACGCCGGGCTCCGGCGTCGCGTCGCGCGCCGACGTGCTCAACGGCTTCGCGCAGTCGGCCGAGTTCATCGCCCGCTCGGACGCCGCAGTAAACGACTTCCTGTTCAAGGCGGCGCAGGGTCAGGACGTGTATGGGGCTCATCCGCTCCTGAGCGGCTCCGAGCACTTCTTCACGCTCACGGGCGGAACGGACACGCTGTCCGGCACCGCCGGCAACGACACCTACAACGCCGTCGTCGGTGCCGGCTTCGACGCGACCCTGACCTCGGGCGACGCGATCCAGGATCAGGGCGGCTCCGACACGCTGAACCTGATCGTCCATGGCAGCAACGACGGGGCGCCGGTGAAGGTCGCGGGCGTGGAGACGATCAACCTCGACACCGCGGTCAGCTCCGGAGGCACCACCCTGGTCGTGAACCTGAATGCTGCGGCCGCCACGACGGTCACGGTCACGGGCAGCCACGGTGTGATCTTCGACGAAAGCGCACTGCCGAATGTGACAAAGTTCGACGCGTCTGGCGTCACCGGAACGGGGGCGGCCGGCGCCGTCTTCTTCGACGGGTCGTCGCATCACGATGCGGCGCAAGGTCTGACGATGAAAGGTGGAGCGGGCAGCGACGTGTTCGCCGGCGGCTACGGAACCGACACGCTCACCAGAGGCGCCGGCAACGACGTGTTCGTGTTCGGCGACGCCAACCAGTCGACGGCAGCGCACATGGACACGATCACCGACTTCCATCCGAACACGATCGGCACGCCGGGGGCGCCGGCCAACCAGGGCGCCGGCCAGCTCACGGCCGTCTACAATGGCGACGTGCTCGACTTCACGCCGCTATTCGCCGGCAAGATGAGCGCAATTCAGCTCCGTTCCGTCCCGAATGAACATGCCGCTCTGGGGGTGATTGGACAAGATGTCGAGTTGGTAGGACGGGACGTAGCCTTCGCTGTATTCGACACGTCGAAGAGTAATCTCTACGTGGATGCCAATCACAACGGCGAGGCCGATGCGGTTATCCATCTGGAGGGCGTCACCAACCTCACCGAGGCTGCCTTCCGCTTTCACGGCGGCGACTACGGCGGGATCGTGCTGTGATGTCCAAGCAGTCTGGGCCGCATCTCGGAGACCTCAATCTCGCGGTAGAGGCCGTCTGAAGGCCGCCGAACCCATAGCGGCACGCGCAGCATCAAGCTCGTGTCGAAGCTGAGAACCGGCACTGCCGCCCGCGGATCTGAAGCGGCACAAGGCCATTGCCGACATGCTTCACCGCGGCATGTCCTGGCAGGCGGTGATGGATGCTGCCGGCTGCAGCCGGACGATGGTCGCTGCCGTCTCTAAGACGCTGAGCCCGGTCGACTGAGCAGCGGGACAGGAGCAGGTCCGTCGCGCTGCTGCCTTCAAGCCTTCTTGGCTGCCTGGGTCTGCAGGTTCGTCACCTGGAAGAGCGGGCCGCCCATCTGAGCGTGCGCCTCATCCATGATGACGGTCCCGCTCTGAGCGAGCGCGAGTTCAGCACGAACCAAACCGCCGGTACCAGCCAGAACCGCGACGGCAACGAGAGCAGCTTTGAAGTGGCGCATGTTCATCTCCCCTGTGGGTGAGATGAGGATCGACCACGCCCATGAAGGATCGGACGCGAATTTGTGTCAAATTGTACGGGTTCCCGCTGGACGAGCTGGTATGCGCATCGACGGTTAAGCACAGGTAGCGATGTGCGGGTTGCGGGTCGCCTGCGTGCAGGCCTCAAGGATTAAGACGGGCTCGGCAAACGTCGCCGATTGCATGTAGATCTCAGTTGTGCGAAATCGATGCTGCGGTGCGGTGGAACATTCCGTCGTGTTCGCAGCGGGCCGGACGGCAGTTGAGGGGGCGATCGTCTGGCCCGTTCGCGATTTAACTTGCATTAGTCCGCGCGGTGTATTTCATACCAGCGCCCCGGCACATGCTGGTGTGCGATCGCCGGCGGGTAATGGCTTCCCCCTCACCCGATTGCCCGCCGGCGATCAAAGCGCCGAACTGAAGATGCCGGTCGCGCCCCGGAAAAGGGGTAAGAGGGCCGCCGGCTCTCGGTGTTTTGCGCCACCCCCGAGTGGGCGGGCCTGTCGGGGCCCTCCTCAGGCGGACGATGATGGTAACTCGGCCGCACCAGCGCGCTAGCTTCGCAACAGCCCCTCGCCGATTGAGCGTTATGGAGCCGTCAGACACGCCACCGACCATTGGAAGAGGCTGCTCACGAACGCCGAATTAGGCGTACGGGCCGCTGAACAGGTCGCCTAGGGCTTTGCGCCGAAACAGGGTGAGCCATCGTCGCCGCTGATGCTCAGGCCGGTCTTGCAGCAGGTGGCACCGCTGACAGAAGGCAGCGAGGTTCGAGGCCGCGTTGTTGCCTGTGTCGCGGTGGGCGGTCGCAAGCACGACCTTCGTCATTCGGACAGCAGCGATTTGCTCGGCGGTTGGCAGGCTGCGCAGAAGCTTGGCTCGCCCGTCCCGCCACACGCCGTTCGCGGCGTCCCACCAGCGGCCATCTCCCAGGTGAATGACACGATGCCCGTGTGGCCGACCGCAACCTTCGCAGCGCCCACCGGCCCTGCGGGAGCGGATCAAGGCTGAGAGCTGCGGCCAATCGATTGGGTAGAAGAAGTGGTGCTCGCGCCGGATGGACATCGTGGTTCTCGGCGCTGACGAGCCAATGAAGCCTGACCGTACCGACCAGCTCGCCGGACGCCTAGATCTCTCCTGTCACAGCATAGCCTGCGCCGCCGACAGACCGAGTCTAGGGAGCGACTCCCACCCTCGCAGCCCTGTCTCAAAAACCGTCGGACACTGTTGGCGAATTCCGGAAGGTAGGGTGCTGGGCGTAGGCTGAGCGTCCCGCTCGGAGGTCGCCCATGTCGCTCCGGTTGCAATCACCGCTCCCACCTGTGCCTGAAGATACCGCTCGCGTCGCCCAGATCGCGTTCCGACGCGGCAATCCCTATCTGCTCCTGCGCACCCGCCTCGGCACCATCTTCGCCGACACTGAGTTCGCCGACCTCTATCCCGCGCGCGGCCAGCCCGCCTACGCACCCTGGTGTCTGGCCCTCGTCACGCTCCTGCAGTTCCGGGAAGGACTGAGCGACCGCCAGGCCGCCGAGGCAGTCCGTGCTCGCATCGACTGGAAGTACCTGCTCGCCCTCGACCTCACCGATCCCGGCTTCGACTACAGTGTCTTGTGCGAGTTCCGCGGCCGGCTGCTGCAGCACGAGGCCACCGGACGGCTGCTGGCCCGCATCCTCGACGCCGCACGCGACCAGGGCGTGCTCAAGGGGCACGGGCGCCAACGCACCGACAGCACCCACGTGCTCGCCGCGGTGCGCGACCTCAACCGGATCGAACTGCTGGCCGAGACGCTGCGCGCGGCTCTCAACGCGGTCGCAGCCCTTGTCCCCGACTGGCTGCGCCGGGTCGTCCCATCCGACTGGCACGAGCGCTACGATCGCCGGATCGAGGATGCGCGCCTGCCCACGACCGGCCTCAAACGCGAGGTTTACGTGCTCCAGGTCGGGGCCGACGGCTGCCGCCTGCTCGACGCGCTGGATGGCGCGGACGCCCCGCCACTCGCTGTCGCCTTGCCATCCGTCGCCGTGCTGCGCCGGGTGTGGGCGCGGCACTTCGCGCGCGCAGGTGACGGCAGCCCACTTGCTGGGGCCGGCATCCGATTGCGCCCGGTGCAGGGGCGTGGACCCGGTGACCGGATCGAGTCGCCCTACGACGTCGATGCTCGGTTCCGGGCCAAGTCCGGAACCGACTGGACCGGCTACATGGTCCACCTGACTGAGACCTGCGACCCCGACCTGCCTCGGCTGGTCGTTCACACCGACACGACGCCAGCCAACGTGCACGAGGCGATGCGCACCGCCGCGATCCATGCCGCCCTGGCCAGCTCGGGACTGCTCCCTTGCGAGCACCTGGTCGACGCTGCCTACGTGAGCGCCGAGCATCTGGTCACGGCCCGCGAGCGGCATGGCATCGCCCTGATCGGCCCGACGCGGCCGAACCAGAGTTGGCAGATGCGTGAGGAGGATGCGTTCCAAGTCACCGACTTCGCGGTCGACTGGGAGCGCCACCGCGTGCGCTGCCCCGAGGGGCACGAGAGCACGAGTTGGGGCGCCTACCGGGACAAGGCGAGCGGACGCCCATTCATCCGCGCGGGCTTCAAGCCCGCCGTCTGCCGCCTATGCCCTGCCAAGCCGCGTTGTACCCGGGCGGCGAGCCGCCGCCTCAGCCTGCATCCGCGCGCCGAGCACGAGGCGTTGGCGGCTGCGCGGCAGCGGCAGGAGAGCGAGGAAGGCCGGCGGCTCTACGGGCAGAGGAAAGGCATCGAGGCGACGATCGCGCAAGGCGTACGCAGCTTCGGCCTGCGCCGGGCACGCTACCGCGGGCTGGCGAAGACGACCTTGCAGAGCGTGGCGACGGCGGCCGCTCTCAACGTCGATCGCCTCGCTGCCTGGCTCTCGCTGCGTCCGCTGGCACCCACGCGCACCTCACGCTTCAAGGCCCTCACGGCATAGCTGTCGAATTCGCCAACAGTGTCCCGTCGTTTTCTAGACATCGCAAAGAACGAGGGCTGCCGTTCGGCAGCCCTCCTCTCGACGCACGTGATCGATGGCACCTACTCGGCCGTCGCCCATTCGCCTCTCATGCCGTCTTGCCCTTGCTCGCCGACTTGGGGGCTGCAGCCACAGCCTCAGTCTCTGCGCCCTCGACGTTGATGCGCTCGGCGATCTGCGAGAGCAGCTGGTCGGTCTTCTTCTCTTCCTGCAGCGTCTCATCCAGGAGCTTGGCGGCGTCATCGTAGCCGAGCTGGCCCGCCCAGGTCTTCAAGGTGCCGTAGCGGGCGATCTCGTAATGCTCGACCGCTTGAGCACAGGCCGCCAGCACCGCATCTGCCGCCGGGCTGTCCCCGAAATCCTCCAGGTCTTCGTCCATCTCGGAGGTGAGGCCCTGCATCGCCTCGCAGGTCTTGGCGCGAGACGGCTTGCCGATGATCTCGAACACCTGCTGCAGGCGCTCAACCTGGTTGGCGCTCTCCTCAGCGTGCGTCTCGAACGCCTGGCGCAACTCCTCGTGCTCGGCAGCCTTGGCCGACTTCTTCAGGGCGCGCACGGACTGCTTCTCAGCGTAGTACACGTCCTTCAGCGTCTCGTAGAAGGCGTCGTGCAAGGTCTTCTGCTTGGTAGCCATGTAATTCTATCTCCCACACACCGTTCAGTCCTGTCGCCAGCAGCTTGGCAGCGGCAGGCGTTGTCGTCAGAACGTGCGAGAAGGGGCAGAGGTCCCTGCGGGGAGCTGCTTTAGTCGTTTGTGAATGTCGGGGAAACGAGGCCGACGAAGGGAACCCTTTTGGTGTTGTGCTACCAGCTGATCCTACTAAGCCCAGCTCGATCTAAAATGGAGTGGGCTGACTGCGGCGTCTACGCATTGACTTGTACGCTGACCCATTCCACTGAGGTGCTCGCAGTCTTGGAAGTTATGGGAAGCATACCGTGGAAGAGAACACCTCAGCGTCGGTCGCGAACTACATCGGCTTGGCGACCGACATCGTGTCAGCGTACGTCTCCAACAACTCCGTCCGGACAGCCGACCTGCCGGACCTGATCACCTCCGTGCACGCAGCACTCGCTGGATTGAGCACACCCGCCGATCCAGCCACGGAGCAAGTCGGAAGCGGGACCGACCGCACCTGAGAAGGCAAAGGGTGGCGGCCGCTCGCGCAAGCCTGCCGTGGCTGAGGCGGCCGAGTAGGCCTCTGCTGCCGGGCTGCGCGACGGCCTATGGGCCGTCGCCGCCTTGCCCATCCATGCCGATGCCGCCGGAAGGATGGAGCCCCACGACGTTCGACAGCCAATCTACCTTGAACCACTCCACTCAGCCCTGAGACATACGCTGACAGCACGTTCCAAAATCCCGAAGCTACTCCCTTGGAACTGCTTTGGAACGTTCCATTAGGGCAAGCCCTATTGGAACGACGCTCTGCTGGGCGTCGTCTCGTTGGTTCCGTCCCGCCCTGATGGATTGCGTGATCTCCTCGACGAAGATGCGCGTCTTCGTCGGAACGAGGCGGCCGGGCAGCAGGATTGCATAGACGCTGCCCTGCTCCTTCCCGCCTCAGCCCGGCAGGACCTCAACGAGCTTGCTTGCACGGGTCGCACCATGCGCCCAAGACGGTGCTTGAGGTGGCCGAGAGCGAGGTTCGACAGACGCTCATCAATCTCGGCGCGGAGACCACCTGTGCAGTTTGTGCCGAACAACTGACTGCCTGCCCTGATGAACCTGGCGCGACTGAGCTATGATCGAAGAGAGAAGCGAGTCGTCCGTTGGTATCTACTCTGAAGCTACGAAAAATGGACGCCATTCTCGCGCGCCCAAATTGCTGCTTGAGTTCGGTTCCCCGCATTAACCTTTCGAAGAATGTTCTTGACGTGTATCTTAACAGTGGCCTCCGATAAGCAATAACGAATAGCAATGACCTTATTGGATGATCCTTCGGCAAGACATTTGAGAACTCTAATCTCAGCAGGCGACAGGGGTCGAGCTTCTGATTGGGGTTGCGCTGAAAAACCTGAGCTTACGCCTTCTCCGACGGCCTCATGCTTAACATAAATTGGCCCATCCATGTGATAACATTGGCCTATTAGAAGCTCCATTATTTTCGATGAATGAACAGAAATACCGTTCATGAGCAGATCCAGAGCAAGTATCAGTGTTTTCCCGTCGATTTCGCTATCGAGGATGCCATTTGCGGAGCGAACTATATCTTTGGGGAGAAATTTAACCAACTCGTCGTTACAGAGCAGAACCAACTTTGTCTCATTATTCGAGAAACTTTTTATCGAAAAGTTTTTAATATGCAATAGATCGGTTGCAACTAGAATGATGAGCGAAGGTTCATTTGCAGTCTCTTCAGTTTGTTCCGATCTTGGAACAACGACCTGGAACCGAGATGCTGAAAGATAGGATTTAAGGCCCTCGTGGACGAGTGAATTTGCTGTCACTACTACTGTCGGCACAATGGTATTTAGCACTTGGGAGCCCCTTAAAAATGAAAAAGTATTACTCATTTTAGCTTTAAATGGCCGCAAGACTCTTATGGTTCCAAAATTATTATGTGGCAAATTACCCAACCCGGACGATCTAGTACGTAGTACTAGACACAGGCTAAGGTCTGATACTGGTAGAGATCGCGGCGTAGATGGCGACCCGCTTTTCCGAATAGCGGTTGCCGAAGAGCTCGTCCTCAGCCAGTGCGCCTCAACCTCTACAGGTCAGTTGGTACATCGCGCTAGCGATCACTGATCCCTTGATCAACCGCACGTTTCCATAAACGTACTTCTGCGGACCGAGCGGCTCCATAACGCTCAACCTGCGGGCGCTACTGCGACCGTGCCATCACCCATGCATCCGCCCAATCCTTCTCGGCGCCTGCTGGAACAAAGCTGCGCTCATCCGATGACGAGTTCCTGCCCATCGCTGCAGACGGCGAGGATCGTTGTTACGGTATCGCTGACGCCCTGGAGCCATCAGCACCCTTCCTCGACGTTGTGCAGCGCATTCAGAGGCTTACGTCCCGAACCTGACGGTTGACGAAAATCTTCATAAAATAAATCTTGCCTAAATTCGTCTGCAGACTTGAAAGTAAATCATTAGAAAACCACTTAAGTGCAGTGCGATAAACGAAATAACTTCTTTCGCCATCTAAGATGATGAGCGAATTTATATTAGGCATAATCGTCTCGAATTCATAATCTATAGGGAAGAAAGCCACCATGGCCTTCAATCAGAATTCCAACCAGAATAAGCAGTCCGAGCAGAGCGACAAGGCCGCCGACACGGCCAAGGCGACCCTCGACAGGACCGCCGAGCAGGGCAAGCAGTTCGCTGACGCCACGCGCGACGGTGTGAACAAGATGGTCGATCTCAGCGAGCGGGCCAGCGAGAACACCAAGCAGATCGTGCAGCGGAGCGTCGAGACGGCCTCGCAGCAGGCGCGTGAGGCCGGTGCACGTTTCACCAAGACGCTGGGCTTCACCGGTGAGGACAGCGAGCGCCTCGCCCGCCAGTCCAAGCAGAACATAGAAGCGGTCGCACGCTGCGGCACGGTCCTGACCCAAGCCTTCCAGGATGCCTCGCGCAGCTGGTTCGGTCTGGCTCAGAGCCAGGTGCAACGTAACCTCGACGGCCTGAACAAGCTGACCCGGGCCAAATCGGTCCAGGAGTTTGCCGCGATCCAGAGCGAGTTGGCGCGCGAGAGCCTGCAGCACATCGTGCAGGACAGCCGGGCGATCACCGAGACCTCGACCCGCGCTGTCGAGGAGGCTAGCAAGGCTTTCGCCAGCGTCGCGCAGACGCCCACGATCGTCCGCTGAGGCGCACAGCACCTGAACCCGAGCCACGATCTCGGGTTCACCACAAGCCAGAAGGGCGGTCGCTTCGGCCGCCCTTTTCTTTTTCGGTCGCACGGGCTCCGGCGCCTCGCGGCGCGGAGCATGCCATGTACAACCCCTTTGCCGTCGCCCTGCTTGTCCTGGAGGCTCAGAAGGTCGTTGAGCTTCGGCTCATGAAGCTCGCCTGGGGTGGCTCTGAGGGCTGCGCCGAGGCCCAGCAGATGGTGAGCGAGAAGGTCAGCGCCTTCATCGAGGCGTCCGGCACGCTGATGACGGGCGGCTCCTGCGAGACAGTGGTCGCTCGCTACCGCGAGCATGTCGCAGCCAACGCCAAGCGTCTGTCTGCCGCCTAGAGCGGAATGCTCCCACCTTGGCCGCCTTTCCGGCCGAGGCCGTCCCCACGACACAAGGCTCACGTCATGACACAGCGTTCCAAGTCACGTCGCTGGCTGGTGCCAGCCCTGCTCGGGTCCGCAGCAGCCCTCGGCGCATCTGCGCTCTTGAACCGCACCGGGTTTCCCGGAGGCTGTTTGGTTTGGATCAGGCGGCCAAGGCTTGAACCTCGACCTCTGCATAGTAGCGCGCTTCCGCCTCGGCGGGAGGCACGTTGCCGATCGGTTCAAGCAGCCGACGGTGATTGAACCAATCGACCCACTCGAGCGTGGCGTACTCGACCGCCTCGAAGGATCGCCACGGCCCACGCCGATGGATCACTTCGGCCTTGAACAGGCCGATCACCGTCTCAGCGAGGGCGTTATCGTAGCTATCGCCAACACTGCCGACAGACGGTTCGATGCCGGCCTCGGCCAGGCGCTCGGTGTAGCGGATGCTCACATACTGCGATCCGCGATCTGAGTGACAGACGAGCCCGCTGCTGGCGAAGGGCCGACGTTGATGAAGGGCCTGCTCCAGGGCATCGAGCACGAAGTCTGCCCGGGCTGAGCGCGACACACGCCAGCCCACGATCCGGCGGGCGAAGACGTCGATCACGAAAGCCGCATAGACGAAGCCGCCCCAGGTGGCGATGTAGGTGAAATCCGCTACCCACAGCCTGTTCGGGCATTCGGCCTTGAACTGTCTGTTGACCCGGTCGAGCGGGCAGAAGGCAGCCGGATCGGGAATGGTCGTGCGAACTCTGCGTCCGCGGACGACGCCCTGCAGTCCTATCGCCCGCATCAGCCGCGCCACCGTGCAGCGCGCCACCGCGATCCCCTCGCGGGCGAGTTGCCGCCACACCTTGCGCACGCCGTAGACGCCGAAGTTCGCCGCGTGAACGCGCCGGATCTCGGCCATGAGCACGGCATCCCGCTTGGCTCGAGCCGGCAGTCTGCCGCGATCGGCCCGCCGCGCGGCATGAGCGTGGTACGTCGACGGGGCGATCGGCAGAACCCTGCAGATCGGCTCGACCCCGTAGGTGGCGCGATGATCGTCGATGAAGGCGATCATGACCGGGACCGGCGGTCGAGCTCCGCCTGAGCAAAATACGCCGACGCCTTCCTCAGGATCTCGTTGGCTTGCCGAAGCTCGCGGTTCTCCTGCTCCAGCGCCTTGATCCTCTCGCGCTCGTCCGTGGTCGGCCCGGCTCGTACGCCGCCGTCGCGTTCGGCCTGTCTGACCCAGTTCCGCAGCGTCTCACCCGAGCAGCCGATCTTGGCCGCGATCGATTGGATCGCCGCCCACTGTGAACCGTGCTCGCTCTCATGCTCCCGAACCAGCCGGACTGCCCGCTCGCGAACCTCAGGGGAGAAGGGTGGAGTATGCTTCGTCATGGCTCCAGTCTCTCAAGAGTTGGAGCCTCCGAAAATCCCGGAGCGGTTCACTCTACGCTGTTGCCAAGGCTCGTGAGGCGGAGCAGCGCCATCCCCCCATCGGCAGCTTCCTCACGGTCGATGGCGTGCGCCTGCATTACGTCGAGCGCGGGCAAGGCGAGCCCCTGGTGCTCATTCACGGCAACGGAACAATGATCCAGGACTTCCTGGTCAGCGGCATCGTCGATGAACTCGCCAAGCGCTACCGTATCATCATCATCGATCGTCCCGGCTACGGCTACAGTGAGCGACCGCGGGCGCTATGGACACCGCGAGCGCATGCGACCCTGTTCCAGAAGGCGCTGCAGCAGCTCGGTGTCTCGCAAGCCGTGGTGCTTGGGCATTCGTGGGGCACCCTGGTCGCGGTCGCCCTCGCGCTGCAGGCCCCTCAGCTCGTGCGCGGTCTCGTCTTAGCCTCGGGCTACTACTTTCCAACTCTGCGCGCCGACGTGATCCTGTTCTCGCCACCTGCCATCCCGGTAGTGGGTGATGCGATGCGCTACACGATCTCACCCGTGATCTCCCGGCTTCTTCTGCCGGGCCTGATCAAGGCCATGTTCGCGCCGGCCTCAGTGCCGGACCGCTTCGACCGAGAGTTCCCGAAGGAGCTGATGTTGCGGCCCCCGCAGCTGCGAGCCTCCGCTGAGGACGCTGCGCTGATGACGCCCGTCACGGTTGAGCTTCAGGAGCACTATCGCGAGTTGAAGCTACCCGTCGTGATCGTCGCGGGTGCGGACGATCAGATCGCAGATGTCGGCCGCCAGTCAGAGCGGCTGCACGGCGAAATCGCCTACAGCGAGCTCATCGTCGTACCAGGCATGGGGCACATGATCCATCACCTCGCGCCCGGCCAGGTCGTCGGAGCCGTAGATCGCGCCATCGGCAAGGTGGGCGCGAGAGCAGCTTAATGTCGCGCGGGAGGAGATCCCAGAGGACGGAGGTCAGCGCGCGATTATGGTGCTGGTGACTGATGAGGACGGCCGCGCGGTCTGCTCGGCTTCCCCCACTTTCGTAGGGCTCTGGCTGGTTCGGTAAGCATCTGAGGGAGGTGCCACAAACACGCTTCTGCGAACCGAGCGGCTCCATAACACCCACCCTGCGAACGGCTGCTGCGAGCGCCGCCGCGGCGGCATGCTCCATCAGGCCGGACACCTCGTCGGCTGAAGGGATCCATGAACGTTAGTGCTCCCGCTCCCAGCCCGCATAGCGGGGCACGTCGGCCTCGTCGGTCAGCCACGGCGCGGCGTGCGAAATCCAGATGTGTCGCGTTGGCCGCTGACCAGGATCGTCATCGAGGGTCGATACCCGTACGAGAACATGCGGCTGCGCCGGACGCTCGGCCATAAGGTGGGTGCCGCATTCGGAGCAGAAGTGGCGCAGCTTGTCCGGCGAGGAGGGGTAGGTCCGAAATAGGCTCTCACCTGCTGTCCAGCGGAAATGCTCGCGCAGGACGCCTGCGGATGTGGCGAAGGCGCTCGCATGGGCCTTGCGGCAGGTCACGCAGTGACAATGCACGATTGGCATGTCGAGTTGATCGACTTCGTAGCGGACGGCTCCGCACAAGCAGCTTCCCCTCAGCGCCATCGGCCATTCCTCACTGCCGTACGGCGCTTGAGCGCACACGGCTTTCTTGTCCTATGAAAAACCATACTGGGATTCTCGGCTGGTGAGAGGAAACTCACCCTGCCCGGCGGGACAGGGCGCCTCCGGGGTGGAAGGATACATCCCACAAGCTGATCGGCGCGGCGCCATAATGCAAAAATGTTGGGTCTCGGCCAGAAAGTGCCCACACCTATGCGTTAAATGCAGAACTGGCATCTGGCATCTGGTATGCCAGCGTGGGGCGTTTGGTGGCATAAGCGCCCCAACGCAAACAACCGCACGGGGACGCCCACCATGATCGCTCTGTTCCTCACCGCCGCCGTCGCTGCCGGTGCCGCCAACGCCGCGCTGGTCGCCTTCGCGGCTGACCGTCTGAACCCGAAGGCTGCCGCTGCCGGCGAGTTCGTCGCCGTCACCGAGACCGCCTCTGCTGCCGGCAAGGTCAGCCGCGTCAAGGCCGGCAACGAGAACGTTCCGGCCATGGCTGCCAAGCGCGCCGCCTGAGTGAGCCCGCACGCGGCACTGACGCCGCAAGTTGATGAGCCCTGCCAGACCCTGGCGGGGCTCTTTCGCGTCCGCGGAATGCCGTGGAGCTGCGAGGAACGGGTGATCTGCGGAGCCGTTGATCTAATGCACGGTCCGCTTCCATCCCCCGCGGCCGTGCTTTCGATCCCCAGAGATGACCTTCAGCCCCGGCCCCGCCGGGGTTTTTCTTTGCGCGCTTATGTCCAAGGGCGCAGGCTGATCGCCGATTGGACATTATGGAGCCTTTCCTATGGTCCCGCTAGCGCTGCGTACCTTTTCGGGGTCAGTATGTGCCGGGATCTGGGCGAGCCGGATGATGACAACCTGGGATGCGACACGCCAAGAGATGAGCCACCTCATTGCAGAGCTGGAACTGCTTACGACAGTGCAGGCGAGTACGGTGTTGGCTCTGGTGCGGATCGGCAGCGACGCCGCCGCGGCCCGGCAATGCCTCTACGAGCAGATGGGTCAGCTGAACGCTCTGCGCCGAGAGTGGACCGTGCTTGAGCAGATAGAAACGCAACTGTAGCGAGGAAGCTACCGATGAGCAGGTTCCGGCTGCACCGCGGTTGGCGCGAAGCGGACGGCCTCGTCACCGATCACGTCTCAGCGCCTAGGCGGACACCCGTGTTGAGGGCATCGCGAGCAAGCTCGTTAAAAGCGAACGCGCCCGGCTGACACGGCTCTTCACCGTTCCTGTCTGACAGCCGATCACCTCGGCGGCAGCTTCGTAGGTCAGGCCCTGCGCGCCCACGAGCAACAAGGCCTCGCGCTGGACCGCTGGCAGCTTGGCGATGTGCGTCCAGATGGTGCGCAGATCCGTGCCATGTTCCTGAGCGGCGGGTGCGGTCAGGGTGCCGGCCATAACGCCATCCGCGTCCTCGACCTCGCGCTTGGTCTTGCGGCACTCGCTGTAGAACTGGTTGCGCAGGATCGTGAAAGCCCACGCCTTCAGGTTCGAGCCCGGCAGGAAGCGATCCTGAGCTGCCCACGCTCTAACCAGCGTCTCCTGCACGAGGTCGTCGGCGCGTGCCGCGTCCGGGACGAGCGACATCGCGAACGCTCGCAGGTCAGGAAGCATCGCGATCAGGCCGTCGCGGAAGGCTTCTGCGTTCCCACCCTGCACGGCGAGCGCGCTGTCGAGCTGCGCGATCAGGTCGAGCAACCGCTGCGGCGGTTGAGCCTGCATCAGCGCGCCGTAGGCCGCCTGCAGCTCGAAGCCGAGGTGATCGAGGACGGCTACAGACAGGGGAGCCGAAGCTGTTGCGTCCCGCACATCTGGCTGATGCGCACCGAGCCCGCTTGGTATCAGCATGTCCTTCAACCTGCTGTTTTTTCTCAGAGTCATGCGCGGAGGCGTACGCTGAGCACTCTGACTGTACAGTGAACACCTAACTAGGCCGTTGGAGGATCGTTCCGCGTGGCGCTCGCGTTCCTGCCGTCCTCTGCAAGCCAGTGCGATTGGGGTTAATGGCGCGCTCAGTGACCTACAGCATCGTCGACCATCCAGACGGGCGGTTCGCGGTCGTGGCTGCTTCTGCGGCCGGTTCGGTGCACTGGCGCTGCGGGTTCCTGACGCTTGCCGAGGCCGAGCAGTGTGTTGAGGACCTGCGCGCCATGATGGCGGCCTGTGGCGCCGTGCTGGTGCGCTGGGAAGGGGAGCGGCCGGATACGGACCTACGGGCAATGCTCAGAGCACTCGGACCACCGTTCCAATAGGGCTTGGCCTAGTGGGAGGACCGCGAAACGATCACTCGCCCCTCACAAGGCCCAGCTTCGGCGTTTTGATAGGCCCGACCCGGCGATGTCATAGACCCTCGTGACAGCGGGACCTCAGGGCTGTGCCGGCGCGCACTCGCACCAATTGCTGCACCGCGATATCTTCAGTGCAATGCAGCAGGAGGGTGAGATGACCTACCGCAGCGTGTTGAAAGAGGTGGATGGCAAACCGGCTGTCTTTATCGGCTCACGGACCGGGCGTGACGATGCCGAGAAGGTGCTCCTTCGGGTCGGAGACACGGAGAAGACGATAAGCGGACAGCAATGGGCCGCGGCCCCGTTTTGGGCGGGTAAGCGGCCCGTATGGGCAGGGAAATAGGCCCTAAGCCGCTATGGGGGCGCAGCTTGCGTCTCCTTACAGATCCCGGTCATGGAACTCTGTCGGTCCGGTTTGGGCATGCCCTTTCCAGACCGGCTGAAATCCGGTCCGAAAAATGCCGATTGACAATTCAAAACGGACCAATAGCATACGGACGATCCAAAACGGACCGGAATCCGCCATGTCGTTCGTCCGTGCCTATCTCCGCGCCTCTACCGGCGAACAGGACGCTAGCCGAGCCCGCGCGCAGCTCGAAGCCTTTGCGGTCGAGCGGGGGCTCAGGATCGCGAGCTGGTACGTGGAGAACGAGTCCGGCTCGAAGCTCACCCGCCCCGAGCTGTTCCGGCTCCTGCGCGATGCCCAGGCCGGCGACATCCTGCTCGTGGAGCAGGTGGACCGCCTCTCGCGCCTGACCTCTGCCGACTGGGAGAAGCTGAAGGCCGAGATTGCCGCCCGCCACATCCGCGTGGTGGCGCTCGATCTGCCGACCTCCTGGATGATGGCGACCCAAAGCGCCGACGAGTTCACCGGCCGCATGTTCGAAGCCATCAACGCGATGCTCCTCGACATGCTCGCGGCTGTGGCGCGCAAGGACTACGACGACCGGCGCCGCCGGCAGGCACAAGGGCAAGCGCGCGCCAAGGTGGAGGGCAAGTACCGGGGCCGTCCCGCGGATCTGAAGCGGCACAAGGCCATTGCCGACATGCTTCACCGCGGCATGTCCTGGCAGGCGGTGATGGATGCGGCTGGGTGCTCCCGCACGATGGTCGCTGCCGTCTCTAAGACGCTGAGCCCGATCGACTGAACAGCGAGACAGGAGCAGGTCCATCGCGCTGCTGCCTTCAAGCCTTCTTGGCTGCCTGGGTCTGCAGGTTCGTCACCTGGAAGAGCGGGCCGCCCATCTGAGCGTGCGCCTCATCCATGATGACGGTCCCGCTCTGAGCGAGCGCGAGTTCAGCACGAACCAAACCGCCGGTACCAGCCAGAACCGCGACGGCAACGAAAGCAGCTTTGAAGTGGCGTATGTTCATCTCCCCTGTGGGTGAGATGAGGATCGACCACGCCCATGAAGGATCGGACGCGAATTTGCGTCAAATTGTACGGGTTCCCTCTGGACGAGCTGGTATGCGCATCGACGGTTAAGCACAGGTAGCGATGTGCGGGTTGCGGGTCGCCTGCGTGCAGGCTTCAAGGATTAAGCCGGGCTCGGCAAACGTCACTGATTGCATGTAGATCTCAGTTGTGCGAAATCGATGCTGCGGTGCGGTGGAACATTCCGCCGTGTTCGCAGCGGGCCGGACGGTAGTTGAGGGGGCGATCGTCTGGCTCGTTCGCGATTTAACTTGCATTAGTCCGCGCGGTGTATTTCATACCAGCGCCCCGGCACATGCTGGTGTGCGGTCGCCGGCGGGTAATGGCTTCCCCCTCACCCGATTGCCCGCCGGCGATCAAAGCGCCGAACTGACGATGACGGCCGCGCCCCGCGTGACCTACCCATGGGCAGCCTTGACCGTTGTATGTAGGCGAGGCCGAGCACGCGGCCCTAGGATGTGTACAGAACTCCGTAGGCGACCGAGAGCGTTGGGCCGCCAAACAGGCGCGGAAGTGTGGCGGTGGATCTGTATGAGCTTCCCGAACGATCCTGTGGCCCTCGCAGTTGAAATGAGGGACTGCTTACGCATGGGCGGCCCGCGCCCACTCGGCGGGTGGCGCAAAACGGCCGAGAGCCGGCGGCTCGGTTCGCACCCGAGCGCGGCCGGCGCTGTTGTTACCGCTTTGGCAAAAAACAAATCGAAGAAAGGCGGGGCGGCGACCGAAGTCGAGTGCTCCGAGCTTGAGTTGCCTCGAAAGCGCGTCAGACTAGCCAGCGGGCGAACAAGATTGAGAACAATCGAGGCGCACAGGCAACCCGCCGTCAGTCAGTTGGAGCTGGCCCGAGTCCCGTCCTTTAGGGTGCGATCAGGCTTGGCGCCCGCACGCTCCTCGCCAAGTCCAGTCGAGGCGGTATAGAGGGAGGGTGGGCCCGAGGAGAATGCCAGCTGACACGGCTGAGCGAGATCTGGAGGGCGGTTAGTGGCGCTGCTCCCCGGGCAGCACCGGAATGCCTCATCGGGCTGCCGGCATCCGTGACCGCGATCACGTTGGCCCAAACCAAATCGATGATCGAGGAGAGCATGCCCCTGCCGGCCGTCGCAGAAGTGGCCGGCAGGGGCTGTCGCCGATGAGGGGAAGGACAGCGGCGAGCACAGTCAGGCTCGGCCCGATCGGTGAATGAAGAGTTATCTCCCGGGCGACGTCCGGATGCTCCTGCTCATCGTCACTGCAAGCTGGCAGTCACCGCGGCATAGATCGCGATGACAACCACGCCATAGGCGAGGGCCTCAGCCACCAAGACGATGACCCACGCGGACAGAGGGATCTTGGCGTGCCATTCAAGGAAGTGCCTCATGCGGGCCTCCCTCTGTGCTGCATCAACGCGCACTGGGACCCGCTGTGTCCTACTTCCCGCGAATTTGGCAGTCGCTGAGTGGAACGAGGTCTGATCCGCGCCTGAGGACCAACCGTGCGGCGACGGCCGCCACGGACCCAGAAATCGGATGCCAGCGGCATGCCGGATGCAGGCCGACGCCAAGTGCCCCTCAGATACGCTCCGAGGGGCACGTTAGGTCGGCACCGTTTTAGCGCCGGCTGTAGTCCTGCATGCCTCTGATCTCCTTCCGCCGCTCCTCGTAGGAGCTCATGATGGTGCCGCTGGCCTTCTTCATTCCATGCTGCCGGTAGTCTTTGGCGGCCTCGCGGCCTTTCAGGTACACCTGCTTCCCGTAATAGGCAGTCATCGCACCCGCTCCCGCGGCCGTGCCGCCGCTACGTAGCAATGCAGCTGTTCCGCCACCGCCGGTGAGCAGGCCCACGCCGACTGCTGCGCCGATCTTGGCTTCCTTCGTACGCGCTGCCTTGGCGACATCATCGGCCAGCGGCTTGAAGACCTTCAAAGGCGTGTTCTCGATGGCCTTGCCGGCGTGGTGATAATACGTTGAGATCGCCCCGCCGACGGGCTTGGCGACCTTCATATAGGCCTTCGGTGCAGCCTTCACTGTCTTGACGGCATCTTGGCCAACGCTTTCGGCGGCGTGACCAACGCTCTTCGCGCCCTTCTCGACCGTCTTACCGACGGCCTTTGCACTCTTCTCAACCGTCCTGCTGACGGTCTTGGTTGCCTTCTTCGCTACCTTCACCGCGCCCTTTGCAATCTTGACAGGGTTTAGGTCGCTGAATCCGAAAGCGGACGCCGGAGCGACCACAGTGAGCGCCAGAGGGACGGCGAGGCCCAAGGCGAGGAGGGGACGGTGCAGTGTCATGGGGGCTCTCCGCAGTAGCAGCCCTGATTGGCTGCCCGCGAACGAAACCCCCTTTACTCGTGAACTTCTGTGACCTCGTTCACATTTATGACTGCAAGTAATGGACGCAATCTGAGTTTGAAGTCGAACAAGAAACAATCAATACTTGCGGAGCTAAATGGGTGCGTGCTGCGCCCACGATGGCGAAGCCGGCCGCTCGAAAGCGGCACCGATCATCTCCGCATTACAGCACCGGGCAAGCCAAGCCGGTAGAGTGAATACGCGACTTTCCTTGGATATACTAAATTGTAGGAAGCCCTGTTCAATCTTGAGCCGTTTAAGGACGCGGGCGTTCTGCCCCTCCTGGGTGGGAGCTGCGATGCTGACGGACGCGGACTGGATGAGCCTGGAGCCGCTGATTGAGGCGTGCCGCCCGAAGGGCAAGACACCGCCTCAGGATTTGCGCCGCACGATCTCTGCCATCCTGTGCCTGTAGGCAGGCGTTGCGATCTGCATTCCTCAGCCCTGCGGAACTAGAAAAATCCGAGCTTGGTTTCTCGGCCTCAAGGAGAAACTGTCATGAAGATGCATGCCCTCATTGTCGCTGGCCTGCTTGCCGCGACGCCCGTCCTCGCACAGTCGGTGGGTGAGAAAACCGGCGTGAACTCACTCGTGGGCGCGAGCCCGTCCACCGCAGATTTCGTGACGCAAGCTGCGATCAGCGACATGTTCGAGATCCAGTCGAGCCAGCTCGCGGCGGAGCGGGGCGACGAGGCAACAAAGAAGTTTGCCCAGCAGATGATCGCCGACCACCAGAAGACATCGAGCGAGATGAAGGCGATGGTTCAGGGTGGCAAGGTGCAGGCCACCATTCCGGCTGCGCTCGACAGCACGCATCAGAGCAAACTCGACAAGCTGAAGGGCTTGAAGGGCAACGACTTCAACAAGCAGTACCACAGCGATCAGGTCACGGCGCACAAGAACGCGGTGGACCTGTTCCAGCGCTACGCCAAGGGCGGTGATAATGCGGACTTGAAGGCTTGGGCCGGCAAGACCCAGCCTGCCCTGGAGCAGCATCTCCAGATGGCGCAGAAGCTCGACAAGTAGGCTCACAAAAAGGGATTGGGCGGGCAGGAAAACGTTGAACCCGCCCGATCCTTGATGCTCGTTCTGCGGTCTAGAAAACGACGGGACACTGTTGGCGAATTCGACAGCTATGCCGTGAGGGCCTTGAAGCGTGAGGTGCGCGTGGGTGCCAGCGGACGCAGCGAGAGCCAGGCAGCGAGGCGATCGACGTTGAGAGCGGCCGCCGTCGCCACGCTCTGCAAGGTCGTCTTCGCCAGCCCGCGGTAGCGTGCCCGGCGCAGGCCGAAGCTGCGTACGCCTTGCGCGATCGTCGCCTCGATGCCTTTCCTCTGCCCGTAGAGCCGCCGGCCTTCCTCGCTCTCCTGCCGCTGCCGCGCAGCCGCCAACGCCTCGTGCTCGGCGCGCGGATGCAGGCTGAGGCGGCGGCTCGCCGCCCGGGTACAACGCGGCTTGGCAGGGCATAGGCGGCAGACGGCGGGCTTGAAGCCCGCGCGGATGAATGGGCGTCCGCTCGCCTTGTCCCGGTAGGCGCCCCAACTCGTGCTCTCGTGCCCCTCGGGGCAGCGCACGCGGTGGCGCTCCCAGTCGACCGCGAAGTCGGTGACTTGGAACGCATCCTCCTCACGCATCTGCCAACTCTGGTTCGGCCGCGTCGGGCCGATCAGGGCGATGCCATGCCGCTCGCGGGCCGTGACCAGATGCTCGGCGCTCACGTAGGCAGCGTCGACCAGGTGCTCGCAAGGGAGCAGTCCCGAGCTGGCCAGGGCGGCATGGATCGCGGCGGTGCGCATCGCCTCGTGCACGTTGGCTGGCGTCGTGTCGGTGTGAACGACCAGCCGAGGCAGGTCGGGGTCGCAGGTCTCAGTCAGGTGGACCATGTAGCCGGTCCAGTCGGTTCCGGACTTGGCCCGGAACCGAGCATCGACGTCGTAGGGCGACTCGATCCGGTCACCGGGTCCACGCCCCTGCACCGGGCGCAATCGGATGCCGGCCCCAGCAAGTGGGCTGCCGTCACCTGCGCGCGCGAAGTGCCGCGCCCACACCCGGCGCAGCACGGCGACGGATGGCAAGGCGACAGCGAGTGGCGGGGCGTCCGCGCCATCCAGCGCGTCGAGCAGGCGGCAGCCGTCGGCCCCGACCTGGAGCACGTAAACCTCGCGTTTGAGGCCGGTCGTGGGCAGGCGCGCATCCTCGATCCGGCGATCGTAGCGCTCGTGCCAGTCGGATGGGACGACCCGGCGCAGCCAGTCGGGGACAAGGGCTGCGACCGCGTTGAGAGCCGCGCGCAGCGTCTCGGCCAGCAGTTCGATCCGGTTGAGGTCGCGCACCGCGGCGAGCACGTGGGTGCTGTCGGTGCGTTGGCGCCCGCGCCCCTTGAGCACGCCCTGGTCGCGTGCGGCGTCGAGGATGCGGGCCAGCAGCCGTCCGGTGGCATCGTGCTGCAGCAGCCGGCCGCGGAACTCGCACAAGACACTGTAGTCGAAGCCTGGATCGGTGAGGTCGAGGGCGAGCAGGTACTTCCAGTCGATGCGAGCACGGACTGCCTCGGCGGCCTGGCGGTCGCTCAGTCCTTCCCGGAACTGCAGGAGCGTGACGAGGGCCAGACGCCAGGGTGCGTAGGCGGGCTGGCCGCGCGCGGGATAGAGGTCGGCGAACTCAGTGTCGGCGAAGATGGTGCCGAGGCGGGTGCGCAGGAGCAGATAGGGATTGCCGCGTCGGAACGCGATCTGGGCGACGCGAGCGGTATCTTCAGGCACAGGTGGGAGCGGTGATTGCAACCGGAGCGACATGGGCGACCTCCGATCCAGCCATTCTGCAGGACCTGCACGGCCAGCATTGCACCGATCGCGTAGAGCATGAGGCCGGCTAGGAACTGATAGCGCAGTGGCCACTGCTCCAAGCCAACCGCATCGATGCACGAGAGGACGAACAGACCGGCCGCACAGACGACAGATCCAGCGAGAAGCGCGGCCAACCCGCCTGCAGCCTTCAGCAGCCCGCGTCTGCTCACTTGAACGCCCACACCGGCACGCCTTCGCCGCAGCCGGGCACGTGCCGCCGGTACGTGGTCTGCGTGTGCTGGATCTGGTCTGCAGTGACACTCTGACAAGTCACTGCTGCCCTTTGATGGCGCCATTCCCCGGGCTATCAGGCATGTTCGCAGTCTGGCCCAATAAAATCAATGACTTAGTAGGCCATAGGTTCATAGCAGCCTCTAGAACTTCTCCTGGTGCGGAGGGGAAGCGGCGAGGTTCGGTCGTCGCCTGAGTGAAGGGGAGGCACACATGGCCGATCGCGAACGTGCCTGTGGGGCAGGTCTCCTCAGAACGCCGCGATGCCGCAGGCTGAGCCTTGGGGAGGGGATAACAAAAGCTGCCACTGGTGGTGTAGCCGCTAGGGCAGGGCTGAGTATTAACCCGGGGGATGGGGACCGCCTCAGCGAAGGCGGGGCCGGGCAGGAGGAGAACGGCGAAAGTGGCGAGGCAGCGCATCCCTTGAACATGAAGCGCCCGGCGGGAGGTTTCAGGGGCGCTCCCCTGATGCGCCAAGGATTACTCCCAAGTTGGGAAGCCTCGCCGTCCTTCCGCTACCAGCGCCGCCGGGGCTCCGGTGCTGTGTACGGAGCTGCCGGCTCACCACCTGCTGTGTCAGCCTTCGACTTGCTCAGTGCCCTTCAGCCTGATTGCTTTCGCAGTTCGCACGATGTGTGAGGTAGACGGTGACTGCGAGGGCGCACAGGCAGCCGCCGAACGGCAACGCGGTGGCCGGCGGCAGGAAGCCGCTCTGGCATAAGAGCGTCAGAGCGGCTGTGCCAGCAGCTACGCTGTCCGCTAGAAGAAGCACCATCGCTGCTCGGCTCCACATGAGATCTCGCGGGCTGCTCCCGCGGGAAGCAAGTGCGCCTGATGTCCGGTTAAGAAGCTCTTAACACCCTATGCGCCGCCGGCTTCCTGGGGCGGGAACTATCAACCCTTGGCGCACGCGCAGTGAGCCTGCTGCCCTGCCTCGCTGACCTCACCCGCCATTCCGCTAAGCGGCATGACCTTACGACACAGCTTTCCTCGCCCCTCCCCAAAGAAGAGGAGCTGAGGCTCCTCTCATTAGATCGACAGTATGTCGTGATAATCAATTTTCATGTTGGCCCCGAGGTTGGCGATGACTTGCGGCGCTGCACTTCCGCTCCCATCGGGATCGTAGAGCAGATCGCCGCTCGTCTTGTTGTAGATGACGCGGTCGTTGGCATCGTGTGCCTTGCTGCCGATCCAGAATGCGTCAGGCGATAGCTCCCCTTGGGCTAATTTGAAGACAGCGTGGTCGAGCCCGATGTGGTCGGTCCCGTGCTTGAAATCGGTGATCGTGTCGCTGTTCTTCCTCCCGTACTCCTGGAAGACGAACGTGTCCGCTCCACCGAGGCCCGTGAGCTTATCGTGGCCACCGAGGCCCTTGATGATATCGTCGCCGGCAGTGCCCTTGAGGCGATTGTCGCTGGCATCGCCGGAGACCATTTTCTGCGCCGGCAGCGGGTCAGGCTGTACCGGTGGCGTCGTGAGCGGCGGGGCTGGCACTGGCGGCTGGACCGCGCCGAGGGCGTCGTCGTGCATCACCTGTCCCGGGCGGACACCCTCCGTATCGACGCCATTCAGGTCGAGATGGGCGACGTAGCTGCTGATGCCGTACTTGTCGTCCAAGGCGTGCACATCGGCGACCTTCTGCGCGCCGGTGACGTACTCGATGCTGATGACGTCCTTGCCGGCGTCGATTGCCTTCTGCAGGAGGCCCATGCTGTAGCTGGTCTCGGCTGCAGGCTGCTTCTGGCCGCCGTCGGTGTAGAACAGGTTCTCCTTGAACATGCCGTCGATCGTGCCGAGGTATCCGGAATGGGTCAGAAGCTCCTCAGCATTGTTGACCCACACCTTGAAGCCGGGGTGCTTCGCCTCAGCATAGTCACCTAGATACTTGATAAGATCGACCATCGCCTGCTCGGCGCCGGCCGCTCCGCCCGGCGCGTGGCTCTTGGCCCAAGCTGTCTGGTACTCATCGACGACGTCGAAGTAGACGCCGTCGTAGCCGGCAGCCAGCATCCGGTCGATGTAGGCCGTGGCGACCGCCTTCCACTCGGGCGTCCAGAAGGCGACCTCGTAGTTGCCCTTCCACTGCGGATTCTCAGGCCCCAAGGCCGCGGCCGGAATGGTCTTGAAGTAATCCCGGTAGGTCTCGGCCTCGCCGATGCTGAAATAGCCGAGGAGCAGCGCGCTGCCCGGCCCGCCGCCCATCTGCTTGACCTCCGCGGGTGTGAACGTCTGGCCGGCGTCGTTGTAGATGTCGATGACCTTCACGTCGAACGGCGCCGCCGCGATCTGCGAAGGTGTGACACCCTGCAGGACGTACATTCCTGTCTTCGGCATGGCTCATCCTTGTAGGAAGGGACTCGCGTGAGGGCGAGGCGAAGCTAAAAGTCTGCACTCTCAGGAGTGAGAACTTCCTATCTTTGGTGCGCTCTTAGTGTATTGGCCGTATAGGCTCATACTATGCTCTGAAATCACGCATGAAATCTTCACTGCATAGTGATTTTCTACGTGCCTTACATAAGTTAAATCGGCCGAAAACGTGGCACGGAGAAAAAGGGCGGCGCTCCGTACGATTACGTACAATTGCGGATGCGTGGCTGGGAGATGTTCCCGTGTGTCTCAGAGGTAGATGTCTTGAGCAGATCTGTTCGAGGATAAGAGTTATGAAGCGCCACTAATCTGTGTAAGCTGCTTTGCGGAACATGCTGTCATGTATTGGAGATGACGGTAGATGGGACGCCAGCGCTGATTGGCGCGGGCTTCTACCTGGATCGACGCAAGGTCTCATCCGCCCCCGTTGAGGTGGTGCGGCCTTTGGTATGGCTTTTCAGCCTTCGCACTCAGGCCCTTCTGGAACGGTCATGCGTCTCCCGCATGCTCAAGCCTGTCCGTTGAGGTATACCCCAACGGATAGGACAGGAGTCCGGCACGCAAAGAAAACCCGCCGCGGAAGGGGGGACCGGGCGGGCTGAGGCTCATGGAGTTAAGAAGCCCGGCTGGCTGTGGAACCGACCGAACGCCCTCTTGCTAGCACGGCCAGGTCCGACGCCGCCATTATTCTTTTGTGGAGTGCGGATTAAACACCGCCGCTGTTCGTGGATGCGAGGCTGACATCGGGCGTGGCTGGCGCAATCCGTAAAGTTTTCGGAGCGTGATGGCGCGGATCTTAAATGGGCTTGGCCTATCAGGCTCGCTCCTTCCAAGGAGGTGTGGGATGAAGTCGGTTCAGCGGTTCATCAAGGACGAGAGCGGCGCCACGGCCATTGAGTACGGCATGATTGCCGCCCTCATCGCGGTGGTCATTATCGGCGCGCTGAAGACGATCGGCAGCAAGCTCAACACCGCCTTCACGGGCATCTCGGATCAGCTGAACTGATCGAGCGGCCGGCGCCGATTTCGTGCGCTCGCGACCGTGGACAGGCTCGGCTCGCAGGCGCACGCTAGCGGCATACACGCGGCCGTCCCCCTTCAATGCCCGCGAGTATAGAACCGTCCGCGCGCGCCCCGTGCGGGCGGTTTCTTCTATGCCTCGACTGGCGCGGTCTGCACGGCGCGGATCTGAGCTGTGAACCTGATGAGCTTCGTTGGTCCGGGCTCACGCATGGGCGCGAACCTTCTCGAACCGGGGTGCAAGCACTTGCTCGATCGGCAGACCCTTGCGGAGCCGATGGGCGATGGTGTTCTCAGCGATGCCGAGGCGTTCGGCCCACTGCGCGACCGTCAGGGACTTGCCGTTTGCATCGGTGATCAGCCGTCCGACGCGACCACGAAGATGCCCACGGTTCTCGCCCTTGGTGTCGGCATCAGCCTCGGCAATGTGCTTGATCGCGAGGGTGCGCACCTGTGACGGTTCGAGGTCGGCGAAGGCGCACACCTCATGGAAATCTTGGCTTGGGGTGGTGAGCCAATGCCGCGCGTCGCTACGCTCAAGCACGGTCTCGCGGCGCATGCCGGTGGTAGCGGCGTCGGCAAAGGCCTGGGAGATTACGGCACGCCAGAGGGACAGGTCGTCGTTAGACATTGTTCTCTTGGGCCTGCTTCGCCGGTTGTGGAAGGGATTGGCGCACAGTGACGGCCGGTTCTTGCGGCCCCAGAAACGCTTGAGGGCCGCGCGGCGCTCATCCTCAGTGCGGGCCTGCGCGGGGCGATGTGGACCACGACGTTCGGGGGTGCGCCGCAGCGGACGCGCGCGAGACTGGAGTAAGCCGTGGCAACACCGATTGCACTGCCACATGTCACGGCGCCAGCTTCATCATCGACGCATGTGGGGGAACTAAGCGAGGGCTGGGGCAGCTTCGGCTGCCCTTAGCCGCCTCTGGCTCATCGCCGGTCTTTGACAGCGATCGCCCTCCTCTTGGAGGCACGGTTCCGTAAAGCGACCCTTACGCGAAGGGGCGCGAGCGCATCATGCGAATTCCGCGACCTCGTGTGGGGAGCCGCCAACCGTACTTTTTGAAGCCGGCCGGGAATAATCGGGACGTGAGGGCGGTCTGGATCGCGAGTAGGATGCCGGCAGCAGGGTGTTGGCAGTCCTGGAGCATCGCGGAGCCTGCCGATGTCCACGCGCCGAGATCGACGCCTACCTCATCGAAGGTGCCGACCTGCTCCGCCGGGCAGAGGAATGCACGAGCCGCCTCCACAAGGCCGGCGCCTGCGAGGGGCACCGGCTGATGGCGGCAACGACCCTGATGGCGATGGAGCGCCTCCAATTTCGGATGACGGTCTACCGTGACAGCTTAGCGGCTGAGACGGCGCTTCCGCCCGCGACCGCCCCCGCTCCTGTTCCAGATAAGCGGCGCTGGTGGCCCATCCTGACCCGTAGGCGTGGCCACAGGCCCGCCTATCCCTAAGCGGCAGCAAGGCCCAGCATCATCCGCATGCCCGCTAGGCGCGGATCGCGCTTGGGCATGCCGACTGTCTCCATGGCTCAGTGGCTGTCGCGCCAGATGGCAGCCGCGTCCTGGAACGCGGCCCATCCTTGGGTGAGCGCCTCCTGCTCGCTTGCCAGCGAGTAGCAGGATTGCCGCACGACGTGGTCGCGATCCCAGATGATCCAGCGGTAGCGGCTGGGGTCCTTCGTGCAGGGCTCCACCTGCAGGCTGAGGGGAGCCGACCGTTCGGCCGTCATCATCATCCTCTCCTACTTGGCTGCTTCCTTGTCGTCGGCGCAGGGCAGGTCAGGAAATGGCATCCAGTCGGTGAAGGCGTCGGTGGGGTAGCTGTGCCGGCAGGAGGCGACGTGCCAAGGGCGGGCGTCGCCGAAGCGCTCTGGGTCCCAGCGGATCACGGCACGCGTGTCTGGCTCGTGCCGGTTGATGGCGATGATCCACCGGCCGTCCTGCGGGGCCCGATCCATGGACCGCCAGTTGTCCATGACACGCTCCTGCCCTGGCGTGCTCGACCATCAGGAACGCTCAAAGGCCTGAAACGTTTCGGCTTTCCTCAGGCGCATCGCTGCTGATGAGTCTCGTGCGGGGCGCCGACGAGGGTTGCTGTCCCATGGCCCGCGTCGCCAAACTCATCGTCACGCCGAAGGGGCTTTGTCGCGTGTCGCTCGCGACCTCGAGGCCGCCTCGATCAACCCAGATCCCGTGCCGGCATGAGCCGCAGCTTCATGCCCTCGCCCGGCTCATCGAGAGCACTTGCCCTCCGCCGTCTGGCCGGGGCATGCCGGGCGAGCTCCGCACCGCTATGAAGCGTCTGCGCGCGCACCACGTGGGTCAGGAGTAGGTCATCACAGCGCCAATTGGATATTACGGAGTTCCATCGATGCCTCATGTCGGATCGAAGAACCGCTGCACGGGTTGATGTGACGTCGATTAACATTATCGACGTAAGGGACAGTTGCGATGTCGACGGCATTCGGGATTGCAGCCGGAGAGGCTGAGAGCTTCGCGCACGCTGCCCGAGCCGCGATCGACGCACGTCTCAGCCTTTTGCCGGACGATGAACTGAGGGACTACTGGACGATCGTCGCGAAGCTGTGTGCGCGCGGTGTCGAGCAAACCGCGACAACACTCATCGATGCCGTCGTCGGGCCTGAACCGGACGCGTGATCTCAGCGTGACAGTGTGGAGAGGCCGAGATGTCACCCGGCCCATCCACCCTCACCGTCGCAACTAGATGCGGCCAGCCGCCTGTGTGCGGCAGCGCCCGTGAGGGCTGATCCTACTTGGACGCGACCTGCTGCAGGTTCTCGGCCAGCTTGCTGGCGAACTCGTCGCCCTTGTAGATCTCCGAGACCGCCTGCTTCAGCTTCTGCTCGTCCTCAGGCTTGCCAAGCGCCTTTGCGTAAGCGGCCGCCGTGCCGAAGCCGGCCAAGCCGTAGTGCGACATGCGCTGGTACTGCGCGATGATCTCCACATCCCGCAGCTTGGGATCCTGCGCAGCCTCTTGGATGGCGTGCTTTCTCGCTTCGGTGACCAGCCCCTCCATGCCCTTGCAGTACTCCGGCTGGGTCTGACCACCGCACTGCTGGATCAACTCCTTGAGGATGCCGGTGTGCTTCTCGATGCCGCCGATCGAGTGCTCCAGCATCTGCTTCAGCTTCGGGTCGCTGGCGTGGCCGCTTAACTCCTTCACGGCCTTGGTCATCTGATCGTTGGCTGACCAGAGGTCCTTCATTTCATCGAGGTACACGTCCTTGAGGCTGCTCGGTGCGGGCATGCGGTTCCTCCATCTTTATGCCTGATCAACCGCAGCAGGATCGGAAGGTTCTGGCTGGCGGCGCTCTCCTCGGCGAAGCGCCCTACGCTTGTAAGAGCCTCTGCCGCACCAATGCGTCTTGCGCATGCCCCAGCTTGTCCGCTGGGGCATACCGCAGCGGACAGCGAGACGACGGCCGGAAAGCGTGTCCGTTAGGGCCGCTTCAAGTCTTCAGCGAAGCGCGCCTTCGGACAACACCTCTGCGGACGAGCGTCGGCCCGGTGTGGAGTGGTCCCTCGCCCACGTCTTGATCGCGGAGCAGAGCTTGGCTGGCAGCGAACTTCCGCCTCCCGAATCCGGGCAACCCTTCGGCCGTAGGATCCCGAGTGGGTGTTCAGCGAAGAAGCAGGTGCCGCAATGCGCTGCGAGCTCGGTGGCTGGCGTGGGCAGCGCCAAGCCTACCACCAAGACTCGGCATTCCGCCTTTCCGATGTCGGTGATCGACCAAGCCGTCTTCAACGTGCACAGCCGAAGCGGGAGCGCGGCGGGTTGAGCGGTCAGCGGCACCTCACGGCACCGCGTGCTATTCTGTGAGCCGCTTCGTGCGAGGAGGCAGCGAGACCGAGCGCGCGGGCAGATCCCCCTCTAAGCCTTTGAGGTGACTGGTGGGCGCACTAGGGTTCGAACGTGAGACCCACTGAGGAAGCCTCGGCCGCTCTGAGCCGGTCGCTCACATCGGTGTGGCGTGGGCAATCTCGCCGCTGCACTGCTGCCTCCAACTTAGGGGCGCGTTCGTCACCGTGGAGATCCCCTGCCCCTCTGGCAGCGTACCTGCCACCGCTGCCCGAATCAGATCGGGAGCCAGAAACGCCAGGTTCAGCGTCATGCGAACGGAGCGCTCGCTGCAGCCCTCCTGCCGCGCAATCTCGGCCGTGTCCTGCACGCGGCCACACAGCAGGTCGTCCAGCCACAGGCGGGCCTTGGCAATACCCTCGACAAGCCGCGCCCGCGTCTCCGAACGCATCACCGTCACAGCCTCACCGCTGCTGCCTATCGGGATCACCTCACGTCGGCAGCGGCTCACCCTAGCAGACCATGGCACGATGAGGTCTTCGGGTGGTGGCTGATCTGGGGCGTCGGGCACACGCTGGAGGATCAGCCGATCTGGATGCACCTCGACGCGGCCGACACAGGCAGCTAAGCGCGCAGCATCGGAGGCTGCCGGCTCGCTGCCCTCCCCGGCCCCACGGATTGCGCTCAGCACTGCCTGCTCGAGTTCAGGCGCAGGCACCCGCGCGACCGTGCCGGCCTCCTCACGCCGGCCCTCCTCCAGCGCCCGCGAGACGTAGTAGCGATAGCGCACCGCGCCCTTCCTCGCACTGCTCGGTGTCATCCGGTTGCCCCGGTCATCGTAAAGCAAGCCCTTCAGCAGCGAGCCGGTGTTCGCCCGCCCTGCCCCAGCTGCCGGTGCCTTCGCCCAGAGCGCCGCCTGCACCGCCTCAAACAGCTCGCGCGGAACGATCGCCTCGTGCTCGCCCCGGTAGTGCTGACCCTTGTGCACCACCTCGCCGATATAGACGCGGTTGCGCAGCAGGTAGGCGAGCGGGCCCTTGCTGAAGGGGATGCCGCCGCGGTTCGTGCCGTCCCGGCGCCGCGACACCTTCGTCAGCACGCCGCGCTCGCGCAGGTCCGCTGCCAGTGCCGACAGGCAGCCGAACTCGAGATAGCCTGCGAAGATCCCCCTCACCTGCTCGGCCTCAGTTGGATCGATGACGAGTTTCTTGTCGCGCGCCGCGTAGCCGAGCGGCACGGGTCCGCCCATGCGCAGGCCCTTCCGCTTGGAGGCCGCGATCTTGTCGCGGATGCGCTCGGCCGTGACCTCCCGCTCGAACTGGGCAAACGACAACAGCACGTTGAGGGTCAGCCGGCCCATGCTGGTCGTGGTGTTGAAGGCCTGCGTCACCGAGACGAACGAGACGCCGTGCTGGTCGAACAGCTCGACGAGCTTGGCAAAGTCCGACAGCGCCCGGGTGAGCCGGTCGACCTTGTAGACCACGATCACGTCGATCCGGCCGGCCTGCACCTCGGCCAGCAGCCGCTGCAGGGCCGGCCGCTGCAAGCTGCCGCCGGAGTAGCCGCCGTCGTCGTAAGCCTCGGGCAGGAGCCGCCAGCCCTCGTGCGCCTGGCTCTTGATGTAGGCTTCGGCCGCCTCGCGCTGGTTGTCGAGCGAGTTGAACGCCTGCTCGAGCCCCTGCTCGGTGGACTTACGGGTGTAGATCGCGCAGCGCAGGAGCTTGGGAGTAGGTGCGCTCTTCATCACCGCCCTCCCCCACTGCTCATGGCAGGCTTGTCGCGCAGGCCGAAGAAGCGGGGTCCGTTCCAGCGGGTGCCGGTGATCGCGCGGGCCACCTCGGATAGGCTGGTGTAGGTGCGGTCCTGCCAGGCGAAGCCATCGGCGAGCACCGTGACGGTGTGCATCTGACCGGCGTGCTCGCGCGCCAGCAGCGTGCCGGGCTTGAGTCCTGGGCTGGGCGCAGGCGGGATGGGAGGCGCTGCCTTGGACCTTTTGCCTCTCGCCTCGGCAGCGCGTCGGCGCAGCCGCTCGCGGGCGAGGCGATCGAGCAGGCGGGCTGTGTCGCGATCGAGGTCGCCGAGAGCCTTGGCCTGCAGCCGGTAGGCGAGCAGCCGCAGCAGCAGGGCACGGGAGAGTTGCGGCGGAGGCGCGCTGCGCAGCCCCTGCCGCCAACGGCTGCGCAAGGCAGCGAGGTCGAGAGCGCCGAGGGTGGCGATCTCTCGGTCGAGATCTGATTCGGCGTGCGCAAGAGCGCTGCCGGCTGCAGAGGACATCGGCATGTGCACCTTCGGCTCAGGCCGCTGTGTTGTCAGCTGCGGCGGCAGCCGCGGGCTGGCTGCCCACCCGGTAGGTGCTCTGGCCCACGGCGGTGGTGCGCGTCAGGCCGTAGCCGCGCTTGCGCAAGCCGGTGAGAGCGGCCCGTGTGGAGTGCGGCAGCCATCCGGTGGCGACGATCAGATCCTCCAGCGTGGCGCCCTGGTCCCTCCGCAGCAGGCTCAGCACCTGGGCCAGCTTGCTGCCTGACCGCGGCTCCGCGATGTGATCGGCTGCTTGATCGCCGCTCTCCAGCGAATCAGCTGGCGCTGCAGCTTCGGTGCCGAGCTCGGCCAACCCGGCTGAGGTGATTCGCAAGCCGGCCGGGCCGCTCGCGATCGCTCCCCAGCTTGGCTGATCCGCTGTCACCTCCACCTGCGTGACGAGGTCAGCGCGAATCAGCTTGGCGACGAGCGCTCTAGCTGCTCGATTGCTGATCCCATCCGGGCAGGTCAGCAGCAGGTCCTCGCGTTCGGCTGCGGCACGGAGGAGGCTGAGGTGTGTCTCGCTGAGGGGCATGGTTCGTCCTGCGGTGATTCGGGCAGCTTGTGCTGCCACCACCGCAACCCTGCGGACCGGCGCAGGTCAGCAGGGGATCCGAGCGGCCTCCGGAGGCCTGCTCGGGACGAGAGCATGTCCGCTCCGTTCGCAGTAGAAGTCCAGTCGCGAATGCGGGCTGTGTAGAACGAGCTGATTCACCTCAGCGCGGCGAACGGCGTCTCTGCGGGCCAGCGAACCGGTCTCCTGGCAGCGCGGTGCGGCGATGCGGAAGCTGCTTCGAGAGCTCGCGAGAAAGGGCCTGCCAAGCGGCACCGGAAGGCCTATGCAGAGCGGCGGGAGAGTGGGCGCCAAAACAACCGAATTCCGCTAAGCGCCTGAGATCTCGATGATCTCTGGTGTGCTCGGAAACGGCGCGGTTCGCGTGGAGTGCGTGGTGGGCCCGGCAGGACTTGAACCTGCAACCAGACCGTTATGAGCGGCCGGCTCTAACCATTGAGCTACGGGCCCTGGCGAGAGGGCGCCCCGGGGTGCCCGGCGCGCCGGCCTCTGTAGCCGGAAGCGCGCGTCGCGTCATCTCCCCTGGGCGCCGGTTCAGGCCGGCTGCAGGGCCGTCTCGAACAGGAAGCCGTCCACGGCCGGGATCGTAACCGAGAGGCTCGACCCGTAGGCGGCCTTGCTCAGGCGCCAGGGGCGCTCGGGCCGGGCGCGTATCGCCTCGGAGGGGCGCAGGCGCCGGGCGATGCCGTCCTCATCCACCTCCTCGATCGTCAGGAAGCCGTAGACCTGCAGACGCGAGGCGGTGAGCTTGGTCTCGCGGTCGCCCGCCGCCACCGCGAGGCTGCTCGTGGCGTAGACCGCGTCCATCAGGGCGCGCTGGTCGCTGCGGCGCTTGGCTTGGCCCTCGCGCTGCAGGCCCGACGCGTGGGCCCCCGCCGCGCCGGCCGGCAGGCTGCGCCGGAAGGGCACGACATTGTCCATCGCCGTCGATACGCGACCCATACGCACTCACCCTCGTGCCTGACTGCAACAGGGCCGGGCGGTGGCACGCGTCGCTTCGCTGTCCCGGCGGTCGGGAGCATTCGACGAATCGGCTTAATCTTCGCTTAGCCCTGTCGGGGGCTGCTCCGGCGGAAACGTCCCGAAACGGGCCGCCCGCCGGGCGCGCGTCAGGCGAGCGCGACCGTGTAGGCGGCCTCGGTCCTGGCGCGGATCTCGTCCTCGGTGACGCCGTCCGCGAGCTCGATGAGCGTCATGCCGCCCTCGCCCTTCTTGTCGATCGTGAACACGCCGAGATCGGTGATCACGAGGTCGACGACGTGCGTGCCGGTGAGCGGCAGGTCGCAGGCCTTGAGGAGCTTCGCGCTCTCAGAGCCGTCCTTGTTCTTGGCAACGTGCTCCATCACCACGACGACGCGTTTGACGCCCGCCACGAGGTCCATGGCGCCGCCCATCCCCTTCACCATCTTGCCGGGGATCATCCAGTTGGCGAGATCCCCGTTCTCGGCCACCTGCATGGCGCCGAGGATCGACAGGTCGATGTGGCCGCCGCGGATCATCCCGAAGGAATCGGCCGAGGTGAAGTAGCTCGTCGTCGGCAGGGCCGTGATCGTCTGCTTGCCGGCGTTGATCAGGTCCGGGTCCTCCTCGCCCTCGTAGGGGAAGGGGCCCATGCCGAGCATGCCGTTCTCCGATTGCAGCTGCACCGACATGCCCTCGGGGATGAAGTTCGACACGAGCGTCGGGATGCCGATGCCGAGATTCACGTAGAAGCCGTCCTCAAGCTCGCGCGCGGCGCGCGCCGCCATCTGGTCGCGGGTCCAGGCCATGATGCGTCTCTCCTCCTAGAAGCGTCAGACCGCGCCGCCGCCGGCCGCAGCCTCGGCGGCGTCCGGGCGCTTGCGCGTGGTGCGCTGCTCGATGCGCTTCTCGCGGATCGGCACGTGGATGATGCGACCGACATAGATGCCGGGCGTGTGGATGTGGTCGGGGTCGATCGCGCCCGGCTCGACGAGGTGCTCGACCTGCGCCACCGTCACCGTGGCGGCGGTCGCCATCATCGGGTTGAAGTTGCGCGCCGTCATCCGGTAGGCGAGGTTCCCCTCGGTGTCGCCCCGGTGGGCGTGGACGAGGGCGAGGTCGGCGACGAGGCCGCGCTCCATCACGTAGTGCTCGCCGTCGAACTCGCGGACCTCCTTGCCCTCGGCGACCTTGGTGCCCACGCCGGTCTTCGTGAAGAAGGCCGGGATGCCGGCGCCCCCGGCGCGGATGCGCTCGGCGAGCGTGCCCTGCGGGTTGAACTCGATCTCGAGTTCGCCCGCCAGGAATTGCCGGGCGAATTCCTTGTTCTCACCGACGTAGGACGAGATCATCTTGGCGACCTGCCGGGTCTCCAGGAGCTTGCCGAGGCCGACGCCGTCGATGCCGGCATTGTTCGAGATCACGGTCAGACCCTTGACCCCGGAGGCGCGCACCGCGTCGATGAGCTCGTCGGGAATCCCGCAGAGGCCGAAGCCGCCGCACATCAGCGTCATCCCGTCGCGCAGGAGGTCGGCCAGCGCGGCCGTGGCGTCCGAATAGACCTTCTTCATCAAACCCGTCCTTCCCAGGCGTCGCCCCCGTCGCGGCGGCGAGCGCACGGCGCCGCATTCCGGTGCGGAGAGCGGCGAGTCACAGCTTTGCGCTAGCAGGAAGCGCGCCGTGGAGACAAACCCTGCCGAAGCGTTTAAGGAAATCTCCCGAGCGGACCGAATGGTTACGGCTGGGGGCGGCCTGAAACATCCGGGTTCGACGCCGGACCGTCGCGCCAGCGCGTCGCGGCCCGCCCGCAACGGCCCATCCGCACGGAGTGCAATGTCGCCGCGCCGTCTCCTTCCCGCTCTCGGACTCGGAGGGCTCGCGGCCGCCGGCCTCGTCGCGGCCTGCAACCCCTGGCCGGTCGGGACCACCGCCGCCGCCCGCTTCGTGAGCCGGGGGCTCGCCCCCTACGGTCTCGCCCTCGGCGCCGAGGGCCGGACCGAGATGTCGCTCCTGCCCCTGCCCCATCTGCGCTTCTCCCGCGCCCGCATCGCCGCGGGCAGCGCCGCCGGCCCCGCGCTCGCCGAGGGCGGCCGCCTGACGATCGAGCTGAGCCTGCTCGCCCTGCTCTCGGGGCAGGCGGAGGTCGGGGCGCTCGCCCTCGACGGGGCGACGATCCACCTCGACCTCGCCGATCCGCGCTGGAGCGAGCCCCTGCGCCGCCTCGGCGAGCGGCTCGCGCAGGGGCCGTCGAGCCACCCGCGCCGCCTCGTGATCAGCCGGGCGCGCGTCGAGGGACCGGCGCGCGCGCAGGATCTCGACCTCGTCCTGTCCTGGCCCGTCTGGAGCGCGAGCCTCGACTGTGCCGGCAGCCTGATCTTCAACGGCGTGCCGGCCCGCTTCGCCCTGGCGGGCCTGCGGCCGACCTCCCTGATGGCGGGATCGGAGACGCCCGTGACGCTCAACGCCTCCTGGGACGGCGGCAGCCTCGCCGCCGAGGGCACCGGGACCTGGCGGGAGGGCCCGCGCCTCGTGGGCAGCGGCAGCTTCGAGACCGGCTCCCTGCCGCAGACGCTCGCCTGGATCGGCACCGACGTGGCGCTGGCGCCCTTCCTCGACCGCTTCACCCTCGACGGCACCTTCGAGGCGAGCCGCGGGGGCCTGATGCTTCCCGACGTGCGGGTGAGCGTCGGCGGCAACGCGCTCGAAGGAGCGGTCTCGGCGAGCTTCGGGGAGGCGCGCAGCGCCGTGCAGGCGACGCTCGCCGCCGACAGCCTGAACCTCGCCCCCTGCTCGGCGGGTTCATCCGCCTGTTCGGACTGCCGGAGGACGGCGAGGCCGCGGGCGGCCAGAGCGTCGCCGTGAAGCCTCTGACCGGCGGCGACCTCGACCTGCGCCTCTCGGCGGGCACCAGCCGCCTCGGACCGGTCGTGCTGCAGGACCTCGCCGCGAGCGTGCTGGTGCGCGGCGGCACGATCGAGGCCTCGCTCAACCGGGCGGGCCTGCAGGGCGGCACCCTCAAGGGCCGCGTCGCCCTGGCGCCGGCCGGCGCCGACGGGGACGAGACCGAGGTGAAGGCGCAGGGAAGCTTCGACCGGCTCGATCTCGGCGCGCTCCTGATCGACCTCGGCCAGACTCGCTGGGTGCTCGGCGGAACGCAGGGCCAGTTCGCGCTCGAGAGCGTGGGACGCGACGCCGCCTCGCTCACCGAGCATGTCGGCGGGCGTGCCACGATCGCCATCGATGACGGTGCCATCACGGGGCTCGACCTCGCCGACGTGATCCAGCGCAACGGCGCCGTCGCGCACGGGGCGCTGGCCCGCCGCAACGGCCGCACCGCCTTCGAGCGGGCGGCCGTCTCGATCCGCTTCGCCGACGGCATCGGCGAGATCGGCGAGGGCTTCCTCCGGGCTCCGGCGCTCGCCGCCTCCCTGCGCGGTCAGGTCTTCCTCGCCGAGCGCCGCTTCCGGGCCCGCGCCGAGCTGACGCCGCGGGTCGCGGGCGGCGCCGAGGCGCCCCGCGCCGGCAACCTGTTCGAGATCGCGGGGCCGTGGAACGCCGTGACTGTCCGGCCCGCCTCCCGCGACGAGCCCTCCGCGGCGCCGGACCACTGGGACGGCAAGGTTCCGCTGCAGGGCCCGCTGCGCCAGCCGGCCTCCGTCGGCCTGCCGCCGGCCGCGCGCGCCTACGCGCCCTGAGGGCCGCGCCGCGCCCACGCATGGGCTCGCGGCATTCCCGTCTCCTCGGCACCGACACCCGCCTAGCGGCGCGACGGGTCCCCTCTCCCGTTCGGGAGAGGGTTGGAGTGAGGGGTGCGACCACTCCGGAAAGACCTGATTCCTCACCCGGTGCGCTCACGCGCACGCGACCTCTCTCGAACGGGAGAGGTGCGGGAACCCGGCCCGCGAGGCGGCCTACGCTGCTGCCCCCTGCCGCCCGAGGAGCCGCGAGGCGGCCAGCACGACGAGGCTCACCAGGGCGATCAAGAGTGTCGAGGCGGCGTTGATCTCCGGGTTCACGCCGAGGCGGACCTGGCTGTAGAGCCGCATCGGCAGGGTGGTCGCGCCGGGCCCCGAGACGAAGCTCGCGATCACGAGGTCGTCGAGCGACAGGGTGAAGGCCAGGAGGAAGCCCGCGACCACGGCCGGCGCCAGCAGCGGGAGGGTGATGGTGCGGAAGATCCGGGCCGGCCCGGCCCCGAGATCGGCCGCGGCCTCCTCCAGCGTCCGGTCGAGCCCCTTCAGGCGCGCGCCGACGATCACCGCCACGAAGCCGGTGCCGAAGGTGGCGTGCGCGATGACGAGGGTGGCGAGGCCCCGGTCGAGGCCGATCCCGACGAACAGGAGGAGCAGCGACAGCCCGGTGATCACCTCCGGCATCACCATCGGCGCGTAGACGAGGGCCGTGAACGCGC
Organism: Methylobacterium durans; assembly: GCF_003173715.1. NCBI lineage: Bacteria > Pseudomonadati > Pseudomonadota > Alphaproteobacteria > Hyphomicrobiales > Methylobacteriaceae > Methylobacterium > Methylobacterium durans. Next base: position 4,782,197 of record NZ_CP029550.1, on the reverse strand, counting down.
CCCGTCCGCGGAAGCGCCCATGCCGCTCCAGCGCCAGCGCCGCGAGGGTGCCGAGGATCGTGGCGACGAGGGCGGCCGCCAGCGCCACCCGCAGGCTGACCCAGGCCGCCGCGATCAGCGGGGCATCGTTGAACAGCACGCCGTACCAGCGGGTCGAGAAGCCGCCCCAGACGGTGACGAGCGACGAGGCGTTGAACGAGAACACCACGAGCACGAGGATCGGCGCGTAGAGGAAGGCGAGGCCGAGGCCGAGGGCCGTGCGGGTGAAGGCGGTCACGGCGCGCGCCCCCGCCTCACCGGGCCGCCTCGCCGCGCCGGGCCTCGGCCTCGCGGAACAGCACGACCGGCCCCACCAGGAGCACGAGGAGCAGAATCGCCACCGCCGAGGCGAGCGGCCAGTCGCGGTTCGAGAAGAACTCGCTCCACAGGACGCGGCCCAGCATCAGCGTGTCCGAGCCGCCGAGGAGATCGGGGATGATGAACTCGCCGACCATCGGGATGAAGCAGAGCAGCGCGCCCGCCACGAGGCCGGGAGCTGAGAGCGGCAGGGTCACGGTCCAGAAGATCCGGGTCGGCGAGGCGCCGAGATCGGACGCGGCCTCGCGCAGGCTCGGGTCGATCCGGCTCGTCACCGCGTAGAGAGGCAGAACCAGGAAGGGCAGGTAGGCGTAGACGAGGCCGATCATCACGGCGGCCTGCGTGTTGAGGATCTCCAGGGGCTCTCCGATCAGCCCGGCCCGCAGGAGGCCCGCGTTGAGGAGGCCCTCGGGCTTGAGGATCGCGATCCAGGCGTAGACGCGGATCAGGAAGCTCGTCCAGAACGGCACCACGAGCAACGCCACGAGGAGGGGCTGCAACCGGGCGGGGGCGCGCGCCATCGCGTAGGCGAGCGGCGTGCCGAGGCCGATGAGGAGCGCCGTCGCGGTGAGCGCGAGCCCGAGCGAGGAGAGCGCGGCGTCCCGGTAGAGGCTGTCACCCGCGAGCGTCTCGTAATTCCCGAAATGCAGCGCTTCGAGGAAGGTCGACCAGCCTTCGATGCCCCCCTGCCAGTCGAGCACCGGCAGGTAGGGCGGCATCGCGGTGGCGGGCTCCGACAGGCTGATCTTCAGCGTGATCGCGAAGGGCACCAGGAAGAAGGCTCCGAGCCACAGGAGGGGCGGCAGCCGCACCAGGGCGGCGAGCAGCCGCTGGGGGCGTCCGGTGCCCGGCGGGCGAGGCCGCCCCGTCACGGCGCGAGCACCCGGATCGCCTCCGGCGGGATGCCGAGGCGCACCCCCGCGCCCGGGCCGGCGCCGGGATCGGCCGAGACCGGGCTCGCGACGCGGATCAGCGTGCCGTCCCGCATCCGCACCTGCCGGCGGGTGCGGTCGCCGAGGAAGACCGACTCGGTGACCGTGCCGGACGGCCCCTCCCCGTCCCCGGCAAGCAGCGCGACGCGCTCCGGGCGGAGCGCCGCCACGACCGGCGAGCCCGGGCCGAGCGCCGCCTCGGGGGCGGCCGCGACGAGCGGTCCGAAGCCGGTCTCGACCGTGACCCGCCCCTCCGCCCCGCCCGCGGCGAGGCGCCCCGCGATCAGGTTCACGTCGCCGAGGAGGCCCGCCACGAAGCGGCTCTCGGGGCGCTCGTAAAGGTCGGCCGCCGTGCCGGTCTGGACGAGGCGGCCGCTCTCCATCACGCCGATCCGGTCGGCCATGGTCATCGCCTCGGCGGGATCGTGCGTGACGACGACGAAGGTGGTGGAGAGCCGCCGCTGCAGGGTGCGGAGTTCCCCTTGCGTCTCCTCGCGCAGGTTCCGGTCCAGCGCCCCGAGCGGCTCGTCGAGGAGCAGCACGCGGGGCTCGCGCGCGAGCGCCCGGGCGAGCGCCACGCGCTGGCGCTGGCCGCCGGAGAGCCGGTCGGGCCTACGCTCGGAGAATCCTTCGAGCCGCACCAGTCGCAGCAGGGCGGCGACGCGCTCGGCGATGGCGGCACGGCCGAGGCCGAGGCCCTGCAGCCCGTAGGCGACGTTTTTTGCCACGTTCATGTGCGGGAAGAGCGCGTAGGACTGGAACATCATGTTCACCGGCCGCCGGTGCGCCGGCAGGCCGGTGACGTCGGCGCGATCGATCAGGATGCGGCCCTCGTCCGGGCTCTCGAAGCCCGCGATGAGCCGAAGCAGGGTGCTCTTGCCGCAGCCCGAGGGCCCGAGCAGGCAGAAGAACGCGCCCGGCTCGAGGTCGAGGGAGACGCCGTCGACGGCCCGGTGTGCGCCGAAGGTCTTCGTGACGCGGTCGATGCGGACGAGGGGCTCTGGGCGCGGCGGAACGGGTGCGTGCAAGGCTCGGCGGGGGCGTCGGGTCGGGTGGGGGAGGCTACAGGCTTGTCGGCCGATGCGGAACCGCGAACGTCGCCGGGGCTCAGCCGTCCTCGCGCAGGGCCTCGGCGACCCGCGCCTCCAGCAGGTCCGGCCGGCGGATGACGAGGGCGCCGCGGGTGCGGTCGACGAGGCCCTCGCTCGCCATCACTGTGAACTCGCGCGTCACCTGCTCGCGGCGGCAGCCGATCCGGGCGGCGAGCACGTGGTGGTAGGGCGGCGGGGTCACGACCCGCTCCTCGCCGTGGCCGGCCCGCGGCACCGAGAGGCGCAGCAACTCGGCGTAGAGCCGGTGGCGCAGGTCGAGGAGCGCGTGCTCCATGAGCCGGGTGTTCAGTTCGCGCACGCGCTTCGTCAGCAGGCGGAACAGGCGGTCGGCGATCGCCTCGGAGGCGAACACGATCTGCCGGAAGACGGGGGCCGGCACCACGCAGACCTCGCCGCGGGTCAGCGCCGTGACGTTGGCCGAGCGGCCGATCCCGTCGAGGGCGGAGAGCTCGCCGAAGAAGGCGCCGGCCCGCATCTCGCCGAGGATGACCTCCTTGCCCGATTGCGAGCGGTTGAGGATGCGCACCTCGCCCGCCGCCAGGAAGTAGACGTCCGTCGAGACGTCGTCGTAATCGACCAGAACCTCGTTCTCGTCGAAGCGGCGCCAGTGGCAGCGCGTCTCGTAGGGGCCGAGCTCGATGCCGGGCTCCTTGAAGAACGGTATGGTCCCCAGCCGCCCCATGTCCGACAAGCCCCCAGGATACCGACACGATGCCGACGCGGCCCGCGTCCGGCGAGCCCGCGTTCACCCCGCCGCCGAGGGCCGGGCCCGCGGTTGAACCGGAAATGGCGAAATCGTCAAGCTCGTCCAAAGCTTGCCGGCCGGTCCGGAACGGGTCAAGCCGGCGCCGGGCGAAGAGCGTGGATGACGTCGGCGCCCGATCGGCGCTCGAAAAATCTGTTCCCGGACCTGGGGCGCCGGCCACATCAAGATCTCGGGTCTCCGGAGGCAATAACGAAGCTTTTACTTTTCTTTCGCGCCGGTCGCAGGCAAACCAGCCGCCCGGTTTCGCCGCCTCGGCGGGCCGCACGCGCGGTTCGGAGGTCCGTCGGCGGGCAGCGGACGGCGTACCGACCCCGCCGCACCGACGAACATGCCGCTGAACGCTCCCCGTCCCCTGCCGAGATCCGCCGCCGAGCACGGCGCCGAGCCGTCCGCCACGACCGAGACCGCCCCGCGTCAGGCGACGCTGGCCGGCGCCGTCACGCGGTCCGGCCGCGGCCTCCACACCAACCGATTCGCGACCGTGCGGGTCGTCCCCGCCGAGGCCGGCACCGGGATCGTGTTCCGCCGCCGGACGCCGGACGGAGCCGTCGCGACCGTGCCGGCCCTCTGGCAGTATCAGGTGACGCAGCCCCTCTGCACGGCGCTCCAGGCGCCGGAGGGGGCCCTCGTGCGCACGGTCGAGCACCTGCTCGCGGCGCTCAGCGCCTTCGGGATCGACAACGCCGTCGTGGAGATCGACGCCGAGGAATTGCCGATCTTCGACGGGAGCGCCCTGCCCTGGTGCGCGGCGATCCGCGAGGCGGGCCGCGCCGTGCTCGACGCGCCCCGCCGCCGGATCCGCGTCCGCCGCCTCGTGGAGGTCCGCGACGGGCGGCGCGCGCTCAGCATCGCGCCGGCCGACGCGCTCGTCGTGGAGGCGGAGCTCGCGCTGGCGCATCTCGGCGCGATGCGCTGGGAGGGCCGCATCGGGCCCGACACCTTCGAGGGCGCGCTCGCGCCGGCGCGCAGCTTCGGGCGCCTGAAATGGGCCCTGCCGCTGAAGCTCTACGCCTACGCCACCGGCCGCCCGATCCTGCGGGGGGCGCGCTTCGGGACCACGGCGGCGATCGTCGGCGGACGGGTCGTCGGCGGGATGCGCGGGCCGGCCGAGCCCGTGCGGCACCGCGTCCTCGACCTCGTCGGCGACCTCTCCCTCGCCGGCCACCCGATCCTCGGCCATGTTCGCGCGGCCCATACGGGCCACGTGTTGAATCACGCGCTGGTGGCCAAGCTGATGCGCGATCCGAGCGCCTGGGACTTGGTCTGACGGATTTCAGGATTCGTAGCAGCCGATCAGCCAGCGCTCGATGACTGCGCGCAGAGCCGCGCGCCAGCCTTCGATCCGGCGGACGTTGGTCAGTGTCTCGATGAGCTGCATCGTCCGGGTTTCCGTCGGCGCGCGCGGCGCGTCGTGAGGAGCCCCCCCGGAGACCGGCGCGCGGCGGCGCACGGCAACCCTGTTATGGCCCGGTCCGTGGGCCCGCGGCAAGCCGGTCCAGCCTGCGGCACGGTCGCGATCGGGCCCGCGGGATCGGCTCCGCCCCGCTTCGTCGCGCGCGCCGCTTGCCTCCGCGCCCGCGCCTCGCCAGAAGGCGCGCCATGCTCCGCGTCAACGACCTCACCTACCGCATCGGCGAGCGCCTCATCCTCGACGGCGCCACCTTCGCGATTCCCGACGGCGCCCGCGTCGGGCTCGTCGGCCGCAACGGCGCGGGCAAGACCACTCTGTTCCGGGCGATCCTCGGAGACATCCCGACCGACGGCGGCGACGTCGCCATGCCCCGGGGCATGCGGATCGGCGCCGTCGCCCAGGAGGCGCCGGCCGGGCCGGAGACGCTGCACGCGGTGGTGCTCGCCGCCGATACCGAGCGCACCCGCCTGATGCAGGAGGCGGAGACCGCCGAGGGCCTGCGCCGGGCGGAGATCGAGACGCGCCTCGTCGATATCGGCGCGCACGCGGCGCCGGCCCGCGCGGCGGCGATCCTGCACGGCCTTGGCTTCGACGCGGCGGCGCAAGGACGCCCCTGCTCCGACTTCTCAGGCGGCTGGCGCATGCGCGTGGCGCTGGCCGCCGTGCTCTTCTCCGAGCCGGATCTCCTGCTCCTCGACGAGCCGACCAACTACCTCGACATCGAGGGCACGCTCTGGCTCTACGACTACCTCGAGCGCTACCCGCGCACCGCCGTCATCATCAGCCACGACCGCGACCTGCTCGACACCTGCGTCGACCACATCCTGCATCTCGACCGGGGGCAGCTCACCCTCTGGCGGGGCGGCTACACCTCCTTCGCCCGCCAGCTCGCCGAGAAGCGCGTGCTGCAGGCGAAGGCCAAGGCCAAGCAGGACGTCGAGCGCGCCCACCTGCAGAGCTTCATCGACCGGTTCAAGGCCAAGGCCACCAAGGCCCGCCAGGCCCAGTCCCGCATGAAGCGGCTCGCCAAGATGGAGCCGATCGCGGCGCTGATCGAGGACGAGATGCCGGTGATCCACCTGCCGAGCCCGGAGCGGCCGCTCTCGCCGCCGATCGTCGCGATGGAGCGGGTCCAGGCGGGCTACAGCGACCGGATCGTGCTCTCGGGGCTGAACCTCAGCCTCGCCCCCGACGACCGCGTGGCGCTCCTCGGCGCCAACGGCAACGGCAAGTCGACGTTCTGCAAGCTGATCGGCGGGCGCCTGCCCCCGCTTGCGGGCGAATTGAAGCGCTCGTCCAAGATGGAGGTCGCCTACTTCGCCCAGCACCAGCTCGACGAGCTGAATCCGGCCGAGAGCGCCTACGCCCACGTGCGCGCCCGGATGCCGGACGTGCCGGAAGCGCGGGCCCGCGCGGCGACCGCCCGCCTCGGCTTCCCGGCCGCGAAGTCCGACACGCCGGTCTCCCAGCTCTCGGGGGGCGAGAAGGCGCGCCTGCTGATGGGGCTCGCTGCGTTCAACGGGCCCCACCTCCTGATCCTCGACGAGCCGACGAACCACCTCGACATCGAGAGCCGGCAGGCCCTCGTGGAGGCGATCAACGATTACGAGGGGGCCGTGATCCTCGTCTCGCACGACCGCTTCCTGATCGAGGCCTGCGCCGACCGGCTCTGGCTCGTCTCGAACGGTTCGGTGAAGAGCTTCGACGGCGACATGGACGATTACCGCCGCCTCGTCCTCGCGGGGCCGGAGCGGGAGGAGAGCCGCGGGGAGGCGACGGGCGGCCAGAAGGCCGTGGAGCGCCGCTCGAACGCCGAGAGGCGGGTGGCGCTGGCGCCGCTCCGCAAGAAGCTCGACGGGATCGAGGCCCGCATGGGCAAGCTCTCGGACGCCATCGCCAAGATCGACGCGGCGCTTGCCGACGGCACCGCCTTTCAGGCGAACGCCGCCAAGGCCGGCGAGCTCGCCCGGATGCGCGCGGAGGCCGCGGCCGCCCTCGGCACTGCGGAGGAGGAGTGGCTGAACCTCAGCGCCGAGATCGAGGCGGCCGGCTGAGATCAGGCGCCCGTCGCATCAAGCCTGGCCGCAGGACGCAACGGGGCTTCGCCTGTGACGTTGTCGCCGGCAGATGCGAGGTTTCCGATGCCCAGCCGACCCCACAGCTTCCTCCCGCACCTCGCCGGACGCGCGGCCCGCGGCCTCGGCCTCGCCGTTCTCGGCGGGGCGGCGGGCTGGATCGCCTATAGCCGCCTCGGCATCGACCACCGCGTTCCCCTGCCCCCCGCCCTGCCGGGGCGCCTGCAGCGCCTGCGCACCCCGGTCGGGGCGGTGAACCTCTACGACGACGGGCTGGAGAGCGGCGTGCCGCTCCTCCTGATCCACTCGGTCAACGCCGCGGCGAGCGCCTACGAGGTCCGCCCGCTCTACCGGCACTTCGCCCGCTCGCGCCCGGTCTACGCCCTCGACCTGCCGGGATTCGGCTTCTCGGAGCGGCGCCGGCAGGTCTACACGCCGGCCGTGATGGTGGGCGCGATCCACGCGGTCGTGGCCGAGATCCGGCGCCGGCACACTGCCGCGCGGATCGACGCGATCGCCCTCTCGCTCTCGGCGGAGTACCTCGCGCGGGCGGCTTTGGAGCGGGCGCAGGATTACCGGAGCCTCGGCCTGATCAGCCCGACCGGGTTCGACGCGCGCCTCTCCGGCCGCGGCCCCCTCGGCGGCAACCGCGGCAACGACACCGCCCGCGCCGCACTCGACCTGCCGGTCTCGGGCCAAGCGCTCTTCGACGCGCTCACGAGCCGTCCCAGCATGCGCTACTTCCTGGAGAAGACCTGGGGCTCGCGCGACATCGACGAGGGCCTCCTCGATTACGGCTACGCCTCGGCCCACCAGCCGGGCGCCGAGCACGCGCCCTTCTCCTTCATCGCCGGCCATCTCTTCCCGACCGACGCGACGCGCCTCTACGACGCCCTCTGGCTGCCGGTCTGGATGATCCACGGGACGCGCGGCGACTTCGTGGATTACCGCTACGCCGACGCCTTCTACGACCGGCCGAACTGGACGATCGAGACCATGCCGACCGGCGCCTTCCCGCATTTCGAGCGCCTCGGCGCGGTGGCGCGCAGCTACGAGCTGTTCCTCGACGAGATCGGCAGCACCCACCTGACCGACCCGGTCCGCGCGGACAGTCCCGCTTCGGTCTGATCAGGGCACGCGCCAGCGCGTGTAGCCGACGAGCCTCGCGAGCCTGTCCACCCCGGCCTCCGCGATCTCGGCCGGGATGCTGCGCCAGGCGGGCGGTTCGCTGAGACCGAAATGCCGGATCGTCTCGGTGACGATCGCGGCGATCTCGGCCTCTGTCCGCGCCGGGATCGGACGCGTCGCCAGCTCGTTCGGCGCCCTCTCGGGCGCGGGGGCCACGACCTGCGACCAGGACCGGCCCCAGACGGCGCGGGCGAAGCGCTCGTTCGAGGCACCGTACCGCTCGTCGACCCGCGCCCGCATCTCCGGCGCGTCCCCGCGGAACGGCTCCGGATCGAGCCCGCGCGCCCAGGCGGCCTCGTCGATGACATGGCCGATCTGCCGCGGATGGCCGGGCACCTGCCGGTGCGCCCTGAGCCGCCGGAGCCGGCGCGACGCCTCGACGGCGACCGGGCCCGAGCTGCGGTTCGTGACGAAGCGGAGCGTCTCGGGCGAGATCAGCGACGCGGTCCGGTCCGAGAGGCCGAGATCCCGGAACATCCGCTCGAGGAGCGGCGTGTCGGACCGCGCGTCGCGCAGCGGGATTCCCGTGACGCGCCCATCCGCGGCGCGCAGCCAGGGCTCGACGAGGGCGTGGTATGCGAAGCGCCCCGAGCCGCAGAGCGCACCCGCATACGCCCGGAAGCTGCGCGTCTCCTGCACGAGCTGGGCGCGGTGCGCGTAGGCCGAGTTCAGCTGCTCGAAGACCGGCTTCACCACCATCGCGACCTCGACCGCGAAGCCGTGGCGGCGGAACAGGTCGGCCAGGGTCGCGGGCACACCGAGGGCGGGCTTCTGCACGGAGAAATCCTCGTAGGAGAGGATCACCGTGTCGGCCGCCGTCCCGGCCAGCACGTCCGACAGGCACTTGAGGGCGGCGGCGCGCTCGGGCGGCGGCCGGCGCCCGTCGAGGGCCTCGCCCAGCGGCTGGTGATTGACTTCCGTCCCGTGGGGCGAGCCCGGCGGCGTCAGGTCCGGGTAGAGGATGCCGGCCTCCGCGAGGTGCGGGCGCAGGTTCGTCAGCACCGCCTGGAACGAGGTGGACCCCGTCCGCGGCATTCCGATATGGATGATTCCTCGACGCATCGTGCCTGCCGTGCTCTCCCTGTCCCGGGCGCTTGCCACAACCTGAAGCTGCTCTCTAGACGAGTGCACGACCTTTGGTCGACGCCCCGCCCTCCGCGAGACCTCGAATGACCGATCTCACCCTCGCCGCCGCCCGCACCATCGTCGAGACGGCGCTCGCGACCGCGCGTTCTCGCAGCCTCAAGCCGCTGGCGGTGATCGTCTATGATGCCCGCGGGTCTCTGAAATGTGTCCAGGTGGAGGACGGCGCCTCGCTCCGGCGGGCCGAGGTCGCCCTCGCCAAGGCGAATGGGGCGCTGGCCCTCGGCCTCGGCTCCCGCGCCATCGCCAAGCGCGCCGAGGAGCAGCCGCATTTCGTGGCCGCCGTGAGCCACCTCGTCGGGCCGGCGGCCCTGGTGCCGGTGCCGGGCGGCGTGCTGATCCGCGCGGGCGAGCGGGTCGTCGGCGCGGTCGGCATCTCGGGCGACACCTCGGACAACGACGAGATCTGCGCGGTGGCCGGCATTGAGGCGGCGGGCTTCACGCCCGATACCGGCGCCTGAGCCGCATGCGCCCGCGCCGCAGGGACATGCTTCCGCGCCGCAGGGACTGCCTCGCGGGCGCCGCCGCCCTCCTCCTCGGCGGCGCGGCGGGCGCCGCGGAGCCCGGCCTCTACCGACGTGGCAACGACGCCGACCCGGAGACGCTCGACCCGCACAAATCCTCGACGGTGGCCGAGGCGCACATCCTGCGCGACCTCTACGAGGGGCTGCTCACCTACGACAACCGGGGCGCCATCATCCCGGGCGCGGCCGAGCGCTGGACCCTCTCGGAGGACGCGCGCACCTACACCTTCGCCCTGCGGGGCGACGGGCGCTGGTCGAACGGCGACCCGGTCGTCGCGGACGATTTCGTGTTCTCGCTCCGCCGGATCCTGAAGCCAGAGACGGCCGCGAAATACGCCGAGGTGCTGTTCCCGATCCGGAACGCCGCCGCGGTGAACCGGGGCGAGCTGCCGGGCGACGCCCTCGGCGTGGCCGCGCCCGATCCCCGCACCGTGGTGATCGCGCTCGGCGAGCCGACTCCCTACTTCCTCGAACTCCTCACCCACCAGACCGCGATCCCCGTCCACCGCGCCAGCGTCGAGCGCTTCGGCGACAGTTTCACGCGGCCCGGCAACCTCGTCTCGAACGGGCCCTACCGCCTGCGCGACCTCGTGCCGAACGACCGCATCACGCTCGAGGTCAATCCGCATCACCGGGACGCCGCGCAGATCGCCATCCCCCGCGTCGCCTTCATCCCGACGCCCGATCTCGCGAGCGCGGTGCGGCGCTTCGCGGCCGGCGAGGTCGATTCGCTGGCTGATCTGCCCGGCGACCAGATGGCCTCGCTGAGGACGCGCTTCGGCCCGCAGGTGGTGCTGGGGCCGGCGCTCGGCGTCTACGCGCTGGCGTTCAACACCCGCAAGAAGCCCTTCGACGACCCGCGCCTGCGCCGCGCCCTCTCCCTCGTGATCGACCGGGAATTCCTGGCCTCCGCCGTCTGGGGCGAGACGATGGCGCCCGCCTATTCCCTCTGCCCGGCGGGCCTCGACCATTACGGCACGCCCCCGGAAACGCCGGGCCGCGACGCGCTGCCGATCGACAATGAGGCGGAGGCGCTCCGCCTCGTGAGTGAGGCGGGATTCGGGCCGGGCGGCCGGCCGCTCACCATCGAGTACCGGTTCAACACCACCGACAACAACCGCAACACGGCGATCTCCGTCGCCGAGATGTGGCGCGGCCTCGGGATCGAGACCCGTTTCGTCTACACCGACGCGAAGACCCACTTCGCGCACCTGCGCGACGGTGGCGATTTCGACGTGGCGCGGATGTCGTGGATCGCGGATTACTCCGACCCGCAGAACTTCCTGTTCCTGCTCTCCTCGACGAATGACGGCATGAATGTGGGCCGCTACGCGAATGCCGGCTACGACGCGCTGCTCGCCGCCGCGGCCGCCGAGCGCGACCTCGCGCGGCGGGCGGGGCTGCTCGCCGAGGCCGAGGGCATCCTGATGCGCGACCTGCCCTGGCTCCCCCTGATGCACTACCGCTCGAAGGCCCTGATCGCGCCGCGGCTCCACGGCTACCAGCCCAACCTGCGCAACGCCGCGCCGACCCGCTTCCTGCGGCTCGACGCGTGAGGCGGGGCCGCACGAACCCATGATCGGCTACGGCTTCCGCCGCCTGCTCCAGGCCGTCCCGACGCTGTTTCTCGTCGTGACGCTGAGCTTCTTCCTGATGCGGCTCGCCCCGGCGGCCCGTTCGACCTGGAGCGCCCGCTCCCGCCTGCCGCGATGGAGAATCTGCGGCGGGTCTACGGGCTCGATCAGCCCCTGCCCGTGCAGTACCTGCGCTACCTCGCGGCGCTGGCGCGCGGGGATCTCGGCCCCTCCTTCACCTTCCGGGACCTCGGCGTCGCCGACCTCTTCGCCCGCGGCCTGCCGGTCTCGATGACGCTGGGCAGCCTCGCCCTCCTCCTGGCGCTCGGGGCGGGGATCAGCCTCGGCAGCCTCGCGGCGCTGCGCCGGGGCGGCGGTGCCGATCGCGCGGTCGGCCTCCTCGCCGCCGCGAGCCTGTCCCTGCCGAGCTTCGTCGTCGCCCCCCTCCTGCAGATCGTGTTCGGCCTCTCCCTGCGCTGGCTCCCCCTCGGCGGCTGGGAGGGCGGCGCGCCCGCCCACCTCGTCCTGCCCGTGATCACCCTCGCCCTGCCGCAGGTCGGCGCGATCGCGCGGCTGACCCGGACCTCCCTCGCCGAGAGCCTTGCCGCCCCTCACATCCGGACGCTGCGGGCGATGGGGCTCGGCCCGACCCGGGTGCTCGCCCACGCGCTGCGCGGCGCGCTGCTGCCCGTCGTCGCGATCCTCGGGCCCCTGGCGGCGGCGCTGCTGACCGGCTCCGTCGTCGTCGAGACGATCTTCGGCCTGCCCGGCATCGGCCGCTACTTCGTCGACGGCGCGCTCAACCGCGACTACACGCTGGTGATGGGCACGGTCGTGCTCGTCGCCGTGCTGGTGATCCTGTTCAACCTCGCGGCCGATCTCCTCTCGGCGATCCTCGACCCGCGCCTGAGGCTCGGGCGGTGAGCGGGGCGGCCGCGCCGCACGCCGCCATCGCGCCGCGCAGGCTGGCGCCGGGGCGCCTGATGCTCGGCCGGCTCGCGCGCAACCGCGCCGCGATGGGGGCCCTCCTGGTCCTGGTCTCGATGGCGCTGGCCTGCCTCCTCGGCCCCGCCCTGACGGGACACGCGCCGGAGCGGAGCTACCCGGACCTGCGCCAGCTCCCGCCGGGACTCGCGGCCGAGCCCGGCCCGGAGCGCCTGCGCCCTGCCCTCGACCGCATCGCCTTTCGGATGCGGGCCTCCGTGGCCGAGGCCGAGCGGGCGGGCGACCGGTTGCGCCTCGTGCTCGCCGCCGACCGGCCGATCGACCCGCGCTCCCTCGTCTACCTGCCCCGCTCCGACCTGTTCGGCGACCCCCGCATCCTCGCCCGCGAGGCGGACGGGCGCCGCCTCGTGGTCGAGGTGCCGGTGCGCCGCCTGCACTTCCTCCTCGGCACCGACGTGCACGGGCGCGACCTCCTCACCCGCAGCCTCGTGGCGGGGCGCGTCTCGCTCCTGATCGGGCTGACGGCGACCCTCGTCGCGCTCCTCGTCGGCGTCGCCTACGGCGCGGTCTCGGGCTTCGTGGGCGGGGCGACGGACGCGGTGATGATGCGCCTCGTCGACATCCTCTACGCCCTGCCCTTCGTGTTCTTCGTGATGGTGCTCGTTGTGTTCTTCCGGGCGAGCCTCGCGCTGATCCTCCTGGCGATCGGCGCCGTCGAGTGGCTCGACATGGCCCGCATCGTGCGCGCCGAGACCCTGGCTCTGCGCCGCCGCGACTTCGTGCGCGCGGCCGAGGCGCTCGGGCTCTCGGCGCTCGCCACCCTGCGCCGCCACATCGTGCCGAACGCCCTCTCGCCGATCGTCGTGGCGGCGACCCTGCTGGTGCCGCGGGTGATCCTGTTGGAGAGCTTCCTGTCCTTCCTCGGCCTCGGCGTGCAGGAGCCCGCGACGAGCTGGGGCGTGCTGGTGGCCGAAGGCGCCCGCGCCATCGAATCGGCGCCCTGGATGCTCGCCGGTCCCGCGAGCTTCCTCGTCGCCACACTCGTCGCGCTGAACCTGCTCGGCGACGGCCTCGCCGACGCCCTCGATCCGCGCCGGGCGGCGTGATGCGCCTCAGCGCGCCTCGACCAGGGCCGGGTAGACCATCCGCACGCTCCGCCGCGCCTCCGGGATGGTCGCGGCCTGTCCGCCGCGGACGGGCCGCGCCGCCGGCTGGACGGCAAGGCTGACCTGCGTCGGTCGCAGGCTCCAGACCTCCGCGCTGTTGATCGCCACCGGCGCGCGGTCGCGACCGAGCGTCGCGTCGGCGCCGTGTGTCGGCACCGCCGCGAGGCCGGCGAGCGTCGTCGCGCTCAGGAAAGCGAGGCGCAGGCAGGGATGCAGGGTCGAGCGGGGGCGAGGTTTCATGGGGCGCAGCCGTGTGAGCGCCCTAGATGAGACCGCTGGTGATGAAACCTTGTCCGCGTCGAGACGATTCGCACAGGACCACCAACAGAGATCCTGAGGGAGGGTAAACGGTCGATGTCGAGCCGAGCGGAGGGCAAGTCCGGCGCGCAGGCGCCCGAGCGCGTGCCGATGGGCACGATCATCGACACCGACATCTCCGCCCGCCTCGACAGGCTGCCCTGGGGGCGCTTCCATGTCCTCGTCATCGTGGCGCTCGGCATCACCTGGGTGCTCGACGGGCTGGAGGTCACGCTCGCGGGCTCCCTGGTCGGGGCGTTGCGCCAGCCGCCGATGTCCTTCTCCGAGTTCGACGTGGGGCTCGCCGCGAGTTCCTACCTCGTCGGCGCCGTCACGGGCGCGCTCGGCTTCGGCTGGCTGACCGACCGGATCGGGCGCAAGAAGCTGTTCTTCATCACGCTGGCCCTCTACCTCGCCGCCACCGCGGCGACCGGCCTCTCCTGGGACATCTACAGCTTCTGCCTGTTCCGCTTCCTCACGGGAGCCGGCATCGGCGGCGAGTACACGGCGATCAACTCGACGATCCAGGAACTCGTCCCCGCCCGTGTCCGCGGCTGGACCGACCTCGTCATCAACGGCTCGTTCTGGATCGGGGCGGCGCTCGGCTCCTTCCTGTCGATCGTGGCCCTGCGGCCGGGGCTGATCGACCCGGCCTGGGGCTGGCGCATCGCCTTCTTCGTCGGCGGCGGCATCGGCCTCGTCATCCTGCTCCTGCGCACCTGGATTCCCGAGAGCCCGCGCTGGCTCGTCACGCACGGCTACGCGGCCGAGGCCGACCGGGTCGTCACAGGCATCGAGAAGCGCTTCACCGACGAGGGCATCACCCTGCCGCCGATCGACGAGAGCAAGCGCCTGCGGCTGAGGACGCGCAGCCACACGCCCCTCTCGGAGGTGTTCGGCGCGATGTTCCATACGAGCCGGCGCCAGACCTTCGTCGGCCTCGCGCTGATGATCGCGCAGGCCTTCTTCTACAACGCCCTGTTCTTCACCTACGCGCTGGTGCTGGAGCGGTTCTACGGCGTGCCGGGCGACCATGTCGGCTGGTATCTCCTGCCCTTCGCGCTCGGCTCCTTCCTCGGGCCGCTCGTGCTCGGGCGGCTGTTCGACACGGTGGGGCGCCGCCCGATGATCGCCTTCACCTACGGCATCTCGGCCCTGCTGCTCGCCGGCGCGGGCTACCTGTTCCAGATCGGCGTGTTCGGGCCCATCGGCCAGACGGCGGTGTGGATGGTGGTGTTCTTCTTCGCCTCGGCCGCGGCCTCCTCGGCCTACCTGACGGTGGCCGAGACCTTTCCGCTCGAGATCCGGGCACTGGCCATCGCGGCCTTCTACGCCATCGGCACGGGGATCGGCGGCGTCTCGGGCCCGCTCCTGTTCGGGACGCTGGTCGAGACGGGCTCGCGGGAGTGGGTCCTCGTCGGCTACCTGATCGGCGCGGCCCTGATGGCGGTGGCAGCGGTGGTCGGCGGGATCTACGGCACCGCCGCCGAGGGCAAGTCGCTGGAGAGCGTCTCGAAGCCGCTCGCGGCGGCGTGAGGCGACGGGACGGGCAGCCTGCTGTAACATGTTACAGAAGGACCCGGCATGCCTCACCATAACGAGAAGCCACGATCCGCAGCCTCGCGTACACTAACCTACCGGGAGCGGATGCGCGCCGCCGGCCTGCGACCGGTTCAGATCTGGGTGCCGGACACCCGTGCACCCGGTTTCGCGGCAACGTGCCGTGCTCAGGCCGAGGCCATCGCGGCCGCGGACCCAGCCGGGGATGAAGCCCTCCGCTTCATCGAGGACACCTACGTGTGGCCGGAGGTGTGATCCGCCGTGGAGACCTGCTCACCGTCGTGATCCCGGGCGAGTACGGCAAGCCGCGCCCGGCTCTCGATGTCCAATCCGACCTCTTCTCGGCGCTGCCTTCGGCAACGATCTGTCCGTTGACGACGACGCTGCGCCCGGACGCAGGCTTGCTTCGCCTGACGATTGAACCGTCGCCGTCGAACGGCTTGCGGCAGACCTCCCAAGTGGTCATCGACAAGATCACGACGATCCCGCAGCAGCGCATCGGTGGGTTGATCGGGCGAGCCGACGATCACGTCATGGTCGCCGTGAACAGTGCTCTCGCCCTCCACCTCGGCCTGGCCTGATCAGCCCGCCGCCCGCCAGACCTGCCCGTGATAGACGAAGGCCGCGCCCTCGCTCGCCAGCGCCGCGAGCCCGGTCAGGGCCGGGTCGTGGACCGTGATCACGCTCGTGGGGATCTGCGCCATCATCTGCGCGAAGGGCGCCTTGCGCTCGAACGCCTCCCGGAAGCCCCCCGCCTGCAGCACCCGCACGATGCGGGGCGCGATGCCGCCGCCGATGTAGACGCCGCCCGTGGCCAGGAAGGTCAGGGCGAGGTCGCCGCAGGCCCGGCCGAGGAGGCGGGCGAACAGGGCGAGCGTCTCGGCCGCGTGCGGATCCTCCGCCGCGAGCCCGGCCCGGGTGATCGCGGCCGGGTCGAGCTTGTCCCGCGGGCTCCCCGAGCGGACTTGGTAGACGGCCGCGTGCAGCCGCGCGAGGCCGGGCCCCGACAGCAGCGCCTCGACCGTGACGCGCCCCTCGACGCGCTCGACCGCGTGCCAGACCTGCTCCTCGAACGCGTCGGTCGGGCCGAATTCCGTGTGCCCGGCCTCCGTCGAGACGATGGCGAGGCGGTCGGCATAGGGCACCAGCGCCGCGGCGCCGAACCCCGTGCCGGGGCCGAGCACGAGGCGGGCGCCCTGCGCCTCCGGCCGCGCCGGGCCGATCACGGTGAGGTCGTCCGGCGCGATGCCGGCCGCGCCCGCGGCGACGGGCACGTAATCGTTGACGACGACGGCGCTGGAGAGGCCGAAATCCCGGGCGATCCGCTCGCCCGCGATCACCCAGTGGGCGTTGGTGAGCTGCACCGCCGGCCCGTCGACGCGCCCCGCGATGGCGAGGATCGCCGAGCGGGGAGCGGGCGCTTCGCCGCCCTTGGCGAGCGCCGCGCGGATCGCGCTCGACGGGTCCGGATGGCCGGCCGTCGCCTCGTGGGACAGGACCCGCGGTGCGGCGCCCTTCGCCTCCACCAGCGCGAAGCGCGCGTTGGTGCCGCCGATATCGCCGACGAGGACCGGGAATTCGAACATGCGCGCGTCGCCCCTGTTTCGGTTCGCCTGGAGCCTCCGGACACGGAGCTTAGCCCCGCGGCCCGGCCCGGTTGAAGGCCCTCAGGCCGCGGGCAGGCCCGAGACGTCCATCGGCGCGCCCTCGGCCCAGGCATAGAGCAGGGCGCGGACCGCCGCCGGATCGGCGAGGCGCCGCGGCGCCACCGTCTCGCCGGGGCCGACCCGCACGCTCACGCCCCCATCCTCGTTGACGGAGGCGAAGGCGAGTTCGTCCGTGCGGTCGTCGCCGAGGAACACCGCCTGGCGCCCGGCATAGGGCGCCCCCTCCATCAGCGCCCGGATGGCGTGGCCCTTCGTGGCCGAGGCCGGCACGATCTCGCCGACCGCCTTGCCGAGCTGCAGCCGGTACGGACCGTCGAGCTCGGCCGCGATCTCCTTCACCACGGCCTCGGCCCGCGCGGCGTCCCGGGGCTCGCCAGTCGCCAGTGCACCGCGACCGAGGCGCCCTTGTCCTCGATCAGCACGGCGTCGAGGTCGGCGACCCGGGCCTGCAGGAGCGGCACGCGGGCGCGCAGCTCCGGGTGGTCCTCCGGACGCCCGCCCATCACCGCCTCCCCCACGCGGCGCTCGACCCCGTGCAGGCCGGCGACGTCGAAGCGGGCGGGCGCCAGGAAATCGTCGATCACGCCGATCGGCCGGCCGGTGACGATGGCGAGCGCACCGCCAAGCCGCTCCCGCAGCCGCTCCAGGGCGGGCACGAGGCCGGGATCGACCCGCACCGCGTCGGGCCGCGGCGCGATCTCGACGAGGGTGCCGTCGAAGTCGAGGAAGAGGGCGAGATCGGCCGTCACGGGGCGCTCCTGTCCTGAGGGCGGCCTGCGCTAGCACGCCGCGCGCCCGCGGCAAACGCCGCGATTGCCTGCCGGGACGCAGGCCGGTCTATCCTCTGGCGTTCCCGCGGAGACGTGAAGCCGATGCGCCCCGTTCCCCTGCCCGCCGGCCCGGACGAGGAGAGCGTCTGGGACTACCCGCGCCCACCGCGGCTGGAGCGGGTGCCGCAGCGCCTGCGCGTGGTGCTCGATGCCCGCACCATCGCGGAGACCGGCCGCGGCTGGCGCGTGCTGGAGACGAGCCACCCGCCGACCTACTATTTCCCGCTCGAGGATGTCGCCCCCGGCATCCTCGGCCCGCCGCGGCGGGCCGGGATCTGCGAGTGGAAGGGACGGGCTGTCCTGATCGACGTGGCGGGCCGGCCCGGCGCCGCCTGGTCCTACCCGGATCCGACGCCACCCTTCCGGGCGATCGCCGGGCATGTCGCCTTCTATGCCGGGCCGATGGAGGCCTGCACCGTCGGCGATCTCCGCGCCGAGCCGCAGCCCGGCGCCTTCTACGGCGGCTGGATCACGCCCGGCATCGTCGGCCCCTTCAAGGGCGGCCCCGGCACGATGGGCTGGTGAGCGGGTTTGGCGCGGAGCCCGGCTCCCGCTACATGCCGGGCCGGAACGGGCAACGGGAGCGGCGGATGCAGGGTACGAACGCGGGCGAGCCGGCGGCTCTGGGCTTCAGCGCCGAGCGCCTGGAGCGGATCGACGCCTGGATGCGGAGCCTCGTCGCCGAGGGCAAGCTCGCGGGCCTCTCGGTGAGCGTGATGCGGGGCGGGCAGACCGCCTTCGCCCGGGCGCACGGCCTCGCCGACCTCGCCCGGGCGCGGCCCTTCACCCTCGATACGATCACCCGCATCTACTCGATGACGAAGCCGCTGACCTCGGTGGCGGTGATGATGCTCTACGAGGAGGGGCGCTTCCAGCTCGACGATCCGGTCGCGCGCTTCCTGCCCGAATTCTCCGAGATGCGGGTGCTCACCGGCGGCAACCGCATCAAGTTCGACAGCGAGCCGGCCCGCCGGCCGATCACGATCCGCGACCTCCTCACCCACACCTCGGGCCTCACCTACGGCTTCATGGAGGCGACGCTCGTCGACGAGCTCTACCGGCGCAACGGCGTCGATTTCCACCTGAAGGACGCGAATCTGGCCGAGGTGGTGGGGCGGGTGGCGAGGCTCCCGCTCCTGTCCCAGCCCGGTGCGCAGTGGAACTACAGCGTGGCGACCGACGTGCTCGGCCACCTCGTCGCGGTGGTCTCGGGGCAGGATTTCGGGGATTTCCTGCGCGAGCGCGTGATCGCGCCCCTCGGCATGATGGACACCGACTTCCACGTCCCGGCCGGGAAGCTGCCGCGCCTCGCCGCCAACTACACCCTGTTCCGGGACCGCAGCCTGAAGCTCTACGACGACGCGGTCGATACCGCCTTCGCGCGCCCGCCCGCCATCGCGTCCGGCGGGGGCGGGCTGGTCTCGACGGCGGCCGATTACCTGCGCTTCTGCCGCTTCATCCTGAATCGCGGCGCGCTCGACGGCGTGCGCCTCCTCGGCCGCAAGACGGTCGAGCTGATGCTGACGAACCACCTGCCCGGCGACCTCGCCAGCATGGGCACGCCGCGCTTCGCCGAATCCTCCTACACCGGCATCGGCTTCGGCCTCGGCTTCTCGGTGATGCTCGACCCGGCCCGGGCGCAGATCCTCGGCAGCCCGGGCGAGGTCGCCTGGGGCGGCGTCGCCAGCACCGCCTTCTGGATCGACCCCGCGGAGGATCTCGCGGTCGTGCTCCTGACCCAGCTCGTCCCCTCCTCGGCCCTGCCGATTCGCCGGGAATTGCGGGTGCTGACCTACGCCGCGCTGGTGGGGTGAGAGGCCGCGGCTCCGCCCGGGAGCTGCGGCGCGCTCACTCCGCGGGCGCGGCCTTCTTCTCGGGCGCCGGCGGCTTCGGGGCGGCGGGCTTCGGGGCCGGGGCCGTCGCGGTGGCGGTGCCCGTCGTGCCGGGGCCGGCGGCGCCCGCCGCCGCGGCCGGGGCCTTCGGCGCCCACTCGGCGTCCGCGCGCGGGCCGTTGGCGCCGTTCGTCGGGCCGGTGAGCTGGCCGGGCAGCACGTCGGTGACGCGGTTCCAGGTCTGCGAGCCGCACAGGAAGCCGAGCATGCAGCCGCGCACCGAGAGCTCGGTCTGCTGCTCGGTCCAGATCGTCACGTCGTAGAACTTGCCTTCCTCGGAATTGTAGATCTTGCCCTCGAAGCGGGCATCCGCGTTCGGCTTCAGGCCCATGATGAGCTGGTGGCCGAGCGAGGGCCGGGCCTGCTTCTTCGGGTCGGGGTTCTTGAAGTCGACGCGGGGCTGGCCCTTGTCGTTGAGCGGCGTCTTCAGCCAGACCACGTAGCCGCAGATGTTCTTCTCCTGCGGGCCGCACTTCTCGACGCGGATGCGGGCGCGCCCGTCCTCCGTCAGCCAGGTGCCGCTCGGGTCGGCCGGCGCGGCGGCCTGGGCCAGCCCGGCGAGGGCGCCGAGCGCGATGAGCGGCGCGGCCACGCGTCCGGCCAGTCGTCCGGCACTTGCGCCGATCCGTCGAAACGTCATCCGATCACTCCCATGGCCCCCTGTCCGCCCCGACGACACGCCTCGGCGGCCCGGCCTCGTCTGTCTGTCCCGCCATTCCTCCCGGAAGGTGTCCGGATCATGACCGCGCCCGCCGCGGCCGGGGTAAAAGCAGGGGGACGGATCCGCACCGTGCGCCGCGAAACGGTCCCCGAACGCGAAGAGGGCCGGCGCTCGCGCACCGGCCCTCCCCTGTCACGATCCTGCGACCGGGCTCACTCGGCCGCGGTCATCTCCGGCGTGTAGTGGCCGCACCAATCCTTCGAGGCGACCACGGGCCACAGGCCCTTCGACTCCGGAGCCGGCTGGCTCACCGGCGGGTTGAAGCGGCAGAGCCCCTCGTCCGTCGCGGAGATGCCGCCGTTCAGCTTGTGGTCGTCGAAGAAGCGGCAGCTCTCGCAGGCGCCGTCGTGGGTGCTGGCCATGATCGTGTCTCCGTTCCGTTGGGGGGCAGGCCGGAGCCCGCCGCGTCCTCACACTTGTTAATTAGAACAAGTCGAATGTAGCGTCAATGCGCGGGCGCCACACCGGTTCCGGAATCGACCTCCGGGCTGTGCGCGGGCCGGCCGCTCCCGTTGACGGGCGGGATCCGCGCGGCCTAGCGTCAGCCCCGACGGTTCCCTTCGGGGATCAAAAGGGAACGCGGTGAGGGTTCGCCCCGAGGCCGCGGCTGCCCCCGCAACTGTGAGCGGCGAGTCCTTCACCACCATGTCACTGGGGTCTGCCCCGGGAAGACGGTGCGAGGGCGGCGACCCGCGAGCCAGGAGACCTGCCGTCAGCCGTGGTCACACGCGAAACGCGTCGGGCGGGGTGTCCTGACGGGTGTCGAAGCGCTGCCAATCCCGAGCGGAGGCGGCGACCGAGGCCTCGTTCGCGGTGACGTGCCACACCGAGCGCGCCCGCGTGTCCGCTGCATCCGCTTCCGCAACCGCCGAAGGCCTCGCGCCGGCGGCCCCGCCCCGTTCCGCCCCGCCCCCTGCGGCGTGGCGCTCCGGGTCATGGCTGTCCCGCGATGCCGTGCGGCGATATCCTGATTGTAATGTTGTAACATTGCATTCAAGGTTGCGGTGGGGCCGGTCATCCGCGCGTGCCTCGACCCTCGGAATCGACACCGTCATGCCGTCCCGTCCCCTCACGATCCGGTCACCCGGCCGGGTCCCTGCCCGCCTCGCCCGACGCCTCCTCCTCGCCGCCGCCGGCCTCGCTGCCGGCCCGGAGGCCGCCGGGGCGCAGGAATCGGTCACCCTCGACACGCTCTCGGTCGCCGGCGCCGGGACGCCGGGAGCCGGGGTCCTTGGGGCCGATCTGCCCGCCGGCCTCGCCCTGCGCGCGCCCAACCGCGGCGCGAGCCGCCTCGGCCTGACGCCGCTGGAGACGCCCGCCAGCATCGACGTGATCGCGGGCGAGACTGCGCGCCTGCGCGGCCAGAACACGCTGGTCGAGGCGGTGACGCAGAACGCCACCGGCATCACCACCATCGCCTCGCCCGGAAACGGCAACGGCGCCTTCACGGCCCGGGGCTTCGCCGGCCCGAACTCGATCCAGCAGCTCATCGACGGCACCCGCCTCTTCGTCGGCGCCGGCACCGTCAACTTCCCCTTCGACACGTGGAACATCGAGCGCATCGAGGTGCTGCGCGGCCCGGCCTCGGTGCTCTACGGGGACGGCGCCATCGGCGGCGTGGTCAACGTGGTGACGAAGAAGCCCCTCTTCGTGCCGCTCAACGAGGCGCGGGTCGGCCTCGGCACGGACGGGGTGGCGCGGCTCGCGGTCGATTCGGGCGGGCCCATCGGCGAGTCGATGGCCTACCGGCTGAACGTCAGCGGCAACCGCGCCGACGGCTGGATCACCCCGGACGGCGATTTCCGCAATCTCGCGGTCTCGGGCGCCCTCGCCTGGCGGGTGACGCCCGATCTCGACCTGACGGTCAGCCACGATTACGGCTTCCAGGAGCCGACGCGCTACTGGGGCACGCCGCTGGTCGAGGGCCGCATCCTCGAACGCTTGCGCTTCAACAACTACAACATCCGGGATTCCAAGATCCTCTGGCAGGACAACTGGACCCAGGCCCGGGCCGAGTGGCGCCCGAGCGCCGACATCACGATCCGCAACACCGCCTACCGCCTGCAGAGCCGGCGCCACTGGCGGGACGTCGAGCAATACGCCTTCAACCGGGGCACCGGCCTGATCGACCGCTCGGACTACATCGAGATCTACCACCAGCAGGAGCAGATCGGGAACCGGTTCGACGCGGCCTTCCGGGGCGAGCTGTTCGGCTTCCGCAACGAGTTCCTGGCGGGCTTCGACGTCAACGCGATCCGCTTCCGCCACACCAACAACTCGCCCTACGGCGGCGAGTCGAGCGTGGCGCCGACGAATTACGATCCGGGCCTGTTCATCAACCTCGCCGGCACCCGGCCGGCCTATTCGACCCGCACCAGCCAGGCCTCGGTCTTCGCCGAGGACCGGCTGATCCTGTCCGACCGCCTCTCGCTCTTGGCGGGCGTGCGCTACGACGCGCCGAGCCTGCACCGGGACGACCTGCGCGCCGGCACGTCCTTCGACCGGGACTTCCGCTCCGTCAGCTACCGGTTCGGCGCCGTCTACAACCCGACGCCCGAGACCGCCCTCTACGCCCAGTACGCCACGGCGACCGACCCGGTCGGCAGCCTGATCAGCCTGTCGCAGAGCCTCGCGAACTTCCAGCTCTCCACGGGCCAACAGGTCGAGGTCGGCGCCAAGGGCCTGTTCTGGGGCGGGCTCGGGGAGTGGACGCTCGCCGGCTACCGCATCGTCAAGGACAACCTGATCTCGACGGTGCCGGGCCAGCCCGGCGTGAGCACGCAGGTCGGCCAGCAATCCTCGCAAGGCTTCGAGGCGGCGCTCTCGCTCCAGATCACGCCCCTCTGGCGCCTCGACGCGAACCTCGCCCTGCTCCACGCGCAGTACGACGATTTCAATCAGGCCGTGAACGGCGCCGTCGTCTCCTATGCCGGGCGCCAGCCGATCGACGTGCCCGAGCGCGTCGCCAACCTCTGGCTGAACTATGCCTTCGCGCCCCGATGGGAGGCGCGGGTCGGCGTGCAATATGTCGGCGACACCTTCTCGAATTTCGGCAACACCGCCCGGCGGCCGGACTACGCCCTCGTCAATCTCGGCCTCGACCATCAGGTCACGCCGGCCTCGCGCCTGTCGCTCAGGGTCTACAACCTGTTCGACAAGGTCTACGCGGTGAGCGGCAACGCGGTCGACGGGATCGGCACCAACTGGCTGCTCGGGCGCCCGCGCTCGTTCGAGGTCGCCTACGCAGTGAGCTTCTGACGGGATGCGACGTCTGAAGCGCGTCAAGCGGTGGCTCGTCCTCGGCCACCGCTGGCTCGGCATCGGCACGGGCCTGTTCTTCGCGGTCTGGCTGCTGTCGGGCCTCGTCATGCTCCACGTGCCGTTCCCGGGCCTGACGGAGGCCGAGCGGCTGGCGGGGCTGGCGCCGCTCGCCCTCGACCGGTTGGGCGTCGAGCCCGCCCGCGCTCTCGGCGCGGCGGGGCTCGCCGCTCCGCCCCGCTCCCTCGACCTGGAGATGCGGGGCGACGAGCCCGTCTACCGGATCGTGACGGCCGAGGGCCGGCCGGTTACGGTCTCGGCCGTCACCGGCGCGCTCCTGACCCCGTCACGGCCGAGGCGGCGCTCGCCCTGGTGCGGGCCCGGGCCGGCACGGCCGCGGACGTGCGCACGCTCGCGCGCGACCAGTGGACGGTCGCCGGGCGCTACGACGCCTTGCGCCCCTTCCACGTCGTCGCGCTCGGCGATCCCGCCGGGACCGAGCTCTACGTCTCCGCCGTCACGGGCGCCGTCGTCCTCGACACGGGGGCCCGCGAGCGCTTCTGGAACTGGCTCGGGGCGGTGCCGCACTGGCTCTACCCGACGCCGCTGCGCGCCCGCCCCGACCTGTGGCGCGACGTCGTGCTCTGGGTCTCGGGGATCGGCATCGCGGGCGCCGTGAGCGGGCTCGTCCTCGGCATCTGGCGCCTGCGCCCGCGGCGCCGCTATCCGTCGGGCGCCGCCACGCCCTACCGGGGCATCGGCCGCCTGCACCACCTGT
Source organism: Methylobacterium durans (assembly GCF_003173715.1). NCBI lineage: Bacteria > Pseudomonadati > Pseudomonadota > Alphaproteobacteria > Hyphomicrobiales > Methylobacteriaceae > Methylobacterium > Methylobacterium durans. Next base: position 4,758,001 of record NZ_CP029550.1, on the reverse strand, counting down.
TCGGGATCGTGGGCGGCCTGGGGATCCTCACGTTCGTCGTCAGCGGCTGGCTCTCGATGAACCCGAACCGCTGGTTCTCCGGGCCGAGCGTCAGCCCGCAGGCGCGGGCGACCTATGCCGGCGCGCCGCCGCTGCCGGCCTGCCCGAGATCCGGGACGCCGCCGCACCGGGCACCGTGTCCCTCCGCCTCGTCGCCCTCGCCGGACGCGCCCACCTCCTCGCCCGCGACGCCTCGGGTGGCCGGCGCTCAAGCCCGCCGGTCGAGGGGGCGGCGATTCTCGCGGCCGCACCGGGCCTGATGCCGGACGCGCATCTCGCGCGCGCCGAGCGTCTCGCCGCCTACGACGCCTACTGGTACGCCCACCACGACACGAAGCCGCTGCCGGTGCTGCGCCTCGTCTTCGACGATCCCGCCGCGACCTGGTTCCACGTCGACGCGGCGACCGGCGAACTCCTCGACCGGCTCGACCGCAGCGGGCGGATCCACCGCTGGCTGTTCGCGGGGCTCCACCGCCTCGATTTCCCCGTCCTGATCGGCCACCGGCCGACCTGGGACCTCGCCCAGTGGCTCCTGGACGGGCTCGGCCTCGTCGTCGCCCTCACCGGCGTGGTGATGGGCTGGCGGCGCCTGCGCCGGCTCAGGCCCGCCGCCGGAACACGAGGCTGAGGTTGTTGGCCGGCATCTCCACACGCTCGGCAAGCGCGAGCCCGTGCCGGGCGCCGAGCGCGGCGACCGCGTCGCGGTCGCGCAGGCCCCAGGCGGGGTCGCGCGCTTTCAGGTCCGCGTCGAAGGCGAGGTTGCTCGGCGCGGTCTCACGGTCCGCCTCCAGGAAGGGCCCGTAGAGATAGAGGGGGCCGCCCGGCGGCAGCAGCCGCCCCGCCCCGGCCATCAGCCCCTCGGCCGCGGACCAGGGCGCGATGTGGATCATGTTGATCGCCAGCACCGCGTCGGCCCGCGCCAGCGGCCAGGATGGCGACGCCGCGTCGAGGGCGAGGGGCTCGCGGAGGTTCGCGAGGCCGGCGCGGCGCCGGTGCGCCGCGATGCTGGCGATGGCCTGCGCGCTCGGGTCGCTCGGCTGGAAGGTCAGCTGCGGCAGGCCGCGCGCGAAATGCACCGCGTGCTCGCCCGAGCCGCTCGCGACCTCCAGCACCAGCCCCTGCGCGGGCAGGATCCGGGCGAGCAGGGCGAGGATCGGCTCGCGGTTGCGCAAGGTGGCGGGGCGTGCAGGGCCCCGTCCGTGGCGTCCCATCCGAGCATTGCGGTGCCTCCCTCGGTCTCAACGCTTCACGTCCCCGCGCGGGGCCCTTCCCCGACGCGCTCGCGGTTCCGATCTTCTCCCCGCAGCAGACCGGAGGCGCCGATGCGGATCGAGACCAACGTCCTGTTCGACCTCGACGGGACCCTCGTCGACAGCGTGTACCAGCACGTGCTGGCCTGGAAGCAGGCCCTCGACGCGGAGGGCATCGCCCTCTCCGTCTGGCGCATCCACCGCAAGATCGGGATGAGCGGCGGCCTGTTCACCAACCAGCTCCTGCGCGAGACCGACCTCGAGATCAGCCCCGAGCGGGTCGACCGCCTGCGCCGCTTCCACGCCGAAGCCTATGCCGGGCTCTCGGACCAGATCGTGCCGCTGCCGGGCGCGCAGGCGCTGCTCGCCGCCCTCACCGAGGCCGGCATCCCCTGGGCCATCGCCACGAGCGGCCGGATGGAGACGGCGCGGGCCAACCTCGACGCCCTCGGGATCGACCCCGCCGCGGTGCCGGTGGTGACCCGCGATCAGGTGAAATACGCCAAGCCCGATCCGGACCTGTTCCTGGCCGCGGCCGAGCGCCTCGGCGTGCGCATCGACCATTCGGTGATCGTCGGCGACAGCATCTGGGACATGCTGGCGGCCCGCCGCTGCAAGGGGCTCGGCGTCGGCCTCCTGTCCGGCGGCTACGGCACCGACGAGTTGGAGCGCGCGGGCGCCGTGCGGGTCTACGAGGCCCCGGCCGACCTCCTCGTCCATCTCGACGAGGTGGCCGGCCGGCGCTGAGCCCGGCTCATTTCGGCTTGCGGCCCGTCCAGGCGGCCAGCATCGGCGCCGTGAAGGTCTCGTACCACCACGTCGCCGGCGTGGCGGGCCAGACCGGGAACGGCGCCAGGGCGAAGGCCGCCGGCGCCGCGCCTGCGCCCGGCCGCGCCGTCTTCCCCTCCACCACGGGCGGGCGGCCGTGCTTGATCAGGAGGTCGTTCAGCGCCTCGACGCCGAGGGCCTCGACCGGGACGCCCTGCTCCTCCGCGAGCCGTTTCAGCTCGGAGTAGCCCGGGGCGTTCACCCAGAGTTGCATCAGCCTCGGTCCCTCGGAGGCGCCCCGCGCCGGTTCGGGCTTCGCCGGCGCCGTCGAGAGCGGCAGCGGCCGCGGATCGGACCCGGGCGGCCGCGCCTCCTGAGGGCGCGGCTCGGGGCGCGGTTCCTGCGGGCGCGGCGTCAGGCTGGTGAGGGAGGGGCGGCTTCTGCGGGCCATGGGCCATCTACCTTCGGGTTCTGCGGGCCTCGGCGGCGGGGCGGACGAGGTCGACCACCGTCGACCACATCGCGCCGACCTCCTCCGCCGCGCGGCTGCCGGGATCGTACTCGTTGACCGACTGGCCGCTGATCAGCGCGTGCGACAGGCTCGCCCGCTGCGAGACCTGGCCGGGCAGGACCGGGGCGCCGAGGTCGGTCAGCACCGTGCGGGTCTCGGCGACGATGCTGGTGGCCGGCCGAGCCGGGTCATCGGGGGCGCGGCGTTGATGAGGCAGGCGATCCGCGCCTTCAGGCTGCGGGCCATCGCGAGCGTCGCGCCGACCGCGTCGAGGTCGAACGGGCCCGGCCGCACGGGGATGAGCGTCAGGCTCGCCCGGCTCATCAGGGACGAGATCAGGGGCGCGTTGTGGGGCGGACTGTCGATGACGACCCAGTCGGCGCGCTCGGCCCTCGCCCGCTCCAGCGTCTCGGGCACCGCAGCGGCATCGGCCTGGACGAGGAGCGGCGTCTCGGCCGCGCGCTGCCGGTGCCAGAACGAGAGGGAGCCCTGCGGGTCGGCATCGACCAGGATCGTGCGGCCGTCGCGGGCGGCGAGCGCGCCGAAATGCGCGGCGAGCGTGCTCTTGCCCGCCCCACCCTTCTGCGTCGCGATCAGGATCACCTGCACGGCGGCTTCCCCTCAGGTCCGGCCTCGAGCCGAGGCGCCGGCCGTGTCGCACTGCGGCGAGATGGCCATTTGAGGAGAGATGCCGGGCGCTGGCAAGCCCTCGCCGCGGCCGGATCCCGCCGATGATCGCGATCTACGCGACGATGTCGCCCGGATGATCGCTCGATGATCGCGCGCGGCGCGCGGGAAACGCCCTAGATGGATCCCGTGACCGACCGCATGCCGAGCCTGTCCCCGCCCTCCGCCGATACCCGCCGCCCCCCGTCCGTCGAGCGCCTGCTCGCCCACGCGGCGGCCGCCCCGGTGATCGCGGAGCACGGCCGCACCGCCCTCACGGGCGCCATCCGCGCCGTGCTCGAGGCCGTCCGCGAAGGCCGCCTCCCCCTCGGCGACGAGCCCGCGCTGCTCGCCTCCGCGGCGGGGCGCCTCGCCGCGGAGGCCCGGCCCTCGCTCCGGCCGGTCTTCAACCTCACCGGCACGGTGCTGCACACCAATCTCGGCCGGGCGCCCCTGCCGTCGGAGGCCGTGGTGGCGGTCGCCGCCGTGATGACCCAAGCCTCGAACCTCGAATTCGACCTGGAGCGGGGCGAGCGGGGCGAGCGCGACAGCCACGCCGAGGCCCTGATCTGCCGCCTCACCGGGGCGGAGGCCGCGATCGTCGTCAACAACAACGCCGCCGCGGTGCTGCTCGTCCTGAACGCGCTCGCCCTGCGAAAGGAGGTGGTGGTCTCCCGCGGCGAACTCGTCGAGATCGGCGGCTCCTTCCGGGTGCCCGACGTGATGGCCCGGGCCGGCTGCCGCCTGCGCGAGGTCGGCACCACCAACCGCACGCATCTGAGAGACTACGACGAGGCCATCGGCCCGCGCACCGGCCTCGTCATGAAGGTCCATCCTAGCAATTACGCGATCCACGGCTTCACCGCGGAGGCCGACGAGGCCGATCTCGGCCGCCTTTGCCGGGAGCGCGGCGTGCCCTTCGCGATCGACCTCGGCAGCGGCAACCTCATCGATTTCGCGGCCTACGGATTGCCGCCGGAGCCGACGGTGCAGGAGGCCCTCCGCCGCGCCGACCTCGTCACCTTCTCGGGGGACAAGCTCCTCGGCGCCGTCCAGTGCGGGCTGATCGCCGGTCGGCGCGATCTCCTCGCCCGCATCCGCCGGAACCCGCTGAAGCGGGCGCTCCGGGTCGACAAGATGACCTACGCCGCGCTCGAGGCGACGCTCCGGCTCTACCTCCATCCGGAGCGCCTGCGCGAGCGGCTGCCGACGCTGCGTCTCCTCACGCGCGAGGCCGCCGAGATACGGGCCCAGGCTGACCGGCTCTCGGGCCTCGCCTCGGAAAGCCTGAGGGGATGGGCCGAGGTCGCGGTCGAGCCCTGCATCAGTCAGATCGGCTCGGGGGCGTTGCCCGTCGAGACGCTGCCGAGCGCCTGCCTCGCGCTGCGGCCTCCCGGGCGCGGGCCGAGGGGAGGCGGATGGCTGAAGCGTCTCGGGGCGGCGCTCCGCGCCCTGCCGGTTCCGGTGATCGGGCGCATCGGCGACGGGGCGCTGCGGCTCGACCTGCGGACGCTTGAGGACGAGGCGGGCTTCCTCGCCGCCCTCGCCGCTCTCGCGCCTCCCCCGACGAGACCGTGAGGCGACGCTGTCCTCGGCCGGCCACGACTGCTAGGTTCGGAGATGGAGGCGAACGGGGTCTGGTGGCCCTCCTGGTCTTCAAAACCAGCGGTACGCCAACAGCGTACGGTGGGTTCGATTCCCATCCGCTTCCGCCAGATCAAGGACTTACGGGCGTATCGGCACCCTCTTGCTGCGATAAGACCAGCGGTACTGTGCCGGGTTTCGTGCCGACTCTCCTGATGGCTCGATGCAGGTGAGCGGTGTTGAGGTGCGCGTACTTGAGCGTCATCGCGATGTGCCGATGGCCAAGGATCGCCTGTAAGGCGGCGAGGTCGCCGGTTTCCTGAAGAAAGACGCTGGCGAAGCGGTGGCGCAGATCATGACAGCGCCACGGCACCCTGGCTCGCTTCGCAATGCTGGCGAACCGGCTGGCAAAGTGGGTGTACCGCTGCCCGTCCGCACCATGCCAGAAGACGTAGCGCTGGTCAGCATGGCGCGGTGTGCCGACCAGTGTGCCGAGTGCTCCATCGCTCAGCGGTACAGTCCGGGGCGATGATGTTTTGGTCTTCCAGAGGCGAACTTCTCGGCGCTCGATCGAGACCTGTTTCCATTCGAGGCTGCAAACCTCCTCCTGCCGCATGCCAGTCTCAGCAAGGAAGCGGATCAGCCGCCCGATCATCGGAGTTGCGTGCATGATCAGGCGTTCGATTTCCTCGTCGCTTGGATACGATGTGCGAGGAGGCGCCTCGCGGATGTGTTTCTTCGAGAACTGCCGGACCGGATTGACCTCAACAAGGTCCCACGCGACCGCACAGGAGAAGAGGCAACTCAACGTCGCCAAATCCCGCCGGATGGTAGCTCCGGTGACACCCTCGTGCTTCCGGGCCGCCACGAAATCGCTGAGGCGCCCTTTACTGATCTCATCGAGGTAGAGCGTTCCGAAGCGAGGGCTTATATGCTTGAAGCTCTCACGGTAGCGTGCCTGGGTAGAGGGCTTGAGCGTCGGCAAATACTCTGAGGCGAACCGTTCGAACGCTTCTCGATAGGAGCGTCGTGGACGGCCGCCGCGATCAAGGCGGCGATGCTCCTCCAAGAGCTGAGCGAGGTACTGCTGAGCGACCGCTTTCGAGGATGCGCCGGCAGACCGCCGAACTTCCTTCCCATTCGCCTGAAACCTGATCCACCACCGGGTGCCACGCCGATAGACCGTCGCCATCCAACCCCTCTGGTACGATCGTCCCCGACGAGGATGATCGTACCACTCAGGCGAGGGTCAATGTTTCCGGTGTAGAAGCGGGGACAGCCAGAAGCTCCGAGGAACCGAGTCGAACGCCGCGCCCGCCCTGAACGCCCGATCACCCAAAGCGCAGCTTGAACAAGAGAGCGTCCTCAGGATCCGCGAAGCGGAAGAGACGGCCAATAAGGCGCTGCTGAGGATCACGTATGGGAACGACATCAAAGCCGCCGGCACAATGCTCAGAAAGCCAAGCGCGGCATGCCCTCAACCGTCTGTGGAACAGATCCTGCTCCATCGAGCAGTTGCTCATCCCGAGACAGGGCACTGTGTAGCGAGTCTTAGCGCGCCTTGTGGCGTCAACGAAGCCGGGCTGCATGCGGGCCGGCAACCGCGCACTTAGTTCAGCGACATCGAAGGGGAGTCTCATGCATCTATTTATTATGGAGCAGCAGTGAGGCCGGCGCAGGCGAAAACTACCAGCGCCGCAAATGGACCTGCATCACAAACTCCAAGTCCCTCTCACAAACATTGACGCCACTAACTTGACTCGATGAGCCAATAAATGAGCCCTATGTATCGGCGAAATGAGACAATTTCGCTGTCTTAGGGTTGTAAATGTAGCCTGTTATCGAGCCATCCCTGATGCGCTCGACGGCCTCGTTGACAGCGAAGAGTGGCACAAGGAACCATTCCTTTGGCACAACAGGCATCCCAAACCGATCATTTATCTCTATATCAACACGCGCGCATCCGAAAATCCTATGAATCAGATTTTCCAGCTTCGTGCGGTTGATATTGAATAGTTCATAAGTGGCCACGATCTCGACATCCGCCATCAAGAACGTTGGATCAACACGGGCATTTGAAACTCGCCGTTCGACGTTACCACTGGTAACTCCAATTTTATGAAGAATATTGCGGTGAGCAGCCACGGTGGGATGATCCGATTTGCTTCGCAACACGTAGATAGTGCCGCTCGCCTCGTCTCCATCCTCGTCCTGATCCGCAAACAGAGGCCCTGCGGTGGGATCGGTTATGCGACGGCCCGCCTCATCCTTGTAGAGAGCACGCTGTAGAGACCGCAGGAGCAAATCGCTCTCGGTGCCGTTGGAATATACAACTCTGAGCCGGGCGTCCGAATCGCCATTCGGCGCTCTGATGGGCTCTCCAACAGACGCCACATAGGCCGTCTGGCCTCCAAGAATAAAGAACTGCCCTGCCTTGATTTCTGCCTTTGAGAAGCCGGCGTCCTTGACGAACGGCCTCGTTATACGAAGCCCACTGGTGAGTTCGTTCTGGACCTGCTGAAAGAGCGGTTTGAATTTCTCGAAGTCTGCGCATCGCTCTCTGGTCGCGATCTCCTCAGCCTCTCGCTTCTGCACAGCGCTCCGGACGTGACGAAGCTGCGTGATATCGGACGAGCCTGCGGCCCCTTCCAGCTCTGCCAGCAGTTCGTCATCGTCCATGGCTTCGACCGGTGCGGCGGGCGCGGCAAGCGCCTCAGTCAGCAAGCCCTGATGGTCGAACCCGGCCAGCAAGGAGCGGCACTCCTCAAGCGCGCGCAGCCGGTCGAGGCGCACGGCATATAGCCGCTCGAAAATGTCGCCATCCTCGCCATGCTGCGGGGCGCGGCCGTGTGTCTCCACAAAGCGCTGTATGTCCTCGAAGCCGGCGATGATCCGCTCCTCGCGCGCCGACCGCCCGCCCTTCTTTTCCGGCCGAGCAAAATCCTCCAATTCAGAGCGGAGTTCATCAAGGTCGAGATCACTCATAGCGGCCCTCATCCTTGAAGCGAACGAAGGCGGCAGCGCCTTCGGCCATGCGCTTTTCCCAGGCATCGGCCGAGCTGATCGACGGGAGACGGCCACGCTCCTTCTTAAATCGGACGGCGCGCACCGCCAGCTCCTTAGCTTCCTCGGGCGTCAGGGTGGTGCGCTTTGCGGCAATCGCCGCCGCGACCTGTTTCAAGCTGTCCTCGCTCATGGTCTTGGCCAGGATCGAATAGGCCTCGCCGAACGGGTTCACCCGGTCGATCAGGTCGATGTCCAGCTCGCGCACGTTCATGGCGTACCGGCGCACGCCTTCCACAAAGGCCGTGTTGGCCTTCTCCTCATGAAGCGAACTGCCGCAAGCAACCTCCTTGGCTTTCTGGGTTGTCCGTCGTCAGATGATTTGAGACGATCTGGGACGCTCAGGAACGGAGGCTCTGGTCCACCTGGGTTGAGAGGTTAGGCAGCCCGCGCGTGGTGGCGCAAGCGGCGGTCGATGAGGGTCTGACGCTTGATCTGCGCCCGCTCGCGCAGGATGCCCTCGCCGCGGCCGAGATAGACGTCAGCGGGGGTGAGATTGCCCAGGCTCTCGTGAGCTCGGACGTGGTTGTAGTGCTCCACGAAGGCGGCAACCCGGGCCTCCAACTCGCCCGGCAGGTAGGCGTGTTCGAGCAGGATGCGGTTCTTGAGCGTCTGGTGCCAGCGCTCGATCTTGCCCTGCGTCTGGGGATGGCGCGGCGCACCGCGGATGTGGGTCATGCCTCGGCTGCCAAGCCATGTCGCCAAGTCACCCGCGACGTAGCTCGATCCGTTGTCGGTCAGCAGCCGCGGGCGATGCGCCACCGGCACCTGATCGAGCCCGGCCGCGGTCAGCGCCAGATCGAGCGTGGCGGTGACGTCGCTGGCCTGCATCGTGGCGCAGAGCTTCCAGGCCACGATGAAGCGCGAGAAGTCGTCCAGCACCGTCGACAGGTAGTACCAGCCCCAGCCGACAACCTTCAGGTAGGTGAAGTCGGTCTGCCAGAGCTGGTTGGGCGCCGTGGTCTTGTCGCGGAACGCGTCGGCGGCCTTGACGACGATGTAAGCGGGGCTGGTGATCAGGTCCTGGGCCTTGAGCAGGCGGTAGACGCTGGCTTCCGAGACGAAGTAGCGCCGCTCGTCGGTGAAGCGCACCGCCAGTTCGCGTGGGCTGAGTTCCGGCTCCTCCAGCGCGAGGGCGACGATCTGCTCGCGGATCTCTGTCGGTAGACGGTTCCAGACCCGGCTGGGCCGGGATGGTCGGTCAGCCAATGCCTCGGGACCGCCTCTCAGGTAGGCGTCGTACCAGCGGTAGAACGTCGATCGGGTGATGCCGAGCTTCTCCAGGGTGCGGCGCACCGGCAGGTGGGATTGCTCAACCAGCCGGATGATCTCCAGCTTCTCAGGGGCTGGGTACCTCATGCCTCGTCGTCCCCAGCCCCGCTCATGCTTTTTTTGAGCAGGCGGTTCTCCAGGAGGAGATCGGCCACAACCTCCTTCAGCGCGCCCGCCTCGCGGCGCAGCTCCTTGACTTCGTCTGCTGTCGCCGCCCGCGCCGTGTCGCCCGCCAGCCGCTTCTTACCGGCTTCCAGGAACTCCTTGGACCAGCCGTAGTACATCGAGCTGGCGATGCCCTCGCGCCGACACAGCTCGGCGATACTGTCCTCGCCGCGCAGGCCCTCCAGCACGATGCGGATCTTCTCCTCGGCCGAGAACTGCCGGCGGGTGGCCCGGCGGATGTCTTTGATCACCGCGTCTGCCGGCTTGCGTGCCAGTCCGGATGTCTGCTTCATCGTCGTGCCTCAGGACTACGATGAACCAGCCATCCTCCGTTCGTGAAGGGCCTCGATGTGTCTCAGGAGCGCTGACGGCGGACACTCCATCATGACCTTGATGTCCTGTAAGCCAGTTGGATTTCTCACGTGTCCGCGCAGCTTCCCGTATTAGATGAGCCGTGAGAAAAACGGCTCCCGGACGAGAACGGGCGCGGAACGCGGCCCGGCCGAGATCCAACCCCCTCAGCCAACCGTCCTCTCCACGTCCTCCTGAACGTCCCCGCCACGGTTCTCCCGAACCGATCCGGCGCACGATCGAGGCAGACAGTCACACTGGTACGATCAGGCGAGGACAGTCAGGCGGTACGATCAGAACGACGATCTCCGAGAGGATCGAGATCCGGCCATTATCGGGCGGTATGAAGACAGATCGGCGCAGGAGGTCGAGGAGAAGGGTCGGCGAGCGTGGGGCTGCGAGGCGCCCCTCCCGGGGCTCAGAGCAAGCCAGCGATGCCGACAGCCGGGCCGCGAAGGATGAGCGGGACGGCTCAGGAAGGGTCAGCAGCCATCTGGGTAACGTTCATGAAGAAGTTGCAGGTGTATCCGGACTTCAGCCGCCGTCAACTTTGAGGCGGATAGGAGTGCAGGTCAGACCGGCAGCCTGATGTCTCACGCTTGAATAGTGGGAAGCAAGATAAATCCCACTCACGTGATATTACGTGAGGTAAATATGGACAGTCGAATGCCCGCGCTGGCATTATGGTGAAGTCTCGTTTTGAGGCGCAACAACCATTTTCAAGAAGCTATGTTAAAAACAATCTCCCGTATCTACCTCATGAGCGAACTCGCGCGCACTTATACGTCACCACAAACAGGAATTCTACGCCTCGATATGGCGGCGATCACTGATTTCGACGGATTTCCTTCGTTTACTGCCGTTCGCGACTATGTGCTCAACCGGCTGCGCTATCCCGCGCCCCAAGCCAACAAGCTGGAGAGCTACGGCTGGGTGCCCACGCTCTACACGCCCAATCACCGCACCTTCACGAGCCGGAAGACCGGACGCTCCTTCACCCGCTTCGGCTGCTGGCGCAACGGCGCGGCCGAGGACCCAACGCTGAGCCTGTTCTACGCCGACGTGGACAATGCCGATACCGATCGGCCCATGGTGACCATGCAAACCGTCGCATCAGCTCTGGACGCTCGCGGGCTCTCCTACTTCATGTACACAAGTTACAGTCACAGGGCCGAGAAGCCGAAGTTCCGTATCGTCATCGACACGGACCGGGACCTCACCCGCGTCGAGATGCTGCGGATCGCAGTATGGCTGAACCAAGTAGCCTTCGGTCAGCAGGCAGATCTCTCCATCTACGACCCCGGCGACTTCGTGTTCGCTCCGCCGCACAGCACGACCGTCATGGAACACCTGAGCGGCATCCCGCTCACCGTTGATGCGGCGCTTGCCGAGCAGCGGCAGCTTGAGCAGCACGACCCCTGCATATGGACGAAATACGTCGCGCAGAAGCAGCCATCCGAGGCATGCACCAAGCCGGCACGAAAGCAGACCGCTGCCGTAGAACAGCGTCGGGCCGATCGAGCTATCCGGCCCGAGATGAGCATCGACAATCCTGCCGTCTTCAACCCGGCTTGGGCCAGCTTCTACAGCGGCCGCATCACCAACGGCAGCCATTACGAGACGATGCGTTCGCTGCTCGGCATGGTCTGGGCGAAGACCGGAGGGGCCTTGAGCTACGGCGAAGTGGATCAGATCCTCCGGCGGATCGACGCCACGGCCGGCGGCTACTTCATCCGCCAGCACGGTGAGCAGAAGGCAGCGGAACTGATCGATTGGCTCATGAGCCTGTCCGTCGAGGAGGATGAGGACACCTACGAGTGGAATCCACTCCTCGAACGGGATGAGAGCGGACTGACCGTGCTCGTGAAGGAAGGCGAGTGCGGGGAAGGCAAGACGCGCGACGAACTTGCCCGCATGGCACGCGCGAAGGGTCGCTTCGTCTACGTCGTGGACAAGATCGCCACCATCGAGCAGCGCCGGCAGGAGTTCTTCGAGATCGCCGGCCGCCGAACTGCGATGCGCTTCCGGATCTTCGAGGCGCACAGTGAGCGGGCGGAGTGCCGTGTGCCCGTTCAGTTGGCGGCCATCCGCAAGGATCTCGACAAGGAGCCGGCGGGACGCCCTGCCATCGTGTTCGTGACGCAGGCCAGCGCGACGATGATGGATTGGTCCGCCTGGGGTGATTGCGAGGTGATCTTCGATGAGGTGCCGGACTGCTTCGCCACCTTCCCCATCGACGCCAAGAACCACGCCGAAGTGCTGCGCCGCCACGTGCACATCGAGCAGGAGGATGGCGCTTGCTACAGCCTCGGATTGACAGGCGCTGGCCGTGAACTCGCCCGCGCCACGGACGTGGACGACTACGACAAGGTCCACCACGGTCTGTGCGTGCTGCTGAGCAAGCCGAACACCCACGTCTGGGCGAGGAAGGCAGCGTGGGACAACCCGGCTGAGGGCGGCCGGCTGGAGTTCTTTGCCGTCACCTCGCCGCTGAACCTCAGCCACTTCAGCAGCGTGCGCCTGCTCGGAGACGAGGCGATGAAGGCTGTTACGGTGAAAGCCTGGACGGAAAAGTGGGGGGTCACCTTCGAACCGGTCGAATTCGAGCGCCGCAAGCGGCTCGTGCCGACCGCCGATCGAGTGACGATCCGGTACTTCTCCGATCATCGCGACAGTTCGCTCACCCGGTTCCGTGAAGGCGATCTCCCGCTCGAATCCGTGACCAAGTGGATCAAGCAGGACGCGGCCGGCGAGCCGGTGCTGTGGACGGCCAATGAGCGGCTACGGGCAAAGGCCAAGCTCGACCACCGCCACTTCATCAGCCCTAAGGCGCATGGCCGTAACGACCTCCAGCACTACAAGCGGGTGGCGTGGCTGGCAGCGATGAAGCCGAGCCAGTTCGAGGTCGGCTCGCTGCGCGAGGTCTGCGGCATGACGGCTGCCGAACTGACGGAATGGCGCGAGTTCAACGCCATGTACCAGTTCGTGATGCGTTGCGTCCTGCGCGACTTCTCCTCAGCAGAGCCGGCGGTGATCTACGTCTTCTCCCGCAAGCAGGCCGAGTATCTGAAGGGCCGCCTCGGCGGCACCGTCGAGAAGGTGCCGGGCGTCATCGAGGATAAGCCGGTACGCTGTATCGACGAGGCTGGCGCGATGACGGACGCCGAACGCTCGAAGGTCAAGTACTGGCGCGGGAAGATGACGAAGGCGGGGGTCACCGACGTGCGGCTGCTGCCGAACGCCACTCGGAAGCTGAATGAGCGCGAGATCCGGCTTGTGAACGCCACCTTCGAGAGGATGGCTGGTGAAGCAGCGCAAAGGCGGCTTGCAGCGTAGCAACTGCGGGGCGACAGGAAGATGGCCTGCCGCCCCGCTCCTGCGAGAACAGCGACGCTTCTCTGGCCAAGCAGGCATTCCGCCACTGCACTCCTTTCATGTGATGAGATTTTGGCGGTCCCGCTTGATTCAAGACCGCAAATGGCCGAGTAGGCGCGTATTCAGCAAACATATAAGCCAAGAACAAGTGACCGAGCAGACGGTAGGATCTCAGCCTGAATTCGCTCAACTCGTGGCCGACATTGTCTCGGCCTACGTGTCGAACAACCCGGTTCCTGTTGCTGAGCTTCCGGCTCTCATCGGCAACGTTCATCAGGCACTGAATGGCCTCGCGAGCGGCACGGCTCAGGCCGCCGCTGAGGAGATCGAGAAGGCCGCGCCTTCGCAGGTCAAGAAGTCGATCACGCCGGACTCGCTGATCAGCTTCATCGACGGCAAGCCCTACAAGGCTCTCAAGCGTCACCTGACCAAACACGGCCTCGACCCCTACAGCTACCGCCAGCGCTACGGACTGCCCAACGACTACCCGATGGTGGCCGCCGCTTACGCCGCCCAGCGCTCCGAATTGGCAAAGGCAATTGGGCTTGGTCGGGCTGGTGCTCGGGCCGAGTAAACCACCGACCGTAGCCGCCGGGCGGCCTAACAAAGATCTTCGTCCCTGGGCATCTGCCGTTTCGAATCAAGAGGCCCAGAGAGACCTTGACGCGCGGTAAACCACTTATCGCGACGCCCCTTCAGGCCGAGTTTTCAGGGCACGGTCTTGTTCACGCCAGCCGCCGTCCCCTCCATTGCGCCAGCACTCTCGTGAGTCGCGTTGCGCGTTTGATCCACGTTCTGCTGCAATGCGCTGCGGGCCTGCTCGGCTCCCTGCCGCATCGCGCCCTGCGCCATGCCGCCAAGCTCCTTGGCTTGAGCCTGCATCGCCGCGAACTGCGATCTCGTGAACTCTGACTGAAGCTGCATCGCCTCCTGAGCGCTGTTGGCGCGCGCCAGCTTCTGGGCGAAGTCGAACGCTGCATGCACGTTCTGCTCGGCCGCCTGGAAGCTGCGCGCCGTCATTTCCGCCGCGCTCTGGCGAGCGCTCTCGGCCGAATCTTGGACTTGCGCGGATGTGCGGCGGGCGGTGCTGATGAAGCTGTCGAATGCCTGCCGCGCTTGACCGACACTCTTCTCGGCAAGGTCGCGCATGCTGTCGGGGATCTCGAAGCGAGGTGTGTCGTTCACAGGCGCCTCCTGAGTTGGTGCACCCCCGTCATCGATACGGCGGGGCGCGGTTCATTTCCCTTCGTCTCGATCTGCGAGCGGAGGGTGAGGCACTAACGTCGGACGCTCACCAACCGTGCCGGTCACTCACGCACCGCTCATGATTTCGCTCCTCGCAGAAGCTGAAGCCGCGTGCTGCGGCGACGCTGGACCTGCTGTTGCACGATCGCATCAGCAGTCCGAACTGTGCTTCCTTAGCAGAAGGTAGAATGGCCAAGGTTGAAATATCGTGCTCCGTAATGTGGATTGCGTAGGCAACCTGTTTGTTTTGGTGCCGCGCAACGCATCATAGTTCCAGGGCGTTGGCCATCGCAGAAGTGGTCTGCTCTGGAATGGGCCGAAGGGAACGCCTTTATGCTGTACCTGATGCGTGATGCTTGTGACCTGATGCTCACGCCAGCGCGCATGGCAGCCGGGGTCGCCAGGACAGCCTGTCAGAACCCGTTCAGCCCACTCGCCTACACACCCTCAAGCCGCGCCGTCGCTGCCTCCTGCGAGTTGTTCGAGCGGGGCACCCGCAGCTACGCCAAACCCACCTTCGACCTGCCCGCGTCCGAGCACGTGGTGTGGGAGCGCCCGTTCTGCCGCGTCATTGCCTTCGGTGCACCCTCGGCAAAGCCGAAGATGCTGATCGTGGCCCCCATGTCGGGCCACTACGCAACACTCCTGCGCGGCACGGTGGCGGCGTTCCTCGACACGCATCAGGTGTTCATCACCGATTGGGCCGACGCCAAGCAGGTGCCGCTGTCGGCCGGACGCTTCGACCTCGACGACTACATCGACTACTGCATCGCCATGTTCGAGGCGCTGGGACCGGACCTGCACGTCATGGCAGTCTGCCAGCCCTCCGTGCCGGTTCTCGCCGCGATCGCCCGTATGGAAGCCGAGGATCACCCGCTGGTGCCGCAATCGGCCGTGCTGATCGGCGGCCCCATCGACACCCGTCACTCGCCGACAGCCGTGAACAGGCTGCCCCAGGAGCGCAGCATCGACTGGTTCCGGCAGCACTGCATCCACGCGGTGCCGTGGCCGCACGCGGGCTATGGCCGCAATGTCTACCCCGGCTTCCTGCAACTGGCCGGCTTCATCAGCATGAACCTCAATCGCCACCAGTCGGCGCATTGGGACATGTTCAACCACCTCGTGCAGGGCGATGGCGACTCGGCTGCCAAGCACCGGGAGTTCTACGACGAGTATCTGGCGGTAATGGACCTCACGGCGGAGTTCTACCTCCAGACCATTGAGACGGTGTTCATCGAGCATGCGATGGCGCGTGGCGTGATGCGGCACCGGAACGAGCCGGTGGATCTCGGCGCGATCCGCCGCTGTGCCCTGATGGCGATCGAGGGCGAGAAGGACGACATCACCGGCATCGGTCAGACCCGCGCGGCCCTGGATCTCGCCGAGAACCTGCCGGCCGCGAAGAAGGCCTACCATCTCCAGATCGGGGCGGGGCATTACGGCATCTTCAACGGCTCGCGCTTCCGGGCGGAGATCGCGCCGAAGATAGCTGCGTTCATGCAGCAGAACGCCGCCCTGCTGCCGGCAGAGCTACCGCCCGGGCTCGCGGATGTGACCACCTCCGGCTCAGATGCAGTGGCAGAGCCGTCCCCGCCAGCCGCGCTCTTCGCGGACAGAGCGCTGTCACAGGGCAGCGCCTCGGCCGAGTTGCGCCTGTAAGTTCCTGAACAGGACCCAGGCCGTTTGCGGCGAGACGCTGGCGAGCGGCCTCAGTGGAGGGTGTTGCGAGGATCTACGATCATCCTCGCTGACGCCTTCCCCTGCTGAGCCTCCGCCATCAGCCGCTTGGCCCGCTGTTGTAGCTGGTCGAGCCGCCTATTCAGCAGGACGCGCTGCCTCTGCCGCTTGCTCTCAAGCTGCCGGACAATCCGCTCCTTCTCGGCCTCCGGGCCGGACCATGCCTCAAGCCGCTCGCAGTCGATCTGGAAGCCAAACTCCACATCAGCCTGCGCAGCCAAGGTTCTCTGGAGGCAGCCCGTCAGATCATCGAGTTCGAGGCCGTCCGGCAGATCAGGGGGCAGTGCCTCCGTCCAGTCATCGCCGGGGTAGTCGAAAAGAGGCGGTACGCTGCCCTGCGCAGTGAGCGGCAAAAGCACGTTGGAGCCAGCGACGATGGCGCCTGAAGCGTCTCGCAGGGGTGTCGGATGCGGCATGAAGGGGATCAGCGTCCCATCCGGGCGCTCCAGCACGGCCTGCACCCCGCGCACGGCCCGGCCTTCCTTCAGCGCCACCGCCATGGGGCACTGATCGAGCGGCAGGTGAGCACCTTCGGTCGTGAAGATCCGCCAAGAGCCGCACCAGCGTGTCTTGCCGAGTTCGGGCCGGTAGCCCCAGAGATCGGCTGCCGCCTCGTTGTAGTAGGTCAGCCAGCCGTCCGCGTCGGTTGTGTAGGCAGGCGACGTGATCCGCTGGAACAACTCAGCCGGCGACCGCTCATCATTCCAGCCGTGGTCCGGCGCGTCGAGCGCGTATTTGGAATCGTCCAAATCCAAGGCGTTCTCCCTCGACCAGCGGGCCACGAAATGCCCGCAAGAAGCATTCCGGTTGCCCCCCTCTGTCGCGAGTAACCTGCGAACCGAATCTGCTCATGCAAAGGCAGTCTCGGCTCGTCTGGGACGCGCAAAGCGTCGCACTCCAGATCGTCCAACCCTGCGGGATTGTGCCTTGAAGCTTCCGGGGGCGGTCGCTCCACGACGCCATGACCAGCTCACGCCAGCCTGGGCTCTCCCGCAATGCCTTGTGCGGACACACCTACCTCGCACACGCGGGCAGTGCCTACAATGGCTCCATGACAAGGCTCCGACAGGGAGTGTCCCGGCTGAATCATAACGTGCTTGAGCCGGCGAACGGAGCCTTGCCTAGGGATTCGGCGTGTGGCTCGAAGGCCAGAGGAGTTGACGCTCGATGAAGTCGCGGCCATCAGAAACAACACTCGCCGTGGTTGATCACCGCTTCGTGGCAGGCGAGGTGAGTAATCAGGTGCAGCCTCACCGATCGAGCGGTTGGTCTAATGAGCGACCGGAAGACTGAGCGCATACCGATACGGCTCATACCAGTCCTCGGTGAGGGTGACTCACGTGGGGTGAGTAGCCCAGCGAACCCGGGTGTGATTCCTTCTCTGGGCGTGGTTGCCCGAGGAGGATGTGATGGCCGCTCCCGTGCCGCTCCGGTCAGATTTCGATGCGCCGAGGCTGCGCGCGCTCGCCAAGACCTCACGGACTCCAGCCCAGACACGCCGTCTCCTGGCACTCTCAGCCATCTATGCCGGCCGATCGCGCTCGGAGGCGGCGCAGATCGGCGGGGTCGGGCTGCAGACCGTGCGCGATTGGGTGCTGGCCTTCAACACACGGGGACCTGACGGCCTGATCGACGGCAAAGCGCCCGGTGCGCGCCCGCGCCTGAATGCGGCCCAATGCGAGGCGCTGCGGGCCATGGTGGAGCAAGGCCCGACGCCAGCTGCCCACGGTGTGGTGCGCTGGCGCCTGGTCGATCTGGCCCAGATCCTGTGTGAGGACCACGGTGTCTCGGTTTCCGAGCAGACGCTGAGCCGCGTCCTGCGCGCCATGGGCTTCCGTAAGCTCTCGGCGCGGCCTCGCCACCACGCCCAGGATCTGCAGGCGGCGGAGGTTTTTAAAAAGACTTCCCGGCCCATCTGGCAGAGATCGCGCAGGCAACCGGCGGCAAGCCGATAGAGATCTGGTTCTCAGATGAG